>CANQSK010000001.1 GCA_947626475.1 uncultured Lachnospiraceae bacterium
GGAGAACAACCGGCTGACAGCGGAGCAGTTTGAGCTGGACAGGCTTCGCAAGCTGTACGATCTGGACCAGGAATACATGCAGTATCAGAAGACGGCGGCCCGTGTGATCGCCAATGATTCCGGAGACTGGTTCCAGGTGTTTCGGGTAGACAAGGGCTCCGCGGACGGCATACAGGCCGGCAACAATGTAATGGCAGGCGGCGGCCTGGTGGGCATTGTAACGGATGTGGGGGCGCATTACGCCACCGTCCGTTCCATCATTGATGATTCCAGCCGTGTCAGCGCCATGGCCCTTCAGTCGGGAGACATCTGCCTGGTAGGAGGTGATCTGACCCTGTACCAGGACGGACGGCTTACCATTTCCCAGATTCAGCCCGGGGCGGACATAAAGGACGGTGACCGGATCGTCACCTCCAATATCAGCTCCACCTTTCTTCCGGGAATCCTGATCGGCTACGCCAAGGACATTACCCTGGACAGCAATCAGCTGACCAGCTCAGGGTATCTGGTTCCTGTGGCCGAATTCAGCAATCTGCGGGAAGTCCTGATCATTACGGACATGAAAGAGACGTCCGATCCGGAGGTGGAGTAGTTTATGGCGCGGGCGCTTATTAATCTGGCCCTTATCATAGCGGCTTTTACAGTCCAGAACTGTGTATTTCCGCTGATTCCGTTTCTCTCAGCTTCCCCTAACCTGCTTCTGATCCTGACCTTCTCCTTCGGCTTCATCGAGGGCAGAAGAGCGGGAATGCTTTACGGCGTCCTGGCAGGCGTTCTGCTGGATCTGTTTTACAGCGGCCCCTTCGGGTTCTATACGCTGTTTTACGTATATGTCGGTTATCTGAACGGAATCTGCACGGAGTATTATTACGAGGATTACATTACCCTTCCCCTGATACTGAGCGTAGTCAATGAACTGGCATATAATCTGTATGTCTACGTGTTCCGTTTCCTGATTCGGGGCAGGCTGGATTTTTTGTATTATCTTCGGGAGCTGATCATTCCGGAGACGATTTTTACTGTTGTGACGACTCTGTTCCTTTACCGTTTTCTGCTGTACATCGACAGGAAGCTGAAGGAATATGAAAGCGGGAGGGATACGACCCTTGTTTAAAGAACTGCTGGAATTATGTCTGGATATGGTGAAGCGTGTGGTGACCTCCAGGATTTTTCTTCTGTTTCTGGCGTTCACCGGCATGTTTTTCGTGCTGGTCTGCAAGCTCTTTGACATGCAGATCGTCCATGGGCAGGAATACCTGACCAAATACGTTTCCAAGACCTATCAGACTGTCTATACGCCCGGTACCAGGGGCAATATTTATGACGCCAACGGCAAGATACTGGCTCACAATGAGCTGGCTTATTCCGTCACCATCCGCGACACGGGCACTTACCGGAACAACCAGTCCCTGAACCTGATGCTGTACCAGCTGACCCGCATACTGGAGAATCACGGAGAAAAGGTGGAGTCCAAGCTGGAGCTGGGTTTCGACCAGAACGGCAGCCTGGTGTATACCTCCACGTCGGAAGCGGCCAGGAAGCGTTTTCTGAGGGATTATTACGGCCTCAGCTCTGTGGACAAACTGGATGATCCCGATGGCAGGTATCCGTCAGCGGTCACGGCGGAGGAACTGTTTTCGCAGATCAAATCCTCCCAGCGCTACGATCTGGACGGACTGAAGGACAAGGACGGGAACCCCATGGTCCTCTCAGACCGGGAAGCCCTGCAGATCGCTCACATCCGGTACGGCCTGTCCCTGACGTCCTACCGCAAATATGAGATCATTACCGTTGCCAACAACATTTCCCAGGAGACGGTGGCGGACGTTTCCGAGCATATGGCAGACCTGGACGGCGTGGCGATCGCTGAGTCCACGGTCCGCGTCTATGACGACGCCGTCTATTTCGCCCCCATCATCGGCTACACCGGAAAAGTGCAGACGGATCAATTGGCTTCCCTCCAGGAAAAAGACCCGTATTACGACGCCAACGACGTGGTGGGCCGCACGGGGATCGAGGCCTCCATGGAATCAGTCCTTCACGGCCAGAAAGGCATTACCAATATGTTTGTGGACAGCTACGGGCAGATCCTGCAGGTGGAAGACAACTCCACGGAGCCGGTGGCTGGGAAGGATATTTATCTGACCATTGACGGCGATCTGCAGAAGGGTATTTATCACCTGCTGGAACAGCAGTTGGCCGGCGTTTTGGTGTCCCATCTGGTAAACCGCGATGTGGAGGAGGATGAGAACCGGGATTCCAGTAAGATTCAGATTCCCATCAAGGACGCCTATTATCAGCTGATCAACAATAACGTCCTGTCCCTCAGCCATCTGGAGGATCCGGAGGCCGATGGGGTTGAGCAGGCGATCTATCAGAAATTCGCGTCGGAGCAGGCTCGGATTCTCCAGGCGATCGAAAGCTGCCTGGACGATCCCGGCAGTCCTCCCATGTCGGATCTTCCGGAGGATATGAAAGCCTACATGAATTATATCTATTCCTTCCTCACCGGGGAAACTGTGGGAATCATCCAGAGAGACAAGATCGACCCGGAAGCCCGGAGGCTGTGGCCTGGAATGAGGGGAGCATCAGCCTGAGGGACTATCTTTACGCCGGCATTTCCGGGAACTGGGTGGACACCACCAAGCTGGAGACGGAGAGCAGGTATTCCAATTCCGACGAGAGCTTCCGCACCCTGAAGGAATATGTGCTGTCCCAGCTGGCCCACGACACCAACTTTACCAAGCGGATCTACCGTTATCTGGTCAATCAGGATATCGTTACCGGCCGTGAGCTGTGCCTGGCCCTTTACTCCCAGGGAATCCTTCCCTACGACGAGCAGGAGATCGGGCGGTTGGCGGCGGGAGGAGAGGACTATACCTTCGATTTCATGATTAACAAGATCAGCAGCCTGGAGATCACGCCGGCCCAGCTGGCGCTGGATCCCTGTACGGCAGGATGCACGGTGACGGATGTCCATACCGGCAAGGTGCTGGCCATGGTCACCTATCCCAGCTATGACAATAACCGGATGTCCGGTACAGTGGACGCTGTCTATTTCAACCAGCTGAACAACGACCTGTCCCGGCCCTTCTACAACAACGCGACTCAGGCCCTGAAGGCCCCGGGCTCCACCTTTAAGCCCATCACGGCCATTGCCGCCCTGGAGGAGGGCGTCATATCCATATACGATCATATCAACTGTACCGGCCGTTATGACGAGGTGGCCAACCCCATCCGCTGCTGGATCTATCCGGGCCACCACGGAGAGCTGAATATGGCCGAGGCCATCCAGAACTCCTGCAACTACTATTTTGTTGAGGTCGCCCACCGGCTCTCTACCGATGAGGACGGAGTCTATTCTACGGATACGGGCCTGAGGACGATCCAGAAATACGCGGCCATGTTCGGACTGGATCATACGTCCGGCATTGAGATAGAGGAGAATTCTCCCAGCATTTCCAACGAGGACCCGGAGCGTTCCGCCATGGGACAGGGTACTCACGCCTACACCAACGTTCAGCTGGCCCGCTATGTATCCGCCCTGGCCAACCGGGGAACTGTTTTTGAGCTGAGCCTGATCGACCATATTTCCACTTCCGGCGGCCAGGTAGTCCAGGAATATGAACCCCGGATCTCCAACCACGTGGAAGTGGCGGATTCCACCTGGGATACGGTGCAGACCGGCATGAGAAACGTAGTGGCCCTGGGTTCCATCAAAGGGATTTTCCGGGACCTTCAGGTCAATATTGCCGGAAAGACCGGTACGGCCCAGGAGAACTCCCGGGGCAACCACGCATTCTTTATTTCCTACGGCCCCTATGAGAGCCCGGAGATCAGCGTGACCGTAAATATCCCTTACGGCTACAGTTCGTCTGAGGCGGCCGCCGTGGCCAAGAACGTGTATTCCCTGTATTACGGATATACGGATCTTGATTATATCATGAATACCGGCGCACTTGACGCCACCAATATTGTTGTCGGAGACTAATTTCAAGACAGTGGGGTGTGTTTATGAAAAACAATGTGGTTATCAAAAGCAACCGGTCCGGGATGACGGTCATTCTGGACCCGGAAGTACCATACGAGCAGCTGCTTTCCGACGTGGCAAAAAAATTCGGCGAGACAGCCAAATTCTGGGGTTCGGTCCAGATGACCCTGACCCTGGCGGGCAAGCCGCTGACGCCGGAGCAGGAGTTTCAGATGATCAATGTGATCACCTCCAATTCCGAGATTGAGATTCTCTGCCTGCTGGATCAGGACCTGGAAAGAACCTCCCGCTGCGAGAAAGCCCTCAACGACAAACTGATGGAGCTTTCCGCCGCCACCGGCCAGTTCTTCAGGGGGAATCTGAACTCCGGGGAAACATTGGAGTCCGAGTACAGCATTGTGGTCATCGGCAATGTGGAGGCAGGGGCCAGGGTGATCTCCAAGGGAAACGTGGTAGTCATCGGAGACCTGAGGGGATCCGTCACGGCGGGAGTTTCCGGCAACGCCGATGCCTGCGTGGCCGCCCTGGATATGGCGCCTTCCCAGCTGAAGATCGCCGGCTATCAGGCCCCATGCTCCGATAAAGGGAAGCGGCTGGCCAGGGGACCGGTGATGGTCACTGTCGAAAACGGAGAGATTTGTGTCAAAAGTATGAAAAAAAGTTTTTTCCAAAGATAAAAATTCAAATAATACTGGAAATCTTCCGAGAGATAATGTAGAATATTCGTGACAGGCATTTATTGCAGGAGGAATTGGATATGAGTGAAGTCATAGTAATTACCTCCGGAAAAGGCGGGGTGGGAAAAACCACAACCTCTGCCAACATTGGGACAGGCCTTGCGATGCTTGGAAGGCGCACGGTGATGATCGATACGGATATCGGTCTCCGCAATCTGGATGTGGTCATGGGACTGGAAAACCGGATTGTCTATAACCTGGTGGATGTGGTAGAGGGAAACTGCAGAATGAAGCAGGCCCTGATGAAAGACAAAAGATACCCGAATCTTTTTTTACTTCCGTCGGCCCAGACAAGGGATAAGACAGCAGTAAATCCTGAACAGATGATAAAGCTGATCGACGACTTAAGAGACGATTTCGACTACATACTATTGGACTGCCCCGCGGGAATCGAACAGGGTTTCCGGAACGCGGTGGCAGGAGCAGACAGAGCGCTGGTGGTTACCACGCCGGAGGTATCCGCCATCCGGGACGCGGACCGAATCATCGGCCTTCTGGAAAATTACGAGATGAAGAGCATCCACCTGATCGTCAACCGAATCCGTCCGGATATGGTCCGGAGAGGCGATATGATGTCTGTGGATGACGTAATGGATATCCTGGCGGTTCCTCTTCTGGGGGCGATTCCCGATGACGAAGCCATCGTGATCTCCACCAACCAGGGAGAACCTCTGGCCGGAACCGACACTCCGTCGGGACAGGCCTATCTGGATATCTGCAAGAGGCTGTTGGGAGAGGAAGTTCCGCTGACCATGCCGAATCTGTCCCGCGGCCTGATTTACAGGCTGACCGGCTTCCTCAGAAGGGCTTAGGAGGCGGTTATGGAACGGATTCCTGTTCTGCGAAAGAGAAGATCGGGAGAGATTGCCTGCAGGCGGCTGAAATTTCTTCTGATAACGGACAAGACGGGAATCGCGCCGGAGCTTCTGGACATGCTCAGACACGACCTCTGCCGTGTCCTGTCCAGATATATGGAGGTAAGGCCGGAGGAACTGGAAGTGACGGTAACCAACGCCTCCCTCCGGGAAGATACCGGCCTTCTGCCGGTTCTTTACACGCGGATACCCATAAAGAGCCTGAATGGTAAGGGGATTTTATAAACATGCTGTTTGATTACAATTTCAGAAGATACAATCTGCGCCTGCTGCTTTACATGCTGGCACTGAGCGTTGTCGGGCTTCTTTCTATCTGGAGCGCGACCAATCAGAATCAAAGTACCTTAAACAAACAGATACTGGGGATCGTAGTCGGTCTGGTAATTGCTGTCGTCCTGTCGCTCATCGATTACCACCGGCTGCTTTCCTTCCGCTGGATCATATATGGGGGATGCGTGGCCTTCCTTCTGTCAGTGCTTCTGTTCGGAAGAGCCCGCGGCATCGCTACCAGATGGCTGGTGCTTCCGGTCATCGGTCAGATTCAGCCATCGGAGTTTGTCAAGATCGGCCTGATCCTGTTTTTTGCCTGGTATTTTCAAAAATACGAGGAAAAGATGAACAAAGTGTCCGTCATAAGCATGGCCGCTCTTTTGTTCATGTTTCCCGCGTATCTGATCTTTGAGCAGCCGAATCTGTCCACCGCGCTGGTGCTTGCCGTCGTGGTGGCCGTGATCGTGTTTTCCGCGGGAGTCAGCTACCGATGGATCCTGGGCGTGCTGGCAGTGGTAGTTCCGGGGATCGCGCTGCTCATGTACCTGCTTCAGAAGGGAATGATTCCCTTTCTGCAGGGGTATCAGGCCAACCGTATTCTTGCCTGGATCGATCCCGAGAAGTATTCGGATACCTTTTACCAGCAGGAAAACTCCATCATGGCCATCGGTTCCGGCCAGCTCTGGGGAAAGGGCTGGAACAACACGGATATCATATCCGTTAAGACCGGCAATTTCCTTGTGGAAGAGCAGAATGACTTTATCTTTGCCATAATCGGAGAGGAGTTCGGGTTTGTCGGCGCAGTTATCGTCATCATCCTGTATCTTCTGCTGATCTATGAATGTCTGGTTATGGCCATGCGGACCATCGATCTGTCAGGGCGCCTGATCTGTGTAGGAATGGCGACCCTGATCGGATTTCAAAGCTTCGCCAATATTGCGGTAGCAACGGCGATCTTTCCCAACACCGGCCTGCCTCTGCCTTTTATCAGTTCCGGTGTAAGCTCCCTGCTGAGTCTCTTTATCGGCATGGGAGTGGTACTAAATGTAGGATTACAGCGCAGATTCAACAACGAATGAAGGAGGAAGGAGCTTACATGAACGTAGGTTTGATTGCCCACGATTCCAAGAAAAAGCTCATGCAGAATTTTTGTATCGCTTATCGGGGGATTTTAAGTAAAAACACGCTTTTCGCCACTGGGACGACAGGTCGTCTGATCGAGGAAGTGACGAATCTGTCGATTCACAAATATCTGGCCGGTCATCTGGGCGGGACCGAGCAGATGTGCACCGACATTGAGCAGAACCAGCTGGATCTGGTTATTTTCCTGCGGGAGCCGGTGTCCCCCAAGAGAACGGACCCGGACAGCAGCAGTATTATACGCATGTGCGACCTTCACAACATTCCGATCGCCACCAACCTTGCCACGGGAGAACTCCTGGTCAAGGCCCTGGAACGCGGAGATCTGGAGTGGAGGGAAATGTATAAGTAGGAGCAGGAAATCAATATGAAACCAGTAAACATGGCTGCTGCCGTATTGTGCCTTCTGCCGGCGGTTCTGACCGCGGGATGCGCCCAGAGGGAGCTTGCCGCGCCTTATTCCTTTGAAGAGCAGGCGTTTTCCATTCCCTGCGAGGTGGATGATCTGGGTACGCTGATGGCAGCGGATTTGTGCGTGGTGGAGGATGAAGCCGCATTTTCCCGGGACGAACTGGATTCGGAGGCGGGTGCCATATTCGACCTTTCGGGAGAACAGGTCCTGTACAGCAAAAACGCCTTTGAACGGCTGTATCCGGCCAGCATTACCAAGATCATGACCGCCATGATTGCCATCAAATACGGCAATCTTTCCGACATGGTAACGGTCACGGAGGACGCGGTCATCACAGAGCCCGGCGCTTCCCTGTGCAAGATCAAGCCGGGCGACCAGCTGACGCTGGAGCAGCTTCTGTACGGTCTGATGCTGCCCTCCGGCAATGACGCAGGAGCCGCCATCGCGGTACATATGGCGGGAAGCATTGAAGCCTTCGCGGATATGATGAACCGGGAGGCCCAGTCCCTGGGGGCGACGGGAACCCATTTTGTAAATCCCCACGGGCTGACGGATGAAAATCACTATACGACGGCTTACGATCTGTATCTGATCTACAATGAAGCCCTGAAGCTTCCGAAATTCCGCGAGATAACCGGCACGGTTTCCTACGAGGCGTCCTATACGGACAAGGACGGCCAGCCGGTGAATCAGACCTGGAAGGGGAGCAATTACTACATGCTGGGCAAGAGGGAAGCTCCCGACGGCATTACGGTGTTTTCCAGCAAGACCGGGACCACCCAGGCTGCCGGCAACTGCCTGATCATGGCCTGCCGGGACACGCAGAACAGGGAGTATGTATCGGTTGTGCTGAAAGCCAACGGCAGAGACAAGCTGTATGACAACATGACAAAGTTAATTTCCAAAATCGGCAATTAATGATTGCCTTTTTTACCGGCTTCGTCTATAATTGAAGTGAAATCAAATTACTTTCTATACAAAACCAGTAAACTAACTTAAGGAGGACAAAAAGTATGGTGCAGATTATTGCAGGAGATAAGGGTAAGGGAAAGACAAAGCATCTGTTGGATAGAGCCAACGCGGCGATCAAGGAAGCAAACGGCTCTATCGTTTATCTGGATAAAAGTTCCAAGCACATGTATGAGTTGAGCAACAAGATCCGTCTGATTAATGTCAAGGGATTTGACATTAACGACAGCTCAGGGTTTATTGGTTTTATCTGCGGCATTATTTCTCAGGATCATGACCTGGAGATGATGTTCCTTGACAGCTTTCTGAAGCTGGCCTGCCTGGAGGGACAGGATATTACCGGGACTGTGACGGAGCTGGACAAGATCGGAGAGAAGTTCCACATCACCTTCGTGCTCAGTGTATCCATGGACGCGGAGAAGCTTCCTGAGTCTGTGAAGGACAAGGTCATCGTAGCCCTGTAATCCGAGGGACAAAATTACCGCAGTCCTGTGATTTTCTGATATTTACGAAAGAGCCTGACCGTCAGGCTCTTTTTTAACTTGAACTTTTCAGGGAATGCCCTTATAATACTAGAGGGGAAGGGAGGCATATACCCTGATGGCCAAAAAGAAAAAAAAGATCATCCGGTATCCCCGCTTTTTCCGGATCAACATCGGAATGCTGATTTTCGCGATGATCTTCGTATACATGGCTTTTTACATTTACCAGTACGTAACCAGGCAGAAGGTACAGCCCTATGAGGTGACAGAGGGTTCTATTGTAAATGACAAGAATTTCACCGGCATCGCCTTAAGGCAGGAGACCACGGAGTACGCGGCCCAGAGCGGATATATCAACTACTATATCCGGGAGGGCCGGAGAGCTGCCTCCGGTTCCACCATTTATTCCATGGACGAGACGGGAGAGTTCTCCAGGATCCTGGAGGAAAACGCCCAGTCTCAGCGGCTTCTGACCGATGAGGATCTGCTCAGCGTAAAGAAAGAGCTGTCGGCCTTCAGCACAGGATATTCGGACGAGGATTTCAGTCAGGTATATGACACCAAGTATTCTCTGGATTCCATGGTTATGGAGTATGCCAATTTCAATTCTCTGTCCAACCAGGAACAGCTGGCGTCCCAGATGAACAGCGGCCTGGTTCAGGTCAGTACGCCGGTCAGCGGCGTTATTTCCTACTCCGTTGACGGATTTGAGGACCTGGACGAGACGCAGATATCCGAGACCGTTTTTGACCGGAGCCAGTATTCCCGCGCCATCACAAGAGCCGGGGACCTGGTGGAGCAGGGAGCGCCGGTGTACAAGGTCATTACCGACGACAACTGGTCTCTGATCTTCCCCTTGTCAGAGCAGGACGTGACGGACTTTGCCGATGAGACAAGCCTGAAGGTTCAGTTCACAAGCCACAGCCTGACTACGGACGGCGCCTTTTCCATCATCACCGGTACGGACGGAAAGCCCTACGGAAAGCTGGATTTCACAAAATACATGGTTCAGTTCATTTCCGACCGTTACATCAGCTTCCGGGTAATGATGCAGGTGGCGGAGGGTCTGAAGATTCCGGTCAGCTCGGTCACGGAGAAAAACTTTTATCTGGTGCCTGTGGATTACCTGACCACCGGCGGAGACAGCGACCAGGAGGGCTTCAACAAGGAGGTTTACTCTGAGGCCGGCACCTCCGCTGTGTTCGTTCCCACCACCATTTACTATATGACGGAGGAATACTACTACATAGATACTGGCGACGACCAGGAGATTCACGCCGGGGATTATCTGGTAAAACCCGCCTCCTCAGACCGGTACCAGGTAGGACCTACCGCGTCTCTTCAGGGCGTTTACAATATCAACAGAGGCTACTCTGTGTTTAAGCAGATTGAGATACTTGCTCAGAATGATGAATTTTACACGGTTCAGAAGGGAACCAGCTATGGTCTTAATGTCTATGACCATATTGTATTGAATGCCTCCTCCGTTGAACGGGAGGGCGAACTGATCTATCAGTAGAAAGGAGCCTGTTATTTATGGTAACAGAACAGTTATACCGGATTCAGGAAAGGATCGCCGAAGCCTGCTCAAGAGCCGGGCGCTCCCCCTCGGAGGTGACGCTGATCGCCGTCAGCAAGACCAAGCCGATCCCCATGCTTTCCGAGGCCTATGAAGCCGGGGCCAGGGATTTCGGCGAGAACAAGGTGCAGGAGATACTGAAAAAGCAGCCTCAGCTTCCGGAGGATATCCGCTGGCACATGATCGGCCATCTTCAGACCAACAAGGTTCGCCAGATCGTGGGAAAGGCCTGTCTGATCCATTCGGTAGACTCTGTGAAGCTGGCGGAAGAGATTGATAAGGAGTCCGCCAGACAGGGGATCGTCACCCCGATCCTTCTGGAAGTGAACGTGGCGGAAGAGGAGAGCAAGTTCGGTTTCCGCCTGGAAGAGACGGAAGCTGCCATCGATGAAATGTCGTCCCTGTCCCATATTTTGGTGCGCGGGCTTATGACAATAGCACCTTTTGTGGAGGACCCGGAGGAAAACAGGCAATTTTTTAGAAAATTACATCAATTTTATGTTGACATGCAAAGCAAAAAAGCTGATAATGTTAGTATGAGTGTTCTTTCCATGGGAATGACCGGAGACTTTGAGGTAGCAGTTGAGGAAGGCGCAACCATGGTCAGAGTAGGCACCGGTATCTTTGGTGCAAGAGAATAAAGGGAGAATGGATTTATGAGCCTGCTTGGTAAATTTGTAGACAGCATTCGTTTAAGCGAGAATGAGGATGACGATTATTTCTTAGATGATGACTACGAAGATGAGAAGCCTGCCAGAAAGGGGATTTTCGGCGGCAAGAAAGAGGACGACTACTACGATGACGAGGCCGAGGAAGAGCCGCCCCAGCAGAAGCCGAGATTCATAGGAGGCGGCCGGTCATCCAAAGTGGTTCCCATGAACAACAAGAGAAACATGGAAGTTTCCATGATCAAGCCTACTTCCATGGATGATTCCAAGGAGATCTGCGATTACCTGCTTGCCGGCAAATCCGTGGTCCTGAACATGGAGGGCCTGCACACGGAGATCGCCCAGAGGATCATCGACTTTACTTCCGGGGCCACTTATTCCATGAATGGAAATCTGCAGAAGATATCCAATTATATCTTTATCGCCACTCCGGAATCCGTAGAACTGTCCGGTGATTTCCAGGACCTGCTGGGGAGCGGAAGTATGGATATCTCAGGCCTGAATCTCAGGATCTGAGCGGTTTTGATCAGATTAATACGATTTCATGAAAGCAGATACTGCTGCGGGACGGCTGTAGCCGGCTGGGTGAAGTGTCTGCTTTTTGACTGTTAGGAGGATAAGTTTATGGGCCGGCGACTGACGGTGCATCGGGAAGAGCGCCCCATCTATGACATTGTGCTGTCCGCGTCCTTTGACGGGCTGGCGGAGGAGACAGAGCGGCTGAACGTAAAGGAAAGGAAGATCTGTATCGTGACGGACTCTACCGTCGCGGACCTGTACTTAAAGCCTGTGAAGGAGATTCTCAGCGGCTGCTGCCGAAGGGTGACGGAATTTGTGTTTCCGGCGGGAGAGGAGCACAAGAATCTGGATACGGTCCGGAAGCTGTACGAGAGCCTGATCCTGGAGCATTTTGACCGCAGCGACCTGCTGGTGGCCTTAGGCGGCGGAGTGACAGGAGATCTGTGCGGCTACGGCGCCGCCACCTACCTGAGAGGCATTTCCTTTATCCAGATACCGACCACGCTGCTGTCCCAGGTGGACAGCTCCATCGGGGGAAAGACCGGCGTGGATTTTGACTCCTACAAAAATATGGTCGGAGCCTTTCATATGCCGCGTCTGGTGTACACCAACGTGAGCACCCTTCTGACTCTGCCTGACGAACAGTTCAGCTCCGGCATGGGAGAGATCGTCAAGCACGGCCTGATAAAGGATAAGGCGTACTATCAGTGGCTTTCGGAGAACAGCAGCTCCATCTGGGACCGGGATCCGGACGTCTGTCTTCAGATGATCCTGAGAAGCGACCAGATCAAAAAGGACGTGGTGGAGAAGGACCCCATGGAGAAGGGGGAGAGAGCCCTCTTAAACTTCGGCCACACCCTGGGGCACGCCATAGAAAAGCTGATGAATTTTCAGATGTTTCACGGTCACTGCGTAGGCCTGGGAGTTCTGGCCGCCGCCGCCATATCCAGGCAGAGAGGATATATTCTGCCGGAGGAAACGGATCAGATCGAGGCCGTTTTGGAAGCCTTTCATATGCCGGTCCGGCTTGCCTCCCTGGACGTGGAAGCCGTCTTAAACGCCACCAAAAACGACAAGAAAATGGACGGGGACAAGATCAAATTTATCCTGCTTAAGGAGATAGGCAGCGCCTATATTGAGCGGAACGTGACGCGGGAAGAGATGAGGGACGGTCTTAAGGCCATTCTCATGTGACAACTGGAATTGTAAGGAGAAGACTGAAATATGACGCAAAAAATCAGGCGTATGGCAGTATCGGCACTAATATTCGGTCTGCTGACCTATCTTGATCAGTGGAGCAAACAGCTGGCCGTGGAAAAACTGATGGGACGGGAGCCCTTCGTCATCTGGGACCGGGTGTTTGAGCTTCTGTATTCGGAAAACAGAGGCGCCGCCTTCGGTATGATGCAGGGGGGAAGACCGTTCTTTGTGGCGGTAGCCGTCATCGTATTCTGCGCTGTGATCTACGTGCTGTGGAGGCTTCCTCAGTCTTCCAGACATATCCCTATGGCCCTCTGCGGAATCGCCATCGCGGCAGGCGCCGCCGGCAATCTGATCGACCGGCTTGCCAACGGCTATGTGGTGGATTTCTTTTATTTTAAGCTGATCGATTTTCCGATCTTTAATGTGGCCGACTGTTATGTGACAGTTTCCACCGCCGTATTGTGCCTGCTGATGATATCCGGTTTTTACCGGGACGAGGATCTGGAGTTTCTGCGGCCGGGCGGGAGGGATTCTCAGTGAGACAGCAGTTTCAGCCGGATCCCCTCCAGGCGGGAACAAGGATCGACCAGTATCTTTCCCAGGTCTGCGGCGGACTGTCCAGATCATATCTTCAGAAGCTGTTAAAATCCGGACAGGTCCTCGTCAACGGCGCTCCGGTGAAGGCCAATTACAAGCTGGCCGGGGACGAGCAGATTGAACTGGAGATTCCCCAGGCCCAGGAGCCGGAGATAGCAGCCCGGAAAATGGATCTGGATATTCTGTATGAGGATGAGGATATTCTCATTGTAAATAAGCCTAAGGGAATGGTGGTTCACCCGGCTGCCGGTCACTTTGACGACACGCTGGTAAACGGGCTGATGGAGCACTGCCGGGGGCAACTGTCCGGAATCAACGGCGTGATGCGGCCCGGAATCGTTCACCGGATAGACCGGGACACAACGGGGATCCTGGTCGTATGCAAGAATGACCTGGCTCACAATTCCATTGCGGAACAGCTGAAGGTACATTCCGTCACCAGAGTGTACCAGGCGGTTGTGTGGGGCGTCATTAAGGAAGACGACGGGACGGTGGACGCACCCATTGGCAGGCATCCTGTGGACAGGAAGAAGATGAGCGTCAATTACCAGCATGGGAGAGAGGCCATTACACATTATCACGTGCTGGAACGTTTTTCCGGCTATACCTACATCGAATGCCGCCTGGAAACGGGAAGGACTCACCAGATCCGGGTTCACATGGCGTCCATCCATCATCCGCTTCTTGGAGATACCGTGTATGGCCCGGGGCGGGATCCCTTTCATCTGGAGGGACAGGCCCTCCATGCGGGAGTTCTGGGACTGATTCATCCGAGAACGGGAAAGTATATGGAATTTGAGGCGCCGCTTCCGGATTATTTCAGACAACTTTTGGACAAACTTAAAAAAATGAAATAATTATACTATGCTTTTTGCGCGGATTGGTGTATAATAGAATTATAATCCGATTAGATAATGTTTCTACTGTGAGAAAGGAGAAGAATTTATGGGAGATCATCTTGTTTATACAATAGGCAGACAGTGTGGCAGTATGGGGCGAATTATCGGTCAAAAGCTGGCTGAGGATATAGGGGTGAAATGCTACGACAACGAGCTGCTGACAGAGGCGGCGAAGAACAGCGGCCTGTGCGAGGAACTGTTCCAGACCCATGACGAGAAGCCGACCAACAGCTTTCTGTATTCTCTTGTGATGGATACCTATTCTCTGGGATATAACACGTCGGCATACATGGATATGCCCATCAACCACAAGATCTTTCTGGCGCAGTTCGATACGATCAAGAAGCTGGCTTCCGAGGAATCCTGCGTCATCATCGGACGCTGCGCGGATTACGCTCTGGCGGACTATCCCAACACGGTCACGGTCTTTATCACCGGAAACGAGGATCAGCGGATCAAGCATCTGATGGAGGTCCACCATGTGAACGCGGACAAGGCGCGGGATATTATGATAAAGACGGACAAAAAACGCTCCAGCTATTACAATTATTATTCCAGCAAGAAATGGGGCGATGCCAAAGGATACGACCTGTGCCTGAACAGCAGCCTTACAGGTGTTGACGGCGCCGTCTACCTGATCAGAGAATTTGCGAAAGTGAAGGCGGAACACGCAAAACTGTAGCGAATGGAACAGGACAGAAGGATACTGATTTTCAACCGACTCCCGATTGCCGCCTCCGGCGGCAGCCGGGAGTTTTTTTAAGAAGTTGTTAAGCTTTTTTTTCTATATTTTTACAAAAAGATATGGTATATTTTAATCATTGAGTGAATTTAAGGATTGGAATGCGGAATCGGAATGCATAGAAAAATAAACTGGAAACAAACAAAAAACATAAAGGCTCTTGAAATTGGGATTCTGGTAACCGCCGGAATCTTTTGCTGTTGGCTGGGAGCGGAATGCGGCAATCCATGGCCGTGGTATCAGATGGCGCAGGTAGTTTCGGCCGATGCGCGGGAATCCGGCAGCCCGGAAGAACTGGATGATTCCTATATGAGGGCAGGAGCAAAAAAACGGGATACGCAGGATTCCGGAGACATCTCCGCCGCTGACAGAGGGCCTAAACAGACTCCCGTAAGGCTGAACATGGCATTTGTTTTTCCTGAGGGAGCGGAGGATCCGTCTCAAAGCTATGCCGGTCAGGTGTTCTATAAGCTGAATCAGAAGGATATCCAGTGGATTTCACAGATATACGGCAATTCCCAGGTATCCCCGGCGGACATGGCAGCCCGGCTCGGCAGCAAAAAAGATACCGGTAATCAAACCTCCTGGACCAACGTTAACGTGACCTTTTACAACGGCGACGGTTCTCCTATCAGCGGATACTCCAATGCCAAAGAGATTCTGTCCATGGCCAGCGTTTACGCCTATTATAGGGGAATCGAGAATCAGGAAGAGTTTGACGCCTACGCGGAGAATCTGTGGAACGCCTCCCACAGCTACAGTATTTCCATAGGCGATCTGTATTACTGCGACGGCAAGTGCCTTCTGGAGGACGACGAGGAGGAGCGGGAAGCTGACGACCTCCCGGAGGAGATTTCCCTGGAAATACTTGCAGCCGAGGCAGCCGCTGAGGCCGCTCTGCCGGAAGCAGTGTCGGAAGCGCCTGACGAGGCAGAATCAGAAGAAGAGGAGACCACGCCTCTGGGTTGGGTCCCGGAGGGACCGGGAGCCGTCACCAAACCGGCTGCCAAGAAACAGGAGGCGTCTGATTCCGGCGAATCGCTGATCGCGACGGAAAAGACCGAGGAAAGAACGGCGGAAACGACGGCCGCCGCCGAGACGCTTCCGGAGACAGCGGCGGCAGCTCCGGAAAACACAGGCGAAGAGAGCGCAGGGACAACAGCGGAAACAACCGCTGAGGCCGCTGCAGAGGCCACAGATCCCACGGAGACTACACCCTGGGGCTGGGTCTCTGGAGGACCGGGAGACACCACCATAAAGACAGCGTCACCGGCCGATGCCTCACCGGCTATGGGAGGGACTTCACCTGCGGAATCTTCTCCTATAGAGACTGCGCCGTCAGAGACCGCAGCGACGGAGGCGGCGGCGGAAAGTTTTTCTGCAGATAACGCTTCCCGGGCGGAGAGCAGCACATCGGATTCCGGCCGGAAATCCTCTGACGGAAGCGGAAAACAGGAAGCAGTCTGTCCGGGCCACATTGATCTGAATATCAAAGCGGTGATCTCCGGTCTGGGCGGTACCAATAATTTGTATGCCATCGATTCCGCAGGCAATTCCGAGGAAGGTTTTTCAGGCAATTGGTACGGATGGGCCGGAAACAGAAGAAGCTGTGTCTACGCATTGGACCGTCAGGACTGGTATGAAAAATACGGACTGACCATATCTACCAGCATGTATGTGCGGAACCCGCTGACGGCCTCTGAAGTACAGTATTATATGAATCTGCTTCCCGAGGGGACCAGCGACGCCAGAAGACTGCTGATTCAGCAGGCCCTTCAGAGCATCGGAGGCATTCCCTATTACTGGGGAGGCAAACCTTACGGACCGGGGTATGAAGGCAATGGTTTCGGAACGATCGTGACGCCTGATTACCGGGGGAGAACCCTTCGCGGACTGGACTGCTCCGGATGGATCTCCTGGGTCTACTGGACGGCCCTTGGCCGGGAGCTGCCTTACCAGAGTACCGGCGGACTCTGTTCCCTTGGCCGGGGAATCAGCCGCGAGGCTTTAAGGCCCGGCGACATCATTCTCCGCACCGGAAAAAATGCCCATGTATACATGTTCCTCGCCTGGGCCGGCAACGGCTCCATGTATCTGATCCACGAAACCGGCGGAATCACCAACAATGTGACGGTCGGAATCTATAATGTGGACTGGCCCTACAACCGGGATTTGATCGGCGACTGATTTTGTCTGGCAGCTGAACTTGGGGATTGACTTTTACGGAAACAGGAAGTAGAATAGGAAGCGACAGGTAACTATTCGCGAAAGAATAGTTTAACGAATAGTTAGCGGTATAAAAAGGGGCTACTATCATGAAATTACAGCGCCTTCTCAGTTTGACGCGCCAGGCAATTGATGATTATGAGCTGATCGAGGACGGCGACCGGATCGCTGTAGGGATTTCCGGCGGCAAGGACAGCCTTACATTATTATATGCGCTGCATGGTCTGATGCAGTTTTATCCGAAGAAATTCCAAATCCACGCCATAACTGTGGACCTGGGATTTGAAGGATTTGATCTGAGCGCCGTCAAAACGCTCTGTGAGCGATTTTCAGTTCCTTATACGATAATTTCTACGGATATCGGAAAAATTTTGTTCGGCGTCCGAAAAGAAACCAACCCGTGCGCCCTGTGCGCGAAGCTGCGCAAGGGAGCTCTCAACAAAGCGGCTCAGGACTGCGGCTGCAATAAAGTCGCTTACGCGCATCACAAGGACGATGTGGTGGAAACCATGTTGTTGTCATTGTTATATGAAGGCCGGTTTTATTCCTTTTCACCCAGGACGTATCTGGACCGTACCGGCCTTACGGTGATCAGGCCCATGATCTACGTGGATGAGTCTGATATAGTCGGTTTTCGGAATAAATATCAGCTGCCTGTATGCAAAAATCCATGTCCATCGGACGGCTACACGAAACGGGAATATGTGAAAAAATTAACAAATTCGCTTCTGCCGGACAATCACGACGCGAAAAACAATATGTTCCACGCCATTGTAAACGGCCGCATTCCCGGCTGGCCGGATGTGTCTGACTCTTAAAGCCTTAATGCAAGGAGGAACTGTCATGCCTTACCAGATGCCATATTATGAACAGAAAGACCGGGAAAACACCATACATCTCCGGGAGCTTCTTGATACACTGCCGCTCTTCTGCCGGGATTTCTTCCGTGGAATCGAGCCTCAGACATCTTCCAGAACAAGACTTGCCTACGCCTACGATCTGAACGTGTTTTTCGATTTTCTGCGGAAGGAGAACCCTGTATTCGCAAAGATGGAGACAAAGGATATCACCCTCTCCCACCTGGAGCAAATTACGGTCTCTGACCTGGAAGAATACATGGAGTACCTGAAATACAGGGAGAACAGCAAAAATCAGGAGGTCGTCAATAAAGAACGGGGGATCATGAGAAAAATATCCTCTCTGAAGAGCTTCTACAACTACTTCTACCGGACAGAGCGGCTGACCGTCAATCCCGCCGCCATCGTAAAGCTCCCGAAGCTTCACGAAAAGGAAATCATCCGGCTGGACGCGGATGAAGTCGCCATGCTTCTTGACGCCGTGGAAAACGGTGATTCTCTCACGGAAAAGCAGAAAACGTTCCACAACAAGACGCAGGTGCGGGATCTGGCCCTGCTGACGCTTCTTCTGGGAACCGGAATCCGTGTATCGGAATGCGTAGGATTGGACATCAACGACGTGGACTTCAAAAACGACGGCATCCGTATTCACCGAAAAGGCGGAAAAGAGGTCGTGGTCTACTTTGGAGATGAGGTTGAAGAGGCGCTGCTGTCCTATATGGAAGAACGGAAGCATCTGGTTCCCGCGGAGGGTCACGAAAACGCCTTGTTCCTCTCTCTTCAAATGAAGCGGATCTCTGTGCGGAGCGTGGAAAACCTGGTTAAAAAATATGCCAGAATCGTAACTCCCTTAAAGAAGATCACGCCCCACAAGCTGCGCAGCACCTACGGCACCTCTCTCTACCAGGAAACGGGAGATATCTATCTGGTGGCGGATGTTCTGGGACACTCGGACGTCAATACCACGAAGAAACACTATGCGGCACTGGAAGACAACCGGCGCCGCAGTGCCCGCGATAAAGTCCGTCTCCGTGAGGACTGACAGACACAGGAAACTGAAAATCCATAAAAACTATAAAACTGATAAATCAAGCCCACTTCCAGGGAGGGAGCATCCGGCAGGCGCATACTCCAAAACAAAGAATTCTCAGCCCACTGCTCCGCTGTTATACATAACAGTAAGATGTCTTCCCGCATGTATGACATCCTCCTGAAGACGGTTCATCTCACGCAGGCGCTGAATATACTCCTGCGTATCCAGATCCAGCTGCGGGGCGTACTCTTTCGCTATGCTCCACAGAGTATCTCCCGACTGGATCTCAATACTCTTATAGAAAACAACCGGCTCACTGCCTACATGGTCATCCGCCATGGCATTCATCAGGACGCCGCCGCAGAAACCGGAACCAAGAACAGCAATCAGAGCAGCCAACACTGCCAGCTTCTTCATCATAGACACCTCCGCTCCGAACACATGTTGCGAACAAATGTTCTGTATGATGCTATTATACTGAACGAACATATGTTTGTCAAGATTTTTTTGCAAAAAATCGAACAAAAGTTTGCATTTTAATCGAACATATGTTAGAATAAATCCAGAAGCAGTTCATTTGTATCCGAAACGGAGGTATCCCCTATGGCTTTTGGCAAGATAACAGCGAAACAGCAGGAAATTTTGGATTATATTAAGGAAAGTATTCTGAAACGGGGCTATCCGCCCTCTGTCCGTGAGATCTGTGAAGCAGTTCATCTGAAGTCCACTTCTTCCGTTCATTCTCATCTGGAGACTCTTGAGAAGAACGGCTATATCCGCCGGGACCCCACCAAGCCCAGAACCATTGAGATCACCGATGACAGCTTCGGACTTACGCGCCGGGAGCTGGTGAATGTTCCCCTCGTAGGCTCGATTGCCGCAGGACAGCCGATTCTGGCCGAGCAGAACATCGAGAATTACTTCCCGATCCCTGTGGAGATGCTTCCGAACCAGGAGGTCTTCATGCTGCGGGTCAAGGGAGACAGCATGATCAACGTAGGTATCTTCGACGGAGATCAGATCATCGTCAAAAGGCAGTCTACCGCCCGCAACGGCGAGATCGTCGCGGCTCTTGTGGATGATTCCGCTACGGTCAAACGCTTCTACCGTGAGAACGGCCATTACCGGCTTCAGCCTGAGAACGACACCATGGACCCGATCATTGTCAATGAGGCTGAGGTTCTCGGTGTAGTCATCGGACTGTTCCGGATGATGTAAAAAAATACCGGCCTCCGCTTTTGCTCTTTTGCGGTGCCGGTATTATTTTCCCCATAGAAGTTTACATAATTATTTTATGTCATCTTCCGTCAGGAACTTCCCGTCTCTCCAGATCCTCTCCAGATCATAGAACAGGCGGTCCTCACGATTGAAGGCGTGAACAATGATATCGCCGTAATCCATCAGGATCCAGTTGGCGGTGCCGTAGCCTTCGATCTGCCTGCAGCGGTATCCGGCCTGCCCCATAGCCTCCTCCACGTTGTCCACCATGGCCTGAACCTGATTCGGATTGGAGCCGTCGGCGATGATAAAATAGTCTGCCAGCACAGATACCTTGCTGATATCAATAATCTTGATATTCTGCCCCTTCTTGTCCTCCAGGGCCTTCCTGGCAATCTTTACCATCTCCAGTGCGCTGTTCTGCTGTTCACTCATTACAGTTTCTCCTTTCTTTAAGGTACTCATAAGTCTTTCGGGTCATGGAATCCACAACCGCGCCCTTGCCGTCCAGGTAGTTCAGTGTCCCGCTGATGATCTGATACAGGGCCTCGTCAATGTCCTCAAAAGCCAGCTTCCTCATCTCAGGCAGATTGCCGGCCTTGTCGCGGCGAATCTCAATATAGTCGGCCACGTAAAGGATCTTGTCCAGAAGCGCCATATGCGGTTTGCCTGTGGTGTGGCAGGCAATGGCGCTGAGGATCTCCGCGTCATGAATACCGTACTTTTCCCGCGCCATCCAGGCTCCGTACTTGGCGTGAAGGACAGCGGGAGCGTTTTTCTCGTCCTCCGTCAGGGGAATGCCATGTTTCTCACATTTGTGAACAAATTCCGTGTCCGCGTAGCATTTGGCGCAGTCGTGCAGAAGTCCCGCCAGTTCCGCCTTATCCAGAGGATAACCGTAGCGCATGGCCAGGCACACGCAGGTAAAGGAAACGCTCAGGGAATGCTCATATCTGGCTTCACTCAGCTTCTTTTTCAGTTTCTTACGGTACTCCAGTATATCCGTATTCATAGAGAATCCTCCAAATCCATATATAAATGCCGCTGATAAATATATTCCTCCACAGCCGCCGGCAGCATCCCCTTAACAGAAAGGCCTTTTGCCACCCGGCTGCGGATATCCTCCGAGGAAACGTCCAGCTCCCGGCAGTGCAGCTTCTCAATGCGGCCGCCGAACCGTTCTGTCAGATGGCGGATCTGCTCGTCCATGGGTGGATGGGCCCGGTCGTATTCCCTGTCCGCCGCCAGAATGCGGACCATGGAGAGCACTTCCTCCGGATGGTACCAGCTCTCTATCTGGTAGAGAGAATCCGCTCCGATGATAAAATCAAAGGTATGCTGCGGATAGGCCTCCCGCAGAAGATGAAGGGTCTGCGCCGTGTAGGTATTTCCCCGGCGGGACGTCTCAAATTCTGACAGACGGAAATATCCGGTATTCTGAATCGCCAGCCGTACCATGGCGCAGCGGTCCGGGGCGGAAGTGACTTTGTGGTCCTTCTTGTGAGGCGGCTGGCCTGACGGCATGTACCATATCTCATCCAGACAGTACTCCCGGTAAGCCTGCTCTCCCAGAAGCAGATGACCGTTGTGGATCGGGTCGAAGGTGCCTCCTACAATTCCAATGTTTGACATGACACCAGCTCCTCCCGGTTCAGGACGGAAGCACGATTCTTCTCTTACCCGCGTCTTTGGCCGGTTTGTAAAGCACGATCTTCCTGCCGATCACCTGAACGACCTGGGAGCGGGTCCTCTC
This sequence comes from uncultured Lachnospiraceae bacterium, assembly GCA_947626475.1. Classification (GTDB taxonomy): domain Bacteria; phylum Bacillota; class Clostridia; order Lachnospirales; family Lachnospiraceae; genus UBA3402. The sequence goes on from CANQSK010000001.1 coordinate 22,171, forward strand.
CGCCAGCGTCTGGGCCAGTTCCTTCTCATCCTCCACGCAGTTCTTCAGCACGCTTCCTTTTACCAGTTCTCTTGCCTCCAGGGCCTCAGCGACCGCCGCCGTAACCTCCGGCGTCAGGCCTGATTTTCCGATCTGAAAAATTGCATCCTGGGACATGGCGAGGCTTTTCAGATAAGCCCGCTGTTTCGATGTCATATACGTTCCTCCAATCGCCTTATTTGTAATAATCAAATGCAAAACCGTACATCCGCACTGTGTCGCCTTCCCGGATGCCGGCCTTCTCCAAATCGTCCAGAATCCCTGTTTCCTTCAGGAAATTCTGGAAAAACAGAAATCCCTTTTCCGACTCCAGATTGGTGTAGCCCAGCATTTTTTCGATTCTGGGGCCTTCCACCACATACTCGCCGTCCTCGTTCTTCTCGATCGTATATGGCAGGTTGGAACCGGCTTTCAGGAGATTTACGTCAAATTCCTTCGCGAAGACCACAGGGGTCCGGTCCACAGTCTGAAGCATCTGCCAGACGGCGTACATCAGTTCCTTTACGCCCTGGCCGGTGACCGCCGAAATGGGATATACCTTGATGCCCTCCGGCTCAAACGCCTTTTTCAGCCGCTCCACCGGGTCCTCCCAGCCGTCGCCGGACTCGTCACGCCAGATGGAATCCGTCTTGTTGGCGGCGATGATCTGGGGGCGCTTCATCAGCTCAGGCTCGTATGCCTTCAGCTCACGGTTGATAATGCGGATATCCTCCACCGGATCTCTGCCCTCTGTGGACGCCGCGTCCACCACATGGACCAGCACTCTGGTCCGTTCAATATGTCTCAAAAAATCATGTCCCAGGCCCGCGCCCTCGGAAGCTCCCTCGATAAGTCCGGGAATGTCCGCCATGACAAAGCCCGCCCCGTCGTCCAGGTCCACAACGCCCAGATGGGGATTCAGAGTCGTAAAATGGTAATTGGCGATCTTCGGCCTGGCGTTGCTGACCCTGGAAAGCAGGGTGGATTTGCCCACATTGGGAAATCCTATGAGCCCCACGTCGGCCAGAACCTTAAGCTCCAGCTGAACCCAAAGCTCCTGCCCTTCCTTTCCCGGCTGCGCGTACTGGGGCGCCTGCATGGTGGCAGTGGCGTAGTTCATGTTGCCCAGACCGCCCCTGCCGCCCTTTAAAACCACTTCACGCCGGTTTTCTCCCGACATGTCGGTAATTACCTTGCCTGACTCCAATTCCTTGATCACGGTTCCCTCAGGGACTTTGATGACCAGATTCTCCGCGTTCTTCCCGGAGCAGCGCCGCTTGCCGCCCGGCTCGCCGTTTTTGGCCACAAACTTCCGGTTATAGCGGAAATCGGTCAGGGTGTTTAGGCCATCGTCGATCTCAAAAATAATATCTCCGCCTTTTCCGCCGTTTCCTCCGTCAGGGCCTCCGGCCGGAACGTACAGCTCTCTCCGGAAACTGACGTGTCCGTCGCCGCCTCTGCCGGATTTGATGAAAATCTTAGCGTGATCTGCAAACATAAAAGCCAACCTTTCGCTTATGGAAAAAATGGCTTCATACGCAATTGTATGAAGCCATCAATCATCACTCATTCACTGCTTCTCTGGGATATACGGAAACTTTCTTCTTGTCCCTTCCCCAGCGCTCGAACCGGACAACACCGTCAACCTTGGCAAACAGCGTATCGTCTCCGCCGCGGCCAACGTTCTCACCGGGATGGATCTTGGTGCCGCGCTGTCTGTAGAGAATGTTGCCGGCCAGAACAAACTGTCCGTCGGCTCTCTTGGCTCCCAGTCTCTTGGCCTCGGAATCACGGCCGTTCTTCGTGGAACCTACACCCTTTTTATGAGCGAATAACTGAAGGTTCATCTGAAACATCGTATTGCACCTCCTTAAACTGAATGTTAATATAGGGTTCTCCGTACGCCTCCGCGATATTCAGAAGTCCGAATACCAGCGAATTCATCAGGAGTCTGGACTCTTCACTGATCTCAGAGACAAACCGGAACCGGAAATCGCCTGCCTGCTCCTCTTCCTCCGCCTCAAACCGGTCGTCCGTAAAATGCTCTACGGAGTTGGCCATGTTCAGAGTCAGAGCCGAGACCGCCGCGCAGACCAGATTCTGTCCCTCCAGCGGCTCGTCCCCGCGGCCCGCGTGGCCGCTCAAGTGAATCTCCCTGTAATCTTCTGCCGAATCAACAAAAACCGTTACACAAATCATAATTAAGCATTGATCTTGTCAATCTTAACCTGGGTATAAAGCTGTCTGTGACCGTTCTTCTTGTGATATCCGGTCTTTCTCTTATACTTGTAGACAATCACTTTCTTGGCCTTGCCCTGCTTCTCAACAGTACCGGTAACGGCAGCGCCCGCCACAGTCGGAGCCCCAACCTTCAGTTCTCCGTCACTGACCACAAGCACCTGATCGAAAGTCACAGTCTCGCCAGCTTCTGCTTCAAGCTTTTCAACTCTAATGACATCGCCCTCGGATACCTTATACTGCTTACCGCCAGTTGCAATAATCGCGTACATATTCGGCACCTCCTCTTTATCATTACTCGCCAACTACGGTGTCCGGAAGTCAAAGCCTCCGAAACTTGCAGACCTCATTGTGCGGCATACTAGAAAATAATAACATCAGAATCAAGAAATGTCAACTGATTTTTCGGGAAAATCGCGTATAAAAACTGAGATTTACCCGGCTGTGCTCATCTGCTCGCGCAGAGGTTTGCGCACCTTTTTTCTGGTGATCTCCACCAGATTCAGCCGGGTCATGTCAACCACCGTAGTCCGGATGGGATCCCTCTCGCACTGGGCGGTAAGAAATTCCATCAGCTCCGCCTGCCGCTCCCCCTGTTCCATGTCGATAAAGTCCACGATGATAATGCCGGACAGGTTCCTGAGACGCAGCTGCCGGGCGGTCTCCTCCGCCGCCTCCATGTTGATCTTAAACAGGGTATCGTCCACATTCTTTTTGCCGGAATATTTGCCGGTGTTTACGTCGATCACCGTCATGGCCTCAGTCTGCTCGATCACCAGATAGCCCCCGGACTTCAGCCATACCCTTTTCTGCAGGGCGTCGTCAATGGCCTTCTCCACAGAATACAGCTTTACCAGGGACACCAGCGGATCCTGATAAAAGCGCAGCTTCGCCGCGTCCTCCGGCTGTTCCCGGTTCAGATATTCCCCTACGGCCTGATAAACGTCCGGCTGGTCCGTGACGATCTCGTCCATGGCGCTGGAATAGGTGTCTCTTAAGCGGCTGATATAGGACGGCGCCGTCTCAGTCAGAAGACTGTAGCAGGTCCGGAAGCGTCCGTTTTCCAGGATTGAGTGATATCTTTGCTTCAGCTGCCTCAGCTCCTCCAGGATCCGCTCAGAGGAAGCGTCATAGGCGTTGGTGCGGACGATCAGTCCAAATTCCGGCTCCATCTCCGCTCTCAGAAGTTTCCTGATCTCCCGTTTCCAGGCCTCGTCATGAATTTTGGAGGAGAAATTAATATGTGGCTTATTTACGGTGAGAACACAGTATTTTCCCGTCAGGGTCAGATTGCAGGTAAGCACCGCGTCCTTCGTCTTTACTGCCTCGCGGGCCACCTGGACGATAAGCTCGTCGCCGGAGGCCAGAGGACGGGACATGGGGGCTTCTCCGCGGGCGGATACATTAGTAAGAAAATGATTCCGGTTCTCCGAAAGACTGTAGTAGCCCGTCAGGCCGTTTCCGATATCTACAAAGGCGGCGTTGATATTTTTGACCACATTCTGCACTTTTCCCACATAAATATTGCCCAGAATAGACCCGCCGGACTCCTCCAGATCCAGCTGTACCGGCTGCGAACCGGCGTACAGCGCCGTCAGGACGCGGTTATTGATTCTGGTAATGATCAGCTTATTCAATGTCTTCTCCTAACTCTTCAAGGGAGATCAGCCTGCGTTCTCCCTCAGCGCCCACATCCGCATAGACCTCTTCCCGCTCCGCCTGGAAGGTGAAGGGGAGAAGCTCCTGCCCCATAAACTGATAAAAAGCATCCATGACCAGCTCCGGCTTGACGTTGTCGGTGCTTCCGGCTGAAACCTTCATGAAAACGGAACTGCCCTCTCTTCTCAGCTCATAGATCAGGGGCTTCAGATCCATTTCCTTTACGCCCTTCTTGGTTTTCTTCTCAATAAAAATATGTTCCTGGCCATAGAAGGCCTCCAGCCTGTCAAAAAAGACTTCCAAATCCTCCGGCTCCTTTCCCGGGCGGAAGCTTAAAATATAGTCGGCAGCGGCCACCAGGGACATGGCGCTTTTGGAGGAATCATCCAGCTTCCGAAAGGACACCACCTCAATTCCCTCCGCCATCACCTCGTTCATCCTCCGTACCATGGTCCGGGAGTCCTCCGCGGACAGCACCTCAATATCCACATACTCCCCGTTGCTCAGAAGCCCCACTCCCAGGGGAGCGGCGAATGACATGATCTGATGGGGGCTGAATCCCTCGCTGTACCGGATATCCACATCCGCCCGCCGCATGACCTTCTGAAAATATCTCATAACATCCAGGTGGCCGATGAACTTCATCATCCCCTGTTTACGGAATTTGATCCTAATTTTCAAAGCAGACACCTCCTCCGAAGGCTCTTGCCCCGCAGCCGGAACATTTCTGCCTGCAGTTGGGCGTTATCCTCTCATCCAGGGCCGCCTGCCATTCTCTCTTCAGAAACTCCTTGGACACACCTGCGTCGATGAAATCCCAGGGCAGGATCTCGTCCAGAGACCGCTCCCGCTCTGTATAGAAGCCTGGATCCACGCCGCAGGCCTCAAAAGCGTCCATCCACAGATCGTTGTTGAAATTCTCGCCCCAGGAATCGAACAGTGCGCCTCTTCTGTAGGCTTCCTCTATCACAGGGGCAACTCTCCTGTCCCCTCGGGCCAGAACGCCCTCCAGGACGCTCAGATCCGCCTCATGCCAGTTGTATTTCAGGCTCTTGAAATTTTTCATCTGCCTGAAGGTGTCGCGCACCAGATAAGCCCGCCGGCTGAATTCTTCCTTGGTACACTGCCGCGCCCACTGGAAGGGCGTGAAGGGTTTGGGCACAAAGAAGGAGGAACTGGCCACGATCTGCACCCGCCTCTGCCGCTGCTCCGTGGGAATCTCGTAGAAGGTTTCGGCCACCTTCTCCGACAGATACGCGATGCCCTTCATGTCCTCCTCGGTCTCCGTGGGCAGGCCCAGCATAAAATACAGCTTCACCCGGTTCCATCCGCCCAGGAATGCGTCTCTGGCGCCGCTCAGAATAATCTCCTCCGTCAGCCCCTTGTTGATCACGTCCCGCAGTCTCTGAGAACCGGCCTCCGGCGCGAAGGTCAGGCTGCTCTTCTTTACGTCCTGCACCTTGCTCATCACATCCAGGGAGAACGCGTCGATCCGGAGAGAGGGAAGGGAAATGTTGACGCCCTTTCCCTGAAATTCATCGATCAGAAAATTCACCAGCCCTTCCAGCTGCGTATAGTCGCTGGAGCTCAGGGAACTTAAAGATATCTCCTCATGCCCGGTGCTTTTAAGCATCTTGTACGCGTATTTTTTCAGATACTCCAGACTGTGCTCCCTGAGAGGCCGGTAGATGTTTCCCGCCTGACAGAACCGGCAGCCGCGGATGCAGCCTCTCTGAATCTCCAGCACCACCCGGTCCTGGGTAACCTTGATAAAGGGAACCAGGGGCTTTTCAATATACCAGGCGTCGTCCATATTCACCACCAGTTCCTTGACGACCTGAGCCGGGGCGCTGGGATTGTTGGGCGAAAAAGAGGCAATGGTGCCGTCCTGGGCGTAGGTCACATCATAAAAGGCCGGCACGTAAAGTCCCGGTATCCGGGCGGCCTTCTCCAGAAATTCCCGCCGGCTCCCGCCCTGCTTCTTATGCTCCTTATAAACATCAAAAAGCCGGTCGTAGACCGTCTCCCCCTCCCCGATATAGAACAGGTCAAAGAAAGGGGCCAGAGGCTCCGGATTGTAAGCGCAGGGACCTCCTCCGATGACAAAGGGATCGGACTCGGTCCGGTCCCGGGCATAAAGGGGAATGCCGCTCAGATCCAGGATCTGGAGCACATTGGTGTAGCACATCTCATACTGAAGGGTGATCCCCAGAAAATCAAAATCCTTTACCGGATCCTGAGACTCCAGGGCAAACAGAGGGATATGATTCTCTCTCATCACCCTGTCCATATCGGTCCACGGGGAATAGACCCGCTCGCAGTACACATCATCTCTTCTGTTGAACATATCGTAGAGTATCTGGATTCCCAGATGCGACATGCCTATTTCATAAACATCCGGAAAAGCCAGGCAAAATCTGGTGTCCACTTTCGCGGGATCCTTCACTGCCATATTTACCTCCCCGCCGATGTAGCGGGCAGGCTGCTGGACAGACAGCAGTATTTCGTCACTTAATGCCAGTTTTCTCATGAAAATCTCCTGATTATTCTATAATCCAAAACGTATGCATAGGGATATGCTACATTATAGCATATCAGCGCGGACTTATCCACTGGCAAATCTGTTGAAATCTCACCGGTATGTTCGTATTTGAGGGCATTATCTCCTTCATATTGTCACCCCCGCAAGAATCTCCGGATTCCGGCGCCTGCAGGTGAAAAGCTTATCCGCAGAAAAAATATGAGATTTTACTTGCGTACGTATGTTGTTTATGTTAAGATATAAATAAGGGAAGCCACGAAAGCGGCTCTACCCTATTCAATAGTATTTATTTAGCATAGCGCTGAACGCGCCAGCCGTCACTATTGGTGGTAGTGGCGGCTTATTTCTTTTTCCCGAAGACCTGATAACACAGGCCCACGAGAGTAGCCATAAGGATGCACATCTGGATAAGATCCTGATATGTGACATACATGGCAATCCCTCCTTCCTTCGTACCCGGAGGGATAGATGTCCCTCCGGTGATCTGGAGGGCAGAGCCGCCTTTGAGCTTCGTGGTTCCCCATGTACCCATCATACCATATTCCCTAGTATTCGACAAGAGATGATTAACTGCCTGTCGGGATCAGTCGTTAAAGAAGAGTATCCTTTGCTCTTTTTCTTATCTGCTTAAAAAACACTTATCCGCAGAAAAAAATATGAGGTTTCACTTGCGTACGTATGTTGTTTATGTTAAGATATAAATAAGGGAAGCCACGAAAGCGGCTCTACCCTATTATAGATGTTGCATAGCGCTGAATGCGCCAGCCGTCACTATTGGGAGTAGTGGCGGCTTATTTCTTTTTCCCGAAGACCTGATAACACAGGCCCACGAGAGTAGCCATAAGGATGCACATCTGGATAAGATCCTGATATGTGACATACATGGCAATCCCTCCTTCCTTCGTATCCGGAGGGATAGATGTCCCTCCGGTGATCTGGAGGGCAGAGCCGCCTTTTAGCTTCGTGGTTCCCCATGTACCCATCATACCATACTCCCTAGTATTCGACAAGAGATGATTAACTGCCTGTCAGGATCAGTCGTTAAAGAAGAGTATCCTTTGCTTTTTCTTATCTGCTTAAAAATATCTAAAGTATGTATGATACCTGCGGATTTTCGCATCGGTTGATACCGCGGCTTTTGCGCATAAAATAAGGAGGCTCCGAAGAACCTCCTCATGCCTGTGTGCTATTCATTAATTGACATACATTGGGCTGTCTGGGAAAATGTAATAGTTCCCGTTCGTCCCTGCTGTTAAAAGAATCGAAAAATTGCGCCAAGTCGGTTTTTGTCCAACGCTGCCCGCTCCCATGCGGTAACTCCCCTGTGGCAATCCGAAGATCTGGTCTGAATTGCCGGTTGTGCCATGTGGTTTGCGTCCCCACGCGAAGCTCTCGTACCCAGTATTGTCGTAAAAAGCGTTCAATTCCATGCCCTGTTCCGGAAAATTACTGAAAAACGCACTGACCGGACCGTAATAACCAGCCACTGTATTCGAGGCTGTTGAGTTATTGATGCTGATGGTCTGCCCGTTATACTGCATCGCATAAGTCAATCCAAGTGCGTGCTGCCCGATTACTGTTTTGTCTCCCTGAAGCAGTTCAAAACCATTCGGCCATTCTGTTGCCGCTCTCCAAAGTGTTTCATCGAATGCCATCTGCGGCCAGCTTTTGCCGTCCATGATTGCGCCGTTTGTTGCAGTTGCGTTTGTCCCGTTGACTGCTCCGACTTCATGCAGATTGCTGTTTGTAAGCTGTGTCTGTACCACGCCGTTCTCGGTCCATGTTCCGTCAGTATTTACGGTATATCCGTCAGGCGTAACCGTATTTGCTAACATATAACCGCTGTTGTCAAAGTAATAGCATTCGGCCTTGCCATCATTATTGCCGTCAATCCAAAGCCATGTGTTGGTCGGATACCATCCGCCAGTTCTTTCCCACCACCATCCGGTGTCATTCTGCTTCCACTGCCCTGCTGCAGCCTGCGCTGTTATCACGCCGCAAGTCAGTATCGCTCCTGCCAGGACAGCAGCCACAGCCGTTTTCTTAAAGATAGCCGTTTTCTTCATGCCGTTTTCCCTCCTGCTGTTCGATTGATTGATTCGTTTCGCGGCCGTCTGCGGGCGGACGCGGCACTCTGTGGAAACGCGTCTCCCCGGCCCTGGCTCCATTATAGAACAAAGCCATGGCGTTTCCCTGCGATACATTGACCTCTTTTTCAAAAAAGAAAGGGACTGCCAATTAATACTGATTTTTCCCCCCATGATGAACAAAGAGGAGACGATCCCGCCAGAATTCAAGTTTTTTTAACCTGGATTCCTTTGCGGGAGGCGTCTCCATTTTTTCTAACCTCTATTTTAGGGCGCAAAAACCGAGGGTAAGAACTCCACCACTGCAATCTGGACGTTGTAAGCCGGTTTTAACTGTCCGTTCAGCATATGGTCTTCCTTCAGCCGCGTGAACGTGGCTTCCAGATCCGTTTTGGAATAACTGTTGCGGTCTTTTCCCATGATCTCAAAGCGTTCCTTGTACTCCATCAGGCGGCTGACGCACTCTTCCAAAATCCGTCTCCTGTTCCTCCATATAGCGGACAAGGGCATTTCCAAAGCAGCGTCCTGTCTCAACCGCGCGTGCCTGAGTGAATCGGTTATCGTCTCTTCCGAAATAGGCCAGCTCCAGGGGAAAAGCCGCTCGGGAAGAAGGGAAGGACAATACGAAAGCCGGAAATCCCGCCACATCCTTTGTATTCCAGGTCAGCCCCTGCGGATGGTCGTTCTTGTGAAAGTAGGGGAACGCCGCTTCTGTAATGCTTGCTTCAAACAGTTCTCCCAGGCGATTCAGCCCTTCCAGCTTTTCAGCGGAATCATGGGCAATAAAGCAGAGATCATTTTCACCCCCAAGATGCCAGGGGGAATGAAAATCAAAGGCAAATATCACCGAATGCGCGGCCACATATTCCCGAATCGTCTTTGTCTGCGGATAGATCGGCTCCTTATCCAGGTCATAATCTTTGTAATGGTCGTGAGGAATCCTGAATTTTCCCTGGTCTCCTTCAATCACGCCGTCATAGTCCACAAACGGAACGCATAAAACAGAATATCCGTCGGGAAGCTGTTCTAAAAGCACCTCAAGAACGCCCTCAAGCACATAATTCCCGGTAGATTCACAGGCGTGATGGCGTGCCGTAAGGAGAATCTTCTTCTCTCCTCTTCCAAATTCCGCGCAAGGTACCTTTCTTCCCTTTGACGACTCGCAGAAAGTCTTAAGCGGCATCTCATGCCTTTCGGCGAACCGCTCAAACCGTTCGGGGTGATACAGCATATGATGGGCAAAATAAACCCGGTCCTCATCCTGACCAAATGTATAGGTAAAGGAATCGCCTTCCCGCGCGTCCAGCCATTTCCAGTTTTTCAGATCATGACTGACCGCCGGGCCAAAATAGCCCAGTCTTTTCTCCCCGAATACAAAGGTAACCGTCCGCCCCTGAGCCTGTTCCGCACAAAAAGCCCAGTAAAACCAGTCCTTCCATGTGTCGCGCAGCTCATTCTCCAGATAGAACCGGTCGCCGTCCTGTTCTCTTACTCTTATATTTCCTCCTGTAAAATCAGAATGGATTTTCATCTCGTTCCTCTTTTCTTCGTATCCTCAATCATGACGCACCTATCCCAAAAGCGTCAAACTCCCGGCGCACTCCGGCACAGGCATCAGCAAAAATCCCTACGTCCACTGAATAAGACAGGTACTGCACGCCGGCCTCGCTCCACAGCTTCAGCGTCCGCGCGTCATCTGTAAAAGTACCTACCAACAGCCCTTTCCTGTGGGCCGCTTCCACAATCTTCTTCATCTGACGAATCACCTGCGGATGCATGGTCTGCCCGGGGATTCCAAGACTCTGCGAGAGGTCATACGGACCTATAAACAGCACGTCAATCCCCGGAACCTCCATGATCTCATCCAGATTCTCCATCGCTTCCTGTCCTTCCAGCTGAACAATGACCAGCGTCTCATTTGCCTCCGGGAAATAGCGTTCCCGTTCCGTGACCGAATAGCGGGCCGCTCTCACAAACCGGCAGACGCCGCGGGAGCCCGTCGGATAAAACTTGGCCTCCCGCACAGCCGCTTCCGCTTCCCCGGCGGTGCCGATCTGGGGAATCTGGACCCCTCCGGCTCCGATATCCAGGGCCTTTGAAATCTCTTCCGTACATCCGACCCGGACGATGGGAACAGCTCCGGAACACTGCGCAGCCCGGATATGATTCTGCATCTGCTCAATCCCGGCCGGCCCATGCTCCATATCCAGGATTACAAAATCCATGCCGGAGTATCCGGCTATTTCAACGAAAGCAGGGTCGCAGGTTTTCATAAAAAGTCCCACCGCCCGGGAATTTTTTATTTTCTCTCTGAATTCTGATATACGCTCTCTATTCATCGCTGATGCCCTTTCCTATCCTTTTACCGCGCCTGCGGTGATTCCCTTGATCAGCTGTTTCTGTCCGATAATGAACATAACAAACATGGGAATCAGCGCCGAGGAGGCGGCCGCCATCATCAGATGGTACTCAGTTCCCGCCTCGCTGACGAAACTGTTCAGCGCCAGCGGTATCGTCTGCAGGCGCCAGTTAGGCAGAAACACCAGCGGGTTCAGATAATCGTTCCAGGTCCAAAGGAATATAATGATCGCCAGAGACGCCATGCTTGATTTTGCCATAGGCACCATGACCTGAAGCCAGGTACGAAATTCACTGGCCCCGTCCACTCTGGCGGATTCCCGAATCTCATCCGGTATCTGCATAAAACACTGACGCATTAGAAAGGTGCCGGTGATGGAAAATATGCCCGGAAGAATCAGCGTTTTATGGCTTCCCACCAGTTTCAGCGCGTCAAAGATCACGAATTTCGGGATAATGGTAATCTGGGACGGAATCATCATGGTGGCGAGGTAAAGCAGGAAGAGTACGTTTCTGCCCCGGAATTTTATTTTGGCAAAGGCGTATCCCGTCATGGTGCTGGTCAGTACCGCCCCTGCTACACAGGTAAGAGTTACTTTCAGCGAGTTAAAATATGCCAGGGCAAAATGATAGTTCCGTCTCGCCTTTCCTCCGATATTCCAGACCTCTACATAATTGTCCGGATAAAAGTAATCAGGAATCCAGTCGATCGGCAGCTTGGTCACATCCAGGGCCTTCTTCATGGAGGCGGACAGCATCCACAGAATTGGTACCGTCATGGTCAAGGCAATGGCCCCGATGAGAACCGTGAACACAATCTTCGCTTTATAATCCCGTCCAAACCTGCGTTTCAGCGCAGTATCGAACCCGGTTCTTTTTGTTCTATTCATTTCAGACCTCCCGTCAATATCCAACCCAGCGCTTCTGGCCGTTCCACTGAATCAGCGTCACAAGGAAGATCATGAGGAACAGGATCCACGCCATGGCGGAAGCATAACCCATTTTGTAGTATCCGAAGGCGGAACGGTAGATATAAGATACCATCACGGACGTCGAGTTTCCCGGACCGCCTCCCGTCATTACCTGGATTGTCGTAAATACCTGAAAGGATGAAATGATATTGGTAATCAGCAGATAAAAGGTGGTCGGTGATAAAAACGGAACGGTCAGCTTAAAAAATTTGTCGAGCTCCGATGCTCCGTCAATATCCGCCGCCTCGTAAAGCTCCGTCGGAAGCCCCTGAATAGCGGAGGTATAGATCATCATCGCGAATCCCACCGTCGACCAGATCGTCACCAGGATAACCGCCGGCAGCGCCCAATGATAATCCGCCAGCCATTTTGGCGGGTTCTCCACCCCAATCCACTTGACCAGCTGCGTCACCGGGCCAAAAGAGGAATACATCATGACCCAGACGATCGCGACAGCCACCGTGCTGGAAAAATAAGGCATCAGCATGGCAAGCCGCATGGGCAGCTTGCCGATGCAGTATTTGTCAATGAGTACGCTGAGAATCAGCGCCAGCAGGATTGTAACAGGAACGACTGACGCTGTGTACAGCAGCGTATTTTTCAGGGATGCCAGAAACCATTCATCGGTCCACATGTCAATGTAATTCTTCAGGCCCACAAAATTCCAGTTTCCGAATCCTCTCGTGTATTCCCAGTCCGTAAAGCTGAAGACAAGCGAACACAGAATCGGAATGATCGTAAAAGTGAGGCATCCGGCGAAATTGGGCAGCAGGAACGCGTAACCGGTAATGTCCGTCCGAAGCTGGCGCGAAAGCCGAAATCTTCGATTCTTCATCTTCCGCCCCCTTATTCCTTCGCAAGAATCTCGTCTCCGCGTTTCTTGGCGCTTGCCAGTCCTTCCTCTACTGTTTTATTTCCTGTCCAGACCGCTTCCATCTCTTCCTGGAAGACATCTGTGATCTGAGGCGTTTTTTCCAAAATCGTGGAAACCGCGTAGTTGCCGGAAGGATCGATCAGCGCGCTTGCGGCTGATTGCTCATCGAACAGTCCGTCGCTGCCTAACACTCTGGCCGCGATCTCTTCATTGTCGTACGTGTTGGAAGCCGGAATCCGTCCGATATCAGCCATATAGAGAGCGCCCTCATTCATATAGAACTTCATGAACTCCCAGGCTTCGTCGATATGCTCAGAGCGCGGATTGATACTCAGAAGATCCTGATAACCCCCGCGGATATAGGTATTGTGTTCCTCATCTACCGCCGGGAAAGGCGCGAACGCCGTGACAAAATCATGAGGATAGGTCTGCGTATCCTTGATGCTCTGAAACACCCAGCTTCCATTGCACATGGCCGCCCTGCCGGTCAGGAACATACTCTCCTGAGTCAGCTTCTCCGTTACTGTGTCCGCGTGAGTGGGCGTGTAACCCTCCTGCATCGTCGTATTGATCAGCTCGATGGTTTTCTGCCATATGGGATCGTCGAAATTCGTTTCCGTTCCTCCCTCTTTATAGTAATAATCTCCTCCGAAGGCTTTGGCAGACATGTAATGGGCATAGGCGCTCTTGTCTCCGCCATTGGTGTTCCAGAACATACCGTAGACCTTGTCCTCTCCCTCTCCATGGGTCAGTTTTTTACAAACCTCCAGGAATTCGTCGTAGGTCCAGCTTTCAGGAATCTCAATTCCCGCCGCGTCGAACATATCCTTATTGAGAACCATGCAGAACTTGCTCAGGCTCACGGGAAGGCAGTAGGCTTTGCCGTCCTTGCGGAAATACTCCATCATATCGCCGGCATAAGATTCGATGTCAAATCCATCTCTCTGGCACAAATCGGTCAGATCCAGAGCCAGATTTCCTTCCGCCCTCTTAAACAGGGTGGAAGATGAATAAGAGACGTAAACGTCAATCTCATCGCCGCCCAGCAGATTGGCCTCCAGCTTCAGGTTGCCGTTGGAGTCATTGACAAACGATTCCGCCTCAACCTTATAGCCCTTATCCTTGTACTTCTCTTCAAACGCATCGATAAGTCTCTGCTGAGCCTCCTGGGAAGATGCGTCGGAAAGACCGGACCAGAAATGAATCGTTACCTCCTCAGGCGGATTTTCTTCCGCTGCCGCCGTTTTTGCGGTACCCCCCGCGTCAGAGCTTTCTTTCACCGCGGAAGAACTTCCGTCCCCTGACGCGGAAGAACCGCCGCATCCTGTCAACATGGCCCCAGCCAATAGAACAGAAATCAAACTACACACCATACGTTTTTTCATACTTTTTCTCCTTTTTGATGAACTCGTCTGTTTGTTACAATTTAATTGTAGTTTTTTCTGTCAAAAAATGCCATAAAATTATCTGTCAACATTCTTTATTATCTAACGATACCCGAAGAAGATTATCTTTTGGATTCTGCTTTTTTATCAATATTCAGCTGCCGTTTCTCAAACCGGAATCTGGACCGGTACTCGCTGGGGGATTCCTTGCATATCTTTGAGAACACCACGCTGAAATAATTGGGATTTTCAATCCCAACCTCCTGAGCAACCATCCACACCGGAAGATCGGTCTTTTCCAGCAGTTCCCTGGCTTTACGGATTCTCTGCCGGGTCACATACTCGATAAAGCTCAGGCCGGTTTCCTCTTTAAATACGTGGGCGAAATAGCTTTCGCTCATATTGCAGTAATCCGCCGCGTCGCGAATCATAAAATTCCGTGAGAGATTCTCGCTGATAAACTGTTTCAGCATCATGATCTCGCTGCGAACCTCCCCCTGATACACGCACAGGCCCTCTGTCTGACCTGCATTTAAGGAAAAAGCTTTTTCACAGCAGAAAACCGCGTCCGCGAATTTACGGATCCCCTGAAACACAGGAGACAAAGCTCCCCTGATCCGGATATTGGCATAGCGGACGCCATACTCGCACAGGGCAGGAAACCGTTCCTCTATTTTTAGCCGGAGAGCGCTGTAACCGTCGCTGTCTCCGGGGTTGATCACCGATATCAGACACTGATCCGAATAACCGCAAACCTCCAGCTTTAACTCTTCCCCCAGCACATTCTGCACCATATTTCCGACAGCGTCCTCCAGGAGTTTATCGTTTTTCTTCTTTTCCGCCCCGCCGGCGCAGGAATCGTACCGCAGCATCAGCACACAGTAAGACTCCCTGAAATTTACCGGGAGTCCGAACTCGGCAAAGGTTCTCTCCAGACGTTCAAAATCCTTGTAATCCCGCTCCGCGGCCAGACGCATCAGAAGCCGTTTCACGTCGGAAATATTTTTTCGCGCGAATCGTTCCTCTTCCGCCCTGCCGGTCTCATAGTCCAGCTCATCCAGGATTGCCAGAAGTTCCTCCGGATTCAGCTTCAGTTTGAACACGTAGTCCACAGCTCCCAGTTTCATGGCCCGTTTTACATTCTCGGCATCGTCAAACACGCTGAGAACAATGAATTTGACAGCCGGGAATGTCTTTTTGCATGTGGCAATCAGGTCAAATCCGTCCATTCCATCCATTTTCAGGTCGGTCAGAACCACATCCGGCTCCAGCTGGCTGATCTTTTCCAAGGCTTCCTTCCCGTCAGCCGCTTCCCCCACAATCTGATATCCGTAGGATTCCCAGTCTATCAGGGCTTTGATCCCGATCCGAACCAGGAACTCATCATCCACAACCAGTATTTTCCGCATCTGTCTCCCTCCGTCCGTCCTGCCGTATGACCGGCAGCGTATACTCTATAATTGCCCCTCCCGTTTCGCTGTTGTAAGCCCGAAGGCCAAAGGCTTCTCCATATTCGCTCTGAATCCGTCCGTTTACGTTGCCAAGCCCGATTCCGGTAATCTTCTTTTCCCCTTTCCCTTCGGCGGCATTGGCGTTTTGGAGCCAGTCACTGGAAAAACCGATACCGTTGTCTTCCACATACAGCTTGAGCACTCCGTTTCGCGTTCCTCCATGAAGCAGGATCACTCCCTCCTTCCGTACATTTTTGAACCCGTGCAGAACAGAATTCTCAATGACCGGCTGCAGAATAAAACGGATAATTCGAAGCTTCAGCACATCCTCCTCCAGCTCCGGCTGGAAGCGGAGCCGGTTCCCGTATCGGAAATTATTAATAAAAATATAAGCTTCCACGCTTTCAATCTCTTCCTGAATGCTTACCATCTCCCCGTCCCGGTTCATGCTGTACCGCAGTATGGTCGCCAGCGCATCAATACATTCCACAATATTTCCCGCGTTTTCAATAATCGCCATCCACCTCAGAGAATTAAGCACATTAAATAAAAAGTGGGGATTAACCTGTGCTCTCAGAGCTTCGTAGCGGTACCGTTCCCTCTCCTTCACCTCAGTCCTCTGTTTTCGGAATAATTCGCTGATCGTTATGGACATACTCCTAAAAGACCTGTTGATATCGCCGATCTCATCCTGCCGTTCAAAATCCAGTCCTTCAATCGTCTCCTCCTGCTGATAGTTCAGCATCTTTTCCGATAAAAGCTGAAGGGGACGGGTTATCACCTTTGTCCACACAGCAACGCTAAGACACAGGAGCAGCATAAACGCCGCGACGATAAAGCCGGTCTGTTGAGACAGGATATGAATACTCCTGGCAAACGCGTCGCAGGAAGCAAGGCACATAATATGAAGTCTTTCGCCCTGGTAGGTAAACTGCTTACCCAGGGTAAAACTGGTCAGAAGATACTCATGGTCCGCCCTCGACACCATCATCCCTTCCGGATGCTCTTCCGCGGATACAGCGAACTGATGTATCTGTTCTTCCTCAAACCTGCGACTGTGATCCAGGTTTAACACCACCTGGCCGGATTCCGTACAGATATAGATAATGTCCTCCGGGGTCAGGCAGGCCTGTTTCAGCGAATTTCCCCAGACGCTTTCCGGTATACTGACGATGATCGTGCCCACACGTCCGCCGGTTCTGTTCAGAACAGACTGGACTACGGATATATAACGGATACTTTTGTTCTCCTCCACAATATAGGACGGTTCAAAGAAATTCCATACGACATATCCGTTTTGCTGGATGCCTTCCCGCACCCAGTCCAGATCGTTTAAGAAACTGTAATCATGAAAATTCGTACTCCAGTTGCTGTACACCTTACCATAATTATCGACGCAGGCAATCCGGAATCCGGAAATACTGTAAAGGTTGTTAAACTCGATATCCGAAATAATCCGGTCAAAACAGCTCTGCTTCGTATATCCGGACACTTCCGGATCGTTAAGATACCCGCAAAATTCGTCGTTATTGCCGATAATGCGTACAATATTCGTCATATGCTGGAGCGTGGTATAAAAATCCTCTTCATTATTCTGAAGCTGTCGGACCACGCTGCGTCTTAATTCATCCCGGACATAATTGCGGTACCTGCCGGTAACGTACAGCATCAAGACCGCCACAGGCAGCAGCACCATTGACAGACATAACGCGACAAATTTGACGGAGACGCTGTTTATCCTGAACCTTACTTTTCCCATCAATCTCACGATTTCCTCCTTATCCCGGCCTCTTCACGGCTGATTTGCCGGTATGCTTTCGGCGAACATCCGAACCTGGTCTTAAACGCTTCGGAAAAATACCCCGGATTGCAGTATCCCAGCAGATCTGAAATCTGGGTGATATCCAGTTCCGTTTTTCTGAGAAGCTTTTCCGCCCTCTCCATTCGGATTCGGCCGATATACTGGGGGACGCTCATCCCGGTCTGCTTTTTAAACAGATGACTGAGGGCAGAAACACTGCAGTGGCAATATCCGGCGATATCCTCCACTGTAATTTTCCGGGCACAGTTTTTTCTGATATAAACAATCGCCATGCTCAGTCTGTCGTACTCGCGAAAGGCGCTGCCTGCTGTATCTTCCAGCTCCTTTCGTTCCATATACAGCAGCTGGAACATCCTTGCGAGAGGCGCCATCCTTGCGCGCAGCGTCTCCGGATCCTCCTCCGGCCTGGCCGTCTCCAGATAGAGCCGTTTCAGTTTCTGCCGGCCAAACCCGTAGGTCTCCGCGAAATGGGCCATCTTTTGCAATGCCGGTTCCCTCTGAATCCCGTGACCTCCAGAACTGACATAACCCAGCACGGAGCGGTCGCTTCCGTAAATCGGAAACACATACTCTCCGATTCCCGCGTAGCAGGTTCCGGAAAATTCCCCGTTCCCGCAGGCCTCAAATACCTTTTTCTGATGTGCGATGCAGCGGTCCCAGACTTGGGCGCTGGACTTAACATATAGGCAAAAAGGGCACCTGCTGATATTGTAAGGCGCGAGTTTGAACATATAATCGTTCATCGGAATCCTTCGATTGTGAAAAGAAACATAGTCGCCGTGCTGCGTTTCAAGATAATCAAAATAAGCGGCTATCTCGTCGATTAACGTATTCATCATGTGATCCTCTTGCATGAAAACATAAGTTTCCGGCCTGATGTTATGTAGCGACTTGCCTGTAATTATTGTATCATGAATAAAACAGATAAGAAATCTAAATATTTAGTTAAACCTTCAATATTCTGCTATTTATCTGTTAATTTACGAACACAGGAGGAATCAACATGGAAAAATGGATCCAGGAACCCGCTCGCAGCGTACCCGTCGCCGCCTGTCCGGACGTACTCGTTCTTGGCGCCGGTCCCGCCGGGGTCAGCGCGGCCATATCAGCGGCCAGAGAAGGGGCCAGCGTCCTGCTGGTGGAGCAGACCGGAGACGTGGGAGGAATTGCCACCGCCGGCCTGATGAGCCACTGGACCGGTCAGACAAAAGGAGGAATCTATGAAGAGATCCTGAACCGCTCTTCCGATCTGCCGGGAACGGAGCCCTTGTCTTCCGCCACCCGTCAGACCATCAATACCGAAAAACTGAAGAATGTCCTGTTCGACATGCTGTCAGAAGCCAACATTCAGATTCTTCTCTATACCTTTGCCTGCGAACCGGTTATGGAAAAGAACCGGATAACCGGCGTGATCGTTGAGAATAAGTCAGGCAGACAGGCAATCCTGTCCCGAATCACCATTGACGCCACCGGAGACGGCGACATTGCCGCCCGCGCAGGCGCGGCCTATGTCACCGGAAGACCGGCCGACGGTATGATGCAGCCGGCAACGGTTATGTTCAAGATTGGCGGGGTTGATTACAGCAGAGCCGTATTTCCGAGAAAATTTGAAGATTATATCACGATTCCAAAAGGAGAAATTCAGGATCTCGGCAAAAAACATCTTCCGTTTCCCGCCGGTCATGTGCTTTTGTATCCAACGACCATTTCCGGCGTCGTCACATGCAATATGACTAACTGTATCAATGTTGACGGGACCCGAACGGAAGACCTCACCCGGGCGACCCTCGTCTGCCGCGGACAAATGGATGACATTATTCGTTTTCTGCGGGAATACGTTCCCGGTTATGAAAACTGCTGGCTGTTCTCATCCGCCTCCCTGATAGGGATACGCGAGACACGCCATTTTGCGGGACTTTATACCCTTACGGAGCAGGATATCCGGGACGCCAGAGTCTTTGATGACTGGGCGGTCACCAACGCCAGCTTTAACTTTGATATCCATAACACGTCCGGTTCCGGTCTGGATTCCGCGGGGGAGCAGGCTTCCTTCAAAAGCACCTTTTACACCGTTCCCTACGGCTGTCTGGTTCCGGAACAGATTGATAACCTGCTTCTTGCGGGACGGAACATTTCCGGTACCCACAAAGCTCATTCGAATTATAGGGCCATGCCCATATGCGCCAATATAGGGCAGGCGGCAGGAATCGCCGCTGCTGTCTGCGCAAGAGAAAATGTTTTGCCCAGAGACATGGATGTGAAAAAGCTGCAGACGCGGCTCCTGGCCCAGGGCGTTCTTCCTCCTCGATAGCGCAGTTAACATTATAAAACCAATCTCTGATCAGTTTGACGGCATAGCCGCCATACGAAATAACAGCCGGAAATAAATCCCGGCTGCTATTTCTACTATCTCATCCTTATAACCCGCCTTTCTGCGAAAGGCACCGATGGGGTTATGAAACCCGTTTCCGTCTTTTGCTTTCTTTAATTTCCCATCAGAGGCCGAAAACATCACTGAACCCGGTGCTGTCCAGGACATCGCGGACCGTATCGTTCACGTGCAGGATTCGGAACTGCCCCTGCTCTTTGCCCGTATGCTTAAACATAATGAGCATGACGCGCAGCCCGGCCGAGGACGTGTACTCCAGGCCCTCAAGGTCAAGGGTGATATCCTGAACGCTATTCTCCGCGGCGACAGCCTGAAACATACCCAGAAGCTCCGGCGCGCTGATGGAATCCAGCCGTCCTTTCAGCCGCAGCGTGAGAGCGCTGCCTGTCAGAGACTGTTCCGCGGTCAGTCCGGCTGTTTCCATATGGTCTGTCTTTTCTGTCCTCTCCCCGTCCGGAGTCATGATCCAGACATTGATCTTTTCCAGGGCTGCCGCTATGGCATCGCGTTGGGCCGGCGTGCAGGCATAGAGAGTCCGAAGGCCCAGACGATCCAGCCCGGTGATGGGACGGCGCTCCGTCTTCAGGCCAAAGCTCTTCAAAAATTCCAGCTTCTCGTCAGCACTGGCAAACACAGGCGCGTGATTCGCGTCGGCCGTCTTTTTGATAACCTGAGAATTTACAATCTGGCTGAAATGTCCGCCCTCGCCTCCGGAAATCGCCTGAGCGATGGCAAAGAAATAATCGTCGCTCTCAAAATCCGTGGTGATCCAGCAGCCGCCGTGCTCCGCCAGCACCTCCGCAAAATTGCTGACCATAGCGGACATCTCACTTTTGTTCAGGTAGCTGACAAGTCCTTCGGAACTGATGGTAACAGGTCCGGGAAGCTGGTCCGCGGCCTGACGGACGCTGGCGCCGTTGGTCACGTCCACCACCAGGAACCGGGCCTTTCCGTCCAGAAGCTCTTTCGATACCCGCGTCATATCCTCTGCCACCGCAGGCAGATCGCCGCCGATATACTGATACCCTCTGTCCATCAGATACTTGGCTCTGGGCGTATAGCCGCAGGCCAGATCCAGCACGTTCTGATTCCCGGCCGCCTCGATCATGCTGTTTGCCAGGGCGTAACGCAGTTCTATGGTGATGGCTCCGATCCTGCTCAAAAGTTCGATCTCAGCCGTCTGTCCGCTCACGTGAGGCGATTTTTCAAACCCCAGCGTCCGCAAAAAGGCGGCGGCATCCTCATTGCCCACGGCGCTCAGAAGGTTAAGCGTCATCTTCGCCGTGTTGAAGACAGGATTCGTGATCTCATACAATTCATTCATTTTGACTCCTCCTTTTTCGGAATTATTCTTTAAAAATGCCGTACTCCGGCAGTTCCTGCCTGTTAATGATCCTGACGGAGGTTATGAGTACCGGAATATACAGCAGGAAATAGAACAGATATACTCCGGCCAGGATGATTCCTCCCTCACCGGATCCCACATAGTTGCCAAGGGAAGCATTTCCCATTATAGCAGCCTGCATAGGGAAGAAATCATTAATCCCGTGAACGAGAGCGATCATCCACATATTCTTATTCTTCATATACAGTGCCGCCAGGAGAAATCCCAGCGCCCCGGACTGGAGGATCTTTAATAGGGACTGCACACAGCCGATCAGATCGTAGCTGCCGCCGAATATATAATCTTCCACATGTACAAATCCAAAGATCAGGGAGGAAAGAAGTACTGCCCACAAGATTCCCTTCCGGGTGCCGCCCATCTTTCTCAGAAGTCCGCTGAACAGGACTCCGCGGAACAGGGACTCCTCAAACAATCCGATTGAGGCGCAGAGAATGAGAAACTCTATCTCCTTCACCGCCAATCCCTCTGTATTCATCGAATTACCGGAAATCGCTGCTGCTACCATCAGGGCTCCCATAAGGACGGCCAGAATCAGAGGATAGACGGACTTACGCAGCGTATCTGCCGCCCCCTCTCTGACGCGGCGCAGGCTGCCGCCTCCGCCCATTGCGGTTATCACCCCGAACAAAATGGCAGTCATGACAAAACGCACCACTGACAGCCCCGGAATATCATGTACCGGCAGCTTGATTGCCGCAATACCCATTGCCAGACATACCACAGCAACCGGAATCGGATGTTTTCTCATAAATTCTTTCATTTCCCCAAGCTCCTTATCTGTAATTATTAATTATTACGCGCTGCCGCTATAAACAACTATTATTGTAGCATAACTCCGCTGTTTTTCCGATATGGCCGCGTTGATTTTTTTGTAGTCAAATCTGATTTTTACGCAGTCGCGCGGCAAAGATTCCGGCGCAGGCGGCCTCTTATTTTTCTCCTGCATGGTTCTGCCGTTTTTTATATGTCTGAGACAAAATAGATGTGGATTTTTTTGTGATTTACTGTTAAAATGATACCGTCTCCCGGTATAGAATTAAAATGAGGATTGAGTTATGGATTTAAAACAAGTGGAATACATCTTGAAGATCGCGTAGGAAAACAATATCACCCACGCAGCCGAAAAGCTGTTCATTACCCAGTCGGCGCTGAATCAGCAGCTTCTGAAGCTGGAAAAAGAACTGGGAACGCCTCTCTTCTATCGGTCCCGAACTAACTGGCGTCCTACGCCCGCCGGGGAGATTTATATCCGCGCGGCCAAACAGATGCTGCATATGAAGAAGATTACTTATGACAGGATTCATGATATTGCTGAGACCAAGAAGGGTTCTCTGACTATCGGACTTACGCCGGGCAGAGGCATCGAAATGTTCACAGCCGTATATCCGCAGTTCCATCAGGAATACTCGGAGATGACCGTAACTCCGGTGGAACGGGTCGTCATAGAGCTTCAGGATATGCTGGCGGACGACCAGCTGGATATCGCCTTTCTGACTCTCAGTGAAAAAGAGCGGACCGCCGATAATTATATTACTTTGCAGGAGGAGGAAATCCTCCTGGTCATTCCCTCAGGCCATCCCCTGAGCCAGTACGCCGCCCCTATCGGCGAACCCTACGCGGTTATAGATCTGAAGGAGCTCCGATACGAGCCTTTTGTCATCATGCAGAAGTTTTCCACTTTGCGTCATCTAATAGACGATATCTTCAAAGAAAGCGGTTTTAAGCCCCACGTCATGTTCGAGACCCAGAGCAACGCCACCATTATTTCCCTGATCCGAAGCTGCCTTTGCTGCGGACTGCTTCCGCGCCATTACGTGAAGGACAACCCGCCGGGAATCGCCTGCTTCGCGCTCCCCAGCCATCCCCACTGGCAGGTGACAGCCTGCTACAAGAAGGACAGCTATCTGACAAAAGCGAGCCAGTACTTTATCGAACTGGCCCGCAGATACTGGAATTCTTAAGCTTTAGAATTTGTACAGGTTAAGACCGATCTCGTCGTTCATCTCCCGCTCAACAGTGCAGCCGTCAAAAGCGGTGACGGTCAGCTCCGCCGTGGCGGATACGCGGCAGGCAGCCATATGGCCGCCTATGGCCTGCAGATTCTCGTCGCACAGGGTTACGTGAATGTGCAGGTAGGTCTCGCCGTCCTTGGTGGAAATATTTCCGATGATGGAAGTGATCTCCATGGGACAGGCGATCTCCTTTTTCTTGAACACCTTGGTCGAGGTATCAAACAGGCCTACCACAGCCTGATCCGCGGCGCCCAGTCCCACGATGGAGCCGGCCCTGATCTGCTCTTTCCGGCAGAGTTCCGTAAGCTTCTGCATGATTTCTTCGCCCTTGTCAAGGCGCACAATATAATGATTTCCCGTTTTCAGATATTCCATAAACGTCTCCTTTTGTTCAGTTTTACAGCACCATGCACCACAGCGGAACGGTGATCAGCGTCATCAATGTGGAGAAGACCACGCATTTCGTGGCAAATTCCACGTCGCCGCCGTATTTGTTGGCCAGAATGGCCGTAGTGCTCGCGGCCGGCATTGCCGCCAGAAGAACAGAAACCGCCGTGACCAGCGTATCCACTCTGAATATCCGGCAGCCGATCAGGGACAGCAGGGGAATCAACCCAAGGCGGATCAGCGTAAACCGGACGACCGGAACCGTAACGATTCCTTTCAGGGGAATATCGGCAAAGATCGTTCCGATTAGGATCATGGACAGCGGCATGGTGCAGGAGCCTACCTCCTGAATCGTCTTTCCCAGCACCTCAGGAAGGGGCAGCTGGCTGATCATCAGCGCCATGCCGATATACACGGCTATAATGCAGGGGTGCGTCGTCGCTTTTTTGAACGCTTCTTTTTTGCTGCCTGTGTCTGTGAAGCAGGCAAGGCCTGCCGACCACATGACCACCCTCTGAGGTATCAGATAGACGGACGCCAGAGCCAGGCCTTCCGCGCCGAATACGCCCTCCGCGATGGGATTCCCCAAAAATCCCGCGTTTGACGCCATGGTGCAGTACTGGAACACCTTCCTCCTGGCAGGCTCTTCTTTATTGTAGAGAATCCGGCTCAGGATGTAGCACATCACCTGGATCGCCAGAGCGACGATGATAATGACAAGAAAGCTGGTCAGTGTCTCCAGGGAAAATTCCCTGCGAAAGGAATTGACAATATTGCAGGGCAGGATTAAATCCAAAACCAGGTCAGTCAGAATATCTTTTGACTGACCTGGAAGGATATTTGTCTTGCGAAGAACTGCTCCCACTATTAAAAGCAGAAACATTTCCGCCTGCAGGTTAATAAGGGATGAAAAATTCATGTAAAGTCTCCTTAACTGCAGGAGTAATCGCAGTAATTATTTCATGGACATTCCCACACGGATCATGCGGAACAGACGGTCCGCGGCGCCTGCGTACAGCTCCTCAGCTCTCTCCAGAGCCTCCTCAATATCCATGGCCGCGTTGATGGTGGGAATAATGCTCTCTACGCCGAACTCATAGATCTTTTCGGCGCCGTCCCCCATGCCGCCCACAATGGCCACAGCAGGCACGCCCTTTTTCTTACAGCGCATGCCGATCCCGCTGGGCACCTTGCCGAAGGCGGACTGCCAGTCAATGCGGCCCTCGCCGGTGACGACCAGATCCGTTCCCTCAAGGAGCGTGTCAAAATCGATCAGATCAAGAACCGTCTCGATTCCGGACTTCAGATTGGCTTTCAGGAATACGCACAGGGCGGCTCCCAGCCCGCCTGCGGCGCCTGCGCCGGCGATCTTGTCCACGTCAACTCCTGTTTTTTCCAGAAGCAGAGCCGCGTAATTCTTCATGCCGGCTTCCAGCTCATCCAGAATCTCAGGAGTGCCGCCCTTCTGCTTTCCGAAGGTATAGGTAGCTCCGTCAGGACCGGTGAGGGGATTGTTCACGTCGCACATGACCGTGATCTCAGCCTCGGCCACTGCCGGGTCAAGACCGGACAGATCGATGTCCGCAACCTTCGCCAGGTCGGATCCGACGCCCTTTAACGGCTTGCCCTCTTTGTCCAGGAAACGGACGCCCAGGGCAGTCATGGCGCCCATGCCGCCGTCGTTGGTGGCGCTTCCGCCGATAGCGACGGAGATCTTCCGGTAACCGGAATCCAGGGCGTGCCGGATCAGCTCGCCGGTTCCGTATGTAGTGGTATTCAGAGGATTCCTCCTGTCCGCGGGAACCATGGGAAGGCCGGAGGCGGCCGCCATCTCAATGACAGCGGAATCGCCGCCGAACACGCCGTAAGAGGCGGTGGTCTCTTCCATCAGGGGGCCATGTACCGGAACGGATACCATCTGTCCCTTCGTCACGGCGATAACCGCGTCCACCGTGCCCTCCCCGCCGTCGGCGATGGGCACGCCCATGACCTCACAGCCGGGGAAAATACGGTTCGCCGAGTCCGTCAGAAGACGGATAATCTGCTGGGAGGACAGGGTTCCCTTAAAAGAATCAGAAGCAAATAACAGTTTCATAATTCCCTCCTCAGATCAGACCGGCTTTCTTCATCTCAGTTTTGATCTTGTCAAGAACGGGGCCTTCCGGCGTAGCCAGGTTGGGCGTATAAGGAAGACCGATCTCGCGTCCACGCAGATTGGCCATATCCTTGGCCGCTACCGGGAAGCTGGCACCGTCCATGGACAGGCGGACGGGATTCAGTTTAAACTGAGCCTCAAGAGCGCCTTGGAAATCTCCCGCCACATATTTGTTGTAGATATCGGTGATCAGTTCCGGCATAAAGTTGGCTGCCGTGCATACGCCGCCCACTGCGCCGTGGCACATGGAAGCGAACAGCAGGGTGTCCTTGCCGCCGAATACCTTGAAGTTTACGTCTCTGTTTCTGCGGATGAACTCGGAGGTCTGAGTGATGTCGCCGCTGGTATCCTTCATGCCGACAATATTGTCCACCTCATGGGCCAGCTTCTCCACCAGATTGGCGGACAGCGTATATCCTACGCGGCCGGGGTTGTTGTACAGAAGAACCGGAGTCTCGGGAACTGCGTCCGCGATGGTCTTAAAGTGCCGGAACAGTTCGGTTTCCGTGGGCTTTAAGAACATGGGCTGAAGGATTGAAATACCCGCGGCCCCGTTGGCGACGGCCATCTTGGCCAGACGCACGCACTTCTTGGTGCTGATGGCGCCGATGCCGAAGTACACGGGAACTCTGCCGGCGGCCTGGTCAACCATAATTTTCAGGCCTCTCTCCATCTCATCCTCTTCTACCATATAAAACTCGCCGTTGCTGCCGAAGGCCAGAACACCCAGCACTCCGCCGTCAATCACATAATCAACCTGCTCCCGCAGCTTTTTCTCATCGATCAGTTCATTCTCATCGATAGGGGTAATGATCGGAACGATAACGCCTTTAATGAAATCGGTATTCATAGCTTCATCTCCTTCGATATCAGAAACTTATTCAACAGTGGTATTAGCGATCTTCTCGTAATACTTCACAATGCTGGAATGATCTTCCTTCTCGTGGCCGTCAGCCTTCAGTCCCTGCATGATCTCCATCAGCTGGCCAGTCAGCGGAACGGGTGAGCTCACTGCATGGGCGGCATTCAGGGCATTGTTCAGATCCTTAATGTGCAAGTCAATGCGGAAGCCGGGCTTGAAGTTCCTGGCCAGGATCATGGGCACCTTGGCGTCCATAACCGTGGAGCCTGCCAGTCCGCCGCGGATCGCCTGATAGACCAGCTGCGGGTCTGTGCCGGCCTTCTTCGCGAAGGTAAATGCCTCGGACACTGCCGCGATGTTGGCCGCGACGATGATCTGGTTCGCCAGCTTGGCAACGTTGCCGGAACCGATCTCGCCTACATACACTACGGAACCTGCCATCACCATAAGCATGTCATAATATTTGTCAAACAGCTCTTTCTTTCCGCCTACCATAACGGACAGGGTTCCGTCGATCGCCTTGGGCTCGCCGCCGGATACGGGAGCGTCCAGCATCTGGATTCCGTACTTCTCACACTCCGCGGAGATCGCCTTGCTCTCGGTTGGGTCGATGGAGCTCATATCGATCAATACAAGACCCTCTTTCGCGCCCTCAGCCACACCGTCCTTACCGAGAACCGCGCTCCTTACATGAGGAGAATTGGGTACCATGGTGATGACGACCTCTACCTGTCCGGCCAGCTCCTTGCCGCTCTCAGCAGCCTTGGCGCCGCAGGATACCAGATCCGCAACCGCTTCCTTATTGAAGTCAAATACCACCAGCTCGTGACCTGCCTTCACCAGGTTCTTTGCCATGGGGCGTCCCATGATTCCAAGTCCGATAAATCCAATTTTCATGTCTCGTTACCTTGCCTTTCTTTTGATTTCTTTTATTTTTGTTTCCTGCCGATGAACCTGTCATCAGCTTATGTCTGAATTATAGGCAAATCGGGAAAAAAGAACAATACGCGAAATTCATGAAACTTTCTCGTTTTTTTATGCAAAACGGACAGGATTTCACGAAAACGAAATTTCAGTTCAAAATAATTTCGCTTTCGTTTCAATCCTGTCTTGCCATTTCAAAAGCTGTGGCCGTACAATCTTTTTACACGCCGGTAATTCCGTATTTTTTCATGCGCCGCCACAGAGTCGGCTTGCTGATGCCCAGCTCAGCGGCGGTCTTCTCACGGTTCCCGGCATATTTCACCAAAGTCCTGGCAATCTGCAGGGCGTCCTCATTTCCGCCGAACTCTGTTTTCAGAAGGCGGCTGAAGGAATCTTCACCGCCGGTTTCGCTCTCTGTCCCGGGCGGCTCCGGATACAGTTCCTCCAGAAGGGTTCGGACGGCGATCTCATCCAGGGAACGGCGTCCTGCCGTAAGGACAAGGCGGTCGCAGAAGCTCTCAATCTGGAACAGGTTGCCCTTCCACGGATACTGAAGAAGGATCTCCCTGGCTCCCGCCGTCAGCACATGGTATCTGGAATACCGTTCGCAGCACTCCTTCATCACCTCGTCCAGCTTGGCCTGCAGATCCTCCCTCCGCTTCCGGAGCGGGGGAACCGAAAGCTCCAGGCCGGAAAGCAGATAGTAAAGATCCTCGCTGATCCTTCCGCCCCGAAGAAGCTCTGTCAGGGAAGCGGGAACGGTCACCATCACCCGCGCGTCTACCTTTCTCAGCTGGGCAATATCCATATTGTGGCAGACCTTAAAGCGTATCAGCTGATAGAGCCGGTACTGATTGGCCGCCGTCAGCTCCTGAGCGTCACGGATCAGCAGGGTTCCTCCCTGAGCCTGGACCGCCGCTCCCCGCTCGCCGAAGATCATGGTCCGCTGCTCCTCCCCGGACAGTCCCTCGCAGGGCACATCCAGAAACGGCCCCGAAGACCTGGCACCCGCGTTATGGATGCTCTCCGCCAGCATGCGCTTCTCCGTTCCGGATTCTCCCCACAGCACCACCGGCTGCTCCGAGAGGGCGTACAGCTTGGCCAGGCGGACGCATTCCTTCATGATCTTTGAGTTCTGGAGGATATCGTCAAAATGGACCAGGGGCGGAAGTCCGCGGCTTACCCGCTGCCTCTCCTCCGCCGACAGCGCAGGCTTTTTGCGCACCTTGTGGCCTGTGATGATGGCCCCGTCCGTCTTGCCGTCATAGACCACAGGAGCCATGACGATGAAGATCTGCTCCCCGGCTCCATCCAGGAAGGTGGAAAATTCCTCGCCCTCTGTCAGGACCCGCCGCAGGTCATCCTCGCCAAGCCGCGGCGCGATCTCCAGGACGCTTTTCCCGGACAGATTCTGCTGCTTCTGCCCCAGCATGTCTTCCATCAGAGTATTGACGCCGGTGATGATCCCCTCCGAGTCCAGACGCATCACTCCGTTGTAAGAATAGTCGAAAAGGGTTTCCATCTGGGCCGCCGACTTCTTCTCCGAGTTCATGGCGAAATCCATCCGCTCCGCTATGGAGAAGGCCTGGCGGAGGGATTCCTCCGTTATGGACAGAAACAGGGAGGGCAGGCCCGCCTCCGCCGCCATGGAGATGGCCGTGTCGCCGCCGATGATCAGATCCACGCCGTCCCGGATCGCCTGGCCGATCACATGCTTAAGCTCCGACTCCTGCCGTGCGAAATAGGTGTGAAGCTCAATGCCGTAGAGCTCGTCGAAATGGGACATGTCGCAGAACATGTTCTTAAAGCCGGTGACTCCTATGACAGGCTTCTCTCTCTTCAGGATCTGCCTGGCTCTGGTCACCAGAAGGCCCATTTCCTGAGCGGTCATGGCGATATCCACTACGGGAACGTCCGTGTACTGTTTGATCATGACGGCCTGCAGGCCTCTGGCAATGATGATAGAGGCGCCGCCGGCAATCGCCTGACGGGCCTCTACAACCGCGGATTCCGTGCCTACCACACGCATCTCGTCAATCTTATATTTTTTCTCCTGCAAAATATTGTGGGCCTGATAAAGCATGTCCTCACGGGGGATCAGAAGAACGATCTTTCCCATGGAAACTCCTTTCCGGGCATCCGCGCGGGTTCTCAGCTCCGGCGGCTCCCAAACAACCGCGCGGACCCTCAGCTCCGGCGGCTCCCAAACTTCTCCGCGATCCTCAGAAGTATCTCCACGATCTTTTCCATGGACTGGATGCAGACGAACTCATATCTTCCGTGGAAGTTGTGTCCGCCGGTACACAGGTTGGGACAGGGAAGCCCCATATAGGAAAGGCGCGCCCCGTCAGTGCCTCCACGGACCGGACTGACGATGGGCGTTACGCCGCATTCCTCCATGGATTCCTTTGCAAGGTCGATCAGATACATGTGGGGAAGTATTTTTTCCTTCATGTTGAAATAGCTGTCCCTGAGGACCAGATCTACGGTGCCTTCCCCGTATTTCTGGTTCATATAATCAGCGACTCTCCGGATATAATCCTTTTTGGCCTGGAATTTCTCCATGCTGTGATCCCGGATGATATAGTTAAGGACCGTGGTCTCCACGTCGCCTGTAAAATGATTCAGGTGGAAGAACCCCTCATACCCTTCCGTATACATGGGATTTTCAAAAACAGGCAGCATATTCTGAAACTCCATGCCCATGAGAATGGCATTTTTCATCTTGTTTTTGGAGCTGCCGGGATGGATTCCCCGTCCGTGGACGGTCACTCTGGCGGAAGCCGCGTTGAAATTCTCGTACTCGATCTCTCCCAGGACTCCACCGTCCACTGTATAAGCCACGTCCGCGCCGAATCCTTCCACATCGAACCGGTCTGTGCCGCAGCCCACCTCCTCATCCGGCGTAAATCCGATCTTCACCATCCCGTGGTGAATCTCCGGATGGGTCAAAAGATAGTCCGCCAGGGCCATGATCTCCGCCACGCCCGCCTTGTCGTCGGCGCCCAGAAGAGTGGTCCCGTCTGTGGTGATCAGGTCTTTCCCTACATAATCCAGAAGATAGGGATAATCCGCCGTCTTCATGGTCAGTCCCGTCTCAGGATTCAGAAGAATGTCTCCGCCGCCGTAGTTTCTGACGATCTGAGGCTTTACGTCCGCGCCGGAGCAGTCCGGAGACGTATCCATGTGGGCGATCAGCCCGAGAACAGGCGCCGTCTCAAAGCCCGGGGACGCGGGAATGGAAGCGTACACATAGGCGTACTCGCTCACCCTCACGCCGGAGGCGCCCATAGCCTTCAATTCCTCCGCCAGCAGATTGGCCAGCTGAAACTGTTTGTCCGTGCTGGGGATCGTGCTCTGTTCCGGCATGGACTGGGTATCCACCGCGATATAGCGCAGGAAACGCTCAAGAACCGTTGTTTTCATATTCAATGTTCCTCCTGTCTTCGTCTGGTTAACGGTTGGCCAATTCACCGGTAATATCTTCCCAGGTGATTCCCCTGTCCGCCATCAGCACCATCATATGATACAGAAAATCGGAGATCTCGTACTTGACTTCCTCCGGATCGGGATTTTTGGCCGCGATGACGATCTCCGTGGCCTCCTCTCCCAGCTTCTTGAGGATCTTGTCGATCCCCTTGTCAAAAAGATAGTTGGTGTAGGAGCCCTCCTTGGGATGCTCCTTTCTGTCCAGGATCACCTGAAATACATCTTCAAACACCCGCAGAGGGTTGGTGTCCCTATATTCCTTCTCCGCCAGTGTCTGAAAGAAGCAGGAACGGGCCCCGGTGTGGCAGGCGGCCCCGATCTGTTTGACCCTGGCCAGAATGGTATCGTTGTCACAGTCCAGGCTCAGGGATTTTACATACTGATAGTGCCCGGAGGTCTCCCCTTTTATCCACAGGGTCCGGCGGCTTCTGCTGAAATAAGTCATTTTCCCCGTAGCCAGGGTATTGTTAAAGGCCTCTTCGTTCATATAGGCCAGCATCAGAACCTCCTGATTTTGATAGTCCTGAACGATGACCGGGATCAGGCCGTCCGGGTTCAGCTTGAAATCCTTCCATTCTACGGAGCTTTCAAAGGTTTCCACAGGCAGGCCCCGCTTCTTCAGCTCCTGCTTCAGGCTCATGCAGCTGCCCTCATAGTTTTCCGGGAACGCCAGAACGGCGCCGCAGACGGCAGGCAGCTTCAGAAACGCCTCGGCCTCTCCGGCGGAGACGGCGCTGCTCACCGCCATGACCGGCAGAGACACGCCGGAAAGGGCCGCCGCGGCTTTTTCACCCAAAAGGACATCCAGAATCACCCGGGAAGCTCCCAGCTGAGCGTATTCCTCCGTCTTTTTCAGGTACCGGGCCCCGGGAAGATACGCGTAGATCTTCTCGCTTCCGAAACGGCTGGACGCCTCCTTCATCAGATCCACATTCTCGTCAACGGATACATTTAAAAATGTGGCCTTTGCCCCTGTATAAAGGTATTTCTTCACATCCTCCAGCCGCTTCACCCGTCCGCCGGCGATCACAGGGATATCCACTGCCCTCACCACTTCACGGATCAGGCCGATGGCGCGCTCATGATCCAGGTCTGTCTCGGACAGGTCGCAGATCATCAGCTCGTCGGCGCCGTTGTCGCTGTAATAACGGCTCAAAGTCAGAATATCATCGCTGTAATACTCCCTGCTCTCCTCCATGTCCATGATAATGGCCCTGCCCTCTCTGCATCCGAAGACGGGGATCAGTTTCTTTCGTTCCATAACCGATTACTCCTCACAAACTATATTAACCTTCAAATCCGATTGCTTCTCACTGACTATATTAACCTTCAAATCTCCGGACGGCCTCCTCAAGCGCCACACGGTTCTCATACAGCGCCTTTCCTATGATTGCGCCCCGGATTCCCCGGTCGTACAGATTCTGCAGATCCTCCATGGAGGACACTCCCCCGGAGGCAATCACATCCAGTCCTGTCTCGTCGGTCAGCTTTTTCGTGGCATCCACGTTTGGCCCGGACAGCATACCATCTCTGGCAATATCCGTATAAACAATATGTCTGACGCCGTAATCCTTCATCCTCAGGCAAAGGTCTGAGGCAGTCATGGTGCTGACCTTCTCCCAGCCCTCGACGGCCACAAAGCCGTCCCTGGCGTCCACACCGGCCACAATGCGCTCAGGACCGAATTCCTCCGCCAGCTCCCGGATAAATTCCGGCCGTTCCACCGCCTTGGTGCCGATGATCACCCGGCTCACGCCCAGCTCCAGCATGTCCTTCACCGTCTGCCTGGTCCGGATTCCTCCGCCCAGCTGCACGGGAATATCCACCGCCTCCACGACGGCCTGAATGACCGGCCGGTTTACCGACTCGCCCGCCAGAGCCCCGTCCAGATCCACCACATGCAGAAAGGTCGCGCCCTGGGAACGCCACAGCCGGGCCATGGCGGCAGGCGTGTCTGAGTAAATCTTCACATTGTCGAACAGTCCCTGAGTCAGGCGGACGCATTTGCCGCCCTTAATATCAATCGCGGGATACAGCTGCATAATATCTGTCTCTCCTTAATTTTATCTTTCATATGTCATAGTTCCTGATACTCATCGGCAGCCCTGTCGCCCTGGTATTGCCTGCGTCAGTCTCTGTCCACAGTCAGGTCCACCGTCTGGTAGCGGATTATTTTCGCCAGGTCAGCCGGGCTCACCTCCACCTGAAAACCGACCTTCCCGGCGCTGAAATAAAACCGGTCAAGGTCCTTTACCGTCTCATGAATGGTGGTTTTGAAAAATTTCTTCATGCCGATGGGGGAACATCCGCCGTGGATATATCCCGTGAGAGGCAGAAGCTCTTTGGCTTTGATCATCTCAATAGACTTCTCCCCCACGGCTTTAGCCGCCTTCTTAAGATCCAGTTCCTCCGCCACGGGAATGACAAACACGTAGTTCCGGCGGCTTTTTCCCACGGTCACCAGGGTTTTGAACACCCGGCTTACGTCCTCCCCCAGGGCTTCGGCGATCTCAGCGCCGCTGGTGGACGCGGGCAGGTCGTAGGTATGGCTTTTATACGGAATCTTCTTCTGCTCCAGAAGACGCATGACATTGGTTTTCTCATCCATACAGTCTGTTGCCTTTTCTTTCATTATAATAACAGGCGCTTCCACCTTTTTATGAAAGCGCCTACAGTATAACACAGGTTTCCATGATTTGGGAATAGCTTCCGCGGAAAAATTTCCCGCGTTCCGCAGCAGGCAGTCAGACCAGATATTTCCGGATGAAATACGCCGGCGTTCCGCTCCATGCGTGGCAGAAGCTGTTGATCAGACGGTCGCCGTAGGGGGAGGCAAACCGGTCTGACCGGTCGTAGACCTCGTAAAACGTATCCGCGCCTTCCCGGGCCATGCCGCCCCAGTAGGAGCGGATCGTATCCGCCGCAATGCCGGTCAGGCCATTCTCCATGAGGGCTTCCACAAAATAGTGGTACATGTAGGGAGTCGCCATCTTAACCGGCGGATCCTCCTGTATGAGGCGTTTGAGCAGTTTGCAGTTCTTCTCCCGGTCGAAAACCTCAGCCAGGACGAACCATACCTGGGAAGCCCAGGAAAACTGCCGTCTTTTGCCGCTTACAAAGAGTCCGGTCTCCGCATCCCACAGACAGGACAGGGCTTCCTCCGTGACCAGATCCGCCTGACGTCCGTAATATTCCGCCTTCTGACTGTCCTTCAGCCACAGGGCCATCTGCCGCGCCTGCTTCAGGGCGTAGATCAGGATCGCCTGGGCACCGGCCTGCTTGTTCAGTCCTTCGCCCCAGTCAAGAAAACACCACCAGGTTTCCCTGTCCCGCACCACGCCCCGTTCGTCCAGCTCAGCCAGGGACAGCTCAATCTGCCGTTCCGCCGTGGGGAACAGCTCCCGCAGCGTCTCCATATCCTCTGTCTCCTTGCCTCTGACGATCAGCTTATATTTGGGGGAGGTGTCGATCACGCTGATTTCCAGGTAGCGGAAGGCGTACCGGCGGGGCAGCCGCACCTCAGCCGGGAGCACGTCTATATGGAGATATTCCTCCTGGAGCCAGCTGCGGCTGATATCGCCGTGATAACCGGCGAAATCCCTTCCCATTTCATAGGGGATCTCTCTCAGCCTGATCCGCAGATAGGCGGGCGAGTCCTGGGGACTTCCCACTGATTCCAGGCGCAGGGCGATATATCCCATATGATGACCGCCGAAATCCAGGCACACGGACTCTCCCCTTACGAGGGCCCGCCGGGAAAGATCGTCTGCCTCTCCCGCCGGCTCCGCCGCAAAATCATCCCCCTGCTTACAGATCCGAACCAGGCGGACTGGACTGACGCGTCTTTCGGAAAGCTTCGGCTTTAGGGCCTCAGCCTTCTCTAAAAAAACAGGATTTACGGTCATCTTAAAATCGGGAATGCTGTTGATAATGTCCATATGCGTCTCCTCCCATTACGGCGTGGGAATCAGGACCGACAGCCGGAACCACCCGTCCCCGGCGTCTGTCTGCATGGAACCGCCGTGCCGGTCCGTGATCATCTTCATGCTTTTGATCCCATATCCGTGAAAATTCTTGTCTTCTTTTGACGTCTCAGCCGGAAGCCCGTTCCGAAAACGGATCTCTCCCTCATATCGGTTTTCCACACGAATGCGGAGAAAGCCCTTGTGCTGTCCGATGGAGACCGACACCAGCCTCTCCCCATCGGAGACGCCGCTTTTCAGATAGGTGATCTGGTGCTTCAGGTCATGATATTTGCGGTTGACCAGATCGATGCTCTCCTCTGTGACCCGGTAATTCTCATACTGCTGCTCCACCACATGCTGAAGGCTGTCGATCTCCTTCTGCCGCAGGGCTTCCTGAATGACCATCCGGTAGCTGAACAGGATCGCCAGACCTCCAAGGTCGGTCAGGGTGTGGATGGTAAAGATCTCCTCCGTCAGCTGGCCGCTGAAGGGGGTGTTTTTCAGCACGTAGCTGATGTTGCTTAGTGCAAAAGCGATCACCGTAACGGAAAAGACAGGCAGAAGGTGTCTTTTGGTGATCACAAGAGATTCGTTGGATTCCTGAAAACGGCGCTCCAGCTTATACAGGATCCCGAAAACGCTGCCGTGGCAGACAACCAGAAAAAGCAGGTTGGTCCACAGTCTAAGCGGGATCCCCAGCTCCGTAAGGCCGTAATAAAAGAGCTGCCATTCCAGGGACGCGGCAAACTCTCCCATGATAAAGGCCTGGGCCGTGAAATAAACTGTATTCAGAATGGGTATGGAACAGGAACTGAAGATCATAAGAAAGATCAGGCCCACATCTACCAGCATGCAGGAGATGAACCATGCCTGCGGCACCAGATTGGTCAAAGTCATAAAGACCCCCATAAAAGCCCAGAGTCCGAAGAAGACAAACAGTCGGCGTCTGAACGGCTCCTTATGCCGGTTCAGCCAGACGTAAAGAAAAGCGCTTAACCCGTAAGCAAGCGCATAGTAAATCCCAGGCGTATTCGTCAGATCTCCATTCGATCTATACATGAGCAAGTACTCCTCTCATACGTTACGCTCGGTTATCCGTTGATAAACTGGTTCAAGGCGTCCATAAACTCCTTTTTGTGAGTGTGGCCACCGTTATCATATCCTTTCCCACCTGGACGTCATAACCGGAAACACCGTCCACAAAAGCCAGATTTACCAGATAGCCCTTGTTGCACCGAAAGAAGCCCTCTCCCCTCAGTTCTTCCACCACATCCCGGATGGCGCCCTTGGCCGTGAAATCGCCGTCTGTCATATGGAACGTCAGGTCGTGATCCCGCACTTCCACGAAGCGGATGTTCTGCACCTCCAGCTGCCGCTGTTCCGTCTGTGGAAGCCAGCAGCTGATCGGTGTACATGGAGGCGGGAATCTCGCCCACCATGTAAACAGCGGGCTGCTCCCAGGTCGCTTCAAA
Source organism: uncultured Lachnospiraceae bacterium (assembly GCA_947626475.1). Classification (GTDB taxonomy): domain Bacteria; phylum Bacillota; class Clostridia; order Lachnospirales; family Lachnospiraceae; genus UBA3402. The sequence goes on from CANQSK010000001.1 coordinate 58,636, forward strand.
GGATGGAACCAGACCGGCGCCGGGGAAGAAGGTGGTCCTCGTGTAGGCAAAGGCCTCGTCGCTGGCGTACAGCCCGATCATATCCTGGTTCAGCTGAAATCCTCTGGATCCCAGCGCTCCCATAATATCCGCGTTTTCCTGCCCGTCCGCAGCTGCCGCGGTGGAACCGATCATGCCGCCCCGGGCCGGGAACAGGGAGTTATGGCCCCAGACCGTCACCGGCTCGGACGCCGGATCCATGGGAAGGGCCTGGTTCTCATTTTTTAAAAGCACAGTGCCCTCTCCGCTGATCTGAGTCGCCAGATCGATCTTGGCGGCAACCAGGTCGGAAAGGCTGCTGAACTCGGATTTATAATAATAGGTGTCCTGGGCGGCATCCCCCGTCTCTACCAGCCTCATGCTACTTGTGATTTTATCATTTCGGGGAACCAATGATCATTGTCCCCCCATATTCTTACACAGCATCCCGATCCGGCCGGTCAGGCCAGATCAAAGGAAATAAAATCAAAGGTTCCCTTGCCTACAATGCTGAAGTACAATGCCTCCTTCTCTCTCAGGCCTTCCGGAAGCTTCCCGGAAAACTTATGAGCCGTCTTGCAGGTCTTGACCGGAATGCGGCAGATGACATCGCCCTTCTCTTCCTTCCGGACGACGACGGCGCACTCTCCGTAGCCCTGAAGCTCCACCCGGATCTTCGTCGCTTCGCGCAGGTCAAAATACTTGAATCCCACGGTGCAGTCGGTGCAGAAGTTGGACACGTACTGGTCCGGCCCCTCTTCCCTGTCGCCGCCCTTCTGCGTCAGGAAGGGATTCAGTCCCTTGCGGTATTTGACCGTGGACATAAACTGAGTCCCGTTCTTTCCGTAGACGTTGCAGGCTATGTAAGTGGGATAATGGCCTTTTCCGGCCAGGGGTTTCCCGTTCAGGCCGCAGGAGGTCATTTCCGCCTGGTAGAATTTTCCGTCCTCAAAGCGGATCTGCTCCGCGCAGGCCGATGTCGCTGCAGCTTACCAGAATGCCGCCGTATGTAAACCCTTCCGTGGGTTTGTCACTGACCGCGTAGCAGAGGTTGTGACTGTTTAAAGAACTGTAGATGAAATAATATTTTCCGTTAAATTTACGCATGGAGCTGGCTTCGCCGAAGGGCTGCTCCTCATAGGGCGTTCCTTTGGCCTCCTGGCCCGTAAGCACGCCGATATAGTGGAGATCATCCCCGGAGATAACCGTAAGCATGTCCTTCGTGTCAATTCCATCAGGCATCCGGGGTCAAACTGGAAAGGCTCGTTCCGTTTTCCGATGGGAGTACCGTCCTGATATTTGACGTACCCGTAGAACTCGTACTTTCCTGCCGGCTCGTCACATACCGCCACGGAAATCATTTTGGTGCCGCCCATGAAATAATACAGATAGTACCGCCCGTCGGGACCCACTACCATATCCGGCGCCGAAAGCCCGTTGGTCACGCGGACTCTGGGAGCGGCCGGATCCTGCTCCCTTTTGTAGATGCAGCCGTGATACTTCCAGTTGGCCAGATCGTCTACAGGGGCGGACCAGCAGACATAGTCGCCGAAACAGAAATTGATCCCGTTGAACAGATCGTGGGAACCATATACGTAGACCCTTCCGTCTACGATATGAGGTTCTGCGTCGGGCACATATTCCCAGCTGGGGAGATAGGGATTAAACGCCTGCTTTGCCTTCATACATTTCCCTCCTTTTGCATAAAAATGATTCTAAAAATCAGTGCAAGTTTATCATGTTGCTACATTCGTGTCAATTATGTTGACGGGAAATGTGGGTTTTCTGACGGGAAATGATAAACTGCCCATACACAGTATGGACAGTTTATACAACTTCCTGTATTTACTTTACAGGGATACGGCGGCCGCTTTCTGTTTTACCGCCACACATTCACATATTTGGCCAGTTCATAGACTCTCTCTTTCGTCATCTCCGCAGCCGTGGAGTCGGCTGCCAGGGGCTGCATGGTTCCGCCCTCGTACTCAGCGGCTGCCTCCTGAACCGCCTGCTCCTTCTCCGCGATCCAGGTCCGCTCCTCCGCCGTAAGATTGGCCATGCTCTCTTCATCCAGATTCTCCTTCAGGATCGACCAGACTGCATTCAGAGCTTCGTCCCAGATCGCATAAATCTGCGCGTAGGCCTGGTTCATGTCCGCCTGGCTCATTCCCCCGTTCTGCAGGGACTGCTCCAGACCTGCCGCCGCTTCCTCCGCATGGGTGATGATCGCCTCAACCGTGGCGCCGGGTTCCTCCTTCGCTGCCGTCTCGCCGGCCGCGGAAGACGGCTCCGGTTCATACTCATAGGAGCTGAATCCGTTCTGGGCATTCTCATTGTAGAGGCCGTAAAAGCCCAGTTTCTTCCCGGACACGGACGCCGGATCGTGGTATCCGACCCAGTTCAGAAATTCCTGAGGAAGGGACGCTGTCTCCGCTCCCGGCAGATACATGTAAATATCTTTGGCGTCTTCCAGGCCATATGATTCGCTGTAGCGGTAAAGGGTTCCGTCAATGACTTCCTCTCCTGTTTTATAAGGATAATTGATCTGGGCAATCCGGAAACGATAGGTGGTATCGTCCACCTTCTCAGGCGTTGTGAAGCTTCCGTTATAATCGCTGTAATACAGGACCCCATAGGGATGATTTTCCCCGGTATCCCCCATATCAGAATCCTGGAAATGTCCGGTGAACGTCCCGTCCGCCTTGATGTGCAGCACTTCGTACCATCCGCCCGCACCACTGCTGAAGTAAAATTCCATATCGGTCACATCCCCAAAGGAGAATCCCCCGGCCTCCATCTTCTGATCATCCGCGGAGGATTCCGGCGGCGTCTCCTGCGATTCCGGCGCTGCCGCCGGATCTGCCGGCGTCTTTTCCGGATTCCCCGCTTTCGTCGTTACCTCCGGTACGGTCTCTTCTGAGACGATCACCCCGGAACCGCTCTGCGAAGCCGATACCGGTTCATATTTCTTTCCGCAGCCGGCAAGAACAGACGCTGCCAGAATAACTGCCGTCATCCCTACACACAAGCCCTGCTTCCTCTTCATGTCCATAGCCTCCGCCCTCTTATTTTTTTGTCAAAATCTGTTCGAGAATTTCCAGATCTTCCTCTGTCGTGGACCAGCTCGCAGCCAAACGCACTACGGTGTGATGTTCGTCATACGCCTCCCAAAAACTGACTGCGACTTCCTTCTCGATCTCCTTCAGCCTTTCATTTTCCAGAATGACAAACTGCTGGTTTGTGGGAGATTCATAGTAGAAGGGCAGACCGGCCCGCTTCAGGACAGCGACCATCTTATCCTTCTGCCGGTTGGCGTGCCGCCCGTTCTCAAGATACAGATCATCCGTAAACAGGACGTCAAACTGGATTCCCAGAAGACGGCCTTTCGCCAGAAGGGCGCCCCTCTGCTTGGCCATGGTGAGAAAATGCTCCGGCATATTTCCCTTTGTAAACACAATCGCCTCGCCGCACAATGCCCCCACTTTGGTGCCGCCGATGTAAAAAACATCCGATAATCCGGCAATATCGGCCATGGTCACATCCGTCTGACTGCTGGTCAGGCCGTAGGAAAGCCGCGCCCCGTCGATATAGAGGGGAATCCCGTAATCCGCGCAGATCCCGTGCAGCTCTTCCAGCTCTTTTCTGGAATAAAGGCTTCCGTACTCAGTAGGAAAAGAAATGTAGACCATTCCCGGAAACACCATATGCTCATGGTTGCCGTCCGCGTAAAAGCCTTCCAGAAACGCTTTCAGCTCTCCCGCGTCCATCTTTCCCATATGTCCGGGAACCGTAAGCACCTTGTGGCCGCTGTACTCGATGGCGCCCGCCTCATGGGCGCTCACATGGCCGGTCTCTGCCGCCACCACTCCCTCATAGGATCTTAGCATGGCGGAGATCACCAGCTGATTGGTCTGCGTCCCGCCCGCGGCAAGATAAACCTGGGCATCGGGACATTCGCATGCCCTGCGGATCTTCTCAATGGCCTGCTGTGTAAATCTGTCGCTTCCGTATCCGGGGGCGGGCTCCAGGTTGGTCTCCATAAGTTTTTTCAGAATCGCCGGATGGGCCCCGGTGGTATAATCGCTTTCAAATGAAATCATGGTATTTTCCTCATCAGTCACTTTTTCGATGGTTCCCTGGGGAATTATCTTCTCCGGAAATTCTAACACACAAAGTCCATATTTTCAATAGGCCGCTTGCGCTCAAAAGCTTCGGTAAACCGCAATTTTGTACTTGAAATCTCTCCGATTATCGCATATAATATGCTTATCAAGACAGCCGGAAGGTGAATGCAGGTCACCTGTCCCGGTAGAATATCAAAGGTTAAGAAGCAGCCGTCGACTCCCCAAGAGCAAGACGGCTATTTCTTATTCTTCAAACTCAGAACTGCACAGATCAACAAACCAATGGTCAGTATCACCATAAATTCTTCGTATGTACTCATAATAATCACCACCTTCCAGCAAGACTCGGAACGGGATGAGAGCACGTCCTCCGGCTGCCCGGATAAACATATTATGTTGTCTCAGATAATCTCCTATAATTTTGTACTTGAAATCTCTTCGATTATCGCATATAATATGCTTATCAAGACAGCCGGAAGGAAGGTCACTTCTTCCTGTTCTGGCGATTCAAGACACTAAGTAAGCTGCCTATCCGGCCAAGGGAACAGGCAGCTTATTTATTTTTCATATTCAGAACAGAAACCAGCAATAGACTAAAAGTCAGTATCACCATAAATTCCTCGTATGTACTCATAAACATTCCCCTTTCTGCAAGACTCAGAGCAGGAAAATTGCCGCCTCCGGCTGCCCGGATAAACATATTATGTTGTCACGTAATCACATGGATTCAAATATGAAATTATGAATACCGGAATATAACTGATTGATGTATACCTCTTCACCTATTTTTATCATAAATACCGGTTAAAATCAATACTTTATTCAAAATAAGCCGCCCATGTGAGAGTTCGGTTGCATACCAAACTTCCCCATGGACGGCCGTATCTTTTTTATATCATTGTATCGTCTCCCCAACCAGCGCCGCACCCAGAATCAGCGCAGCGCCGATCACGCTGGCCAGGTTCATGGTCTCTCCCAACAGAAAGACGGAAAGAAGGATAGCCGTAGCCGGGTCGATATAACTCAGCAGGGCGATAGTCTGCCCCGGCAGGTCCTTCATGGAAGAAAAATAGATCCAATAGGCGAAACCGGTGTGAACAATTCCCACGACAGCCAGAAGCCCCACCGTCCCCCAGGTCCAGGAGACAGAGCCCAGATTCTCCGTAAAGCAGATATAAGGCAGCAGGACCAGGGACGCGGAAGCCAGCTGAACCACTGTAGTATCGTAGGAAGAAATATTTTTCAGAAATTTATTCATCAGCATGACGCTGGCGTAGAACGCCGCGGCGCCGATTCCCAGAAGGATTCCCAGTGTGTTCCGCCCCGCGGCAGAGGCGGCGCCTGAGCCGGAAACTGCTTCGGAAACAGTTTCCGCGGCGGCCTTCCCTTCAATCGGAAGCAGGCCGGATATCAGAAGCATTCCCGCAAAGGCCGCAAGGATGCAAATAACCTTCCGGGCGGTCAGAGGTTCCTTCAGGATGACCGGCGACAGCGCCATGACGAATACAGGCGCCATATAATAGCACAGGGTGGCGATGGAAACCGTGGTATACCGGTAGGATTCAAAGAGGAGAATCCAGTTGATTCCGATTGCGGCTCCGGACAGGACCAGCCAAATCCCGTTGCTTCGGATAGCCACGGCGGACAGCTTTTTGCCGCTTCCGGCCATCACCAGAAGCAGAAACACAGAGCCTACCGCGCCTCTCACCAGAGCGATCAGAGACGACGGCAGGCCAATATGCCGGACAAATATGCCGATGGTGCCGAAGATCAGCATTGCCGTGATAAATTTTATCCTGGAAACATTCATTTTTTCTTCTCGATCATATTGGCGGCCGCAGTAAAGGCAAACGCCAGACCCATGGCCACCAGCATCGCAAGGGCAAAGGCCAGGCCTTTTCCCTCATTTGCCATAAACGGGGCGAACACAGACGGAACGTAAGCAGTTCCTTTCACATCGAACACGCCAACCACAGCGCCGGAGGCCATGGCGCTGATCAGCGCGCCAGCGAACACCAGCTTGCTGGAAAACATAAACGGATAGGCTGCCTCCACAAACGTACCGAAACAGATATTGACCAAGCAGCCGGGAAGAGCCACTGCGGCATCCCCCTTCTGCTTGGGCAAAAGCACGTTCGCCAGGGTGATGCCTGCTGAAACCATGACCAGTCCAGTCATATCGATGGCACCCAGAAAACTGAAGCCCACCTCTTCCATCTCCAGCAGCACAATGGGCAGGATTGCCGCATGGTACACGCCGCCGATGATTGCGGGCCAGATCAGCACTCCGGCGATAGCTCCCGCCAGAACCGGGTTGAACGCGATGCACGCGTTGATGACTGAACAGATTCCGTTGCCCAGCCACAGGGCCACCGGCGCGATCAGGAATTTTCCTACAAGTCCCGCAAGGAGGCCGCCCAGGCCGCCTGCGGCGATGTTGGTCGTCGTTCCCGGAATATTGTGCCGGAAGCAGAACACGCTGATATAATAGACGAGGACGCCTGCGAGAATACCTACCAGCAGGCCGCCGATGACTCCGCCGTCCACTGCCAACATACCGGCCGCGACGCCGGCCACTACGCCCACCTCGTCCAGACCGGATATCTGCTTCGCCGCGATCGTGCAGATCACAATGGGCAGCGCGCCTACCAGAGTATCAAACACACCGGAAAGAGCGCCCAGTCCGGGAATCTTGCTCAGCGCCAGGCAGAGGGCCATGCCGATAAACGCCGGAAGGCTGGTCATCATGATCCCGCGGAAATTAACCCGCTTCCAGACATTGCCGGACGCCTTTTCCGCCGCGCTCTCGCCCGTGTTGCCGATGACCGGCATGTATTTCAGATTCCATTCCTTTGCCAGAGAAGTCGTAAACGCCACTGCACGGGTCCGGTTTGTCGTTCCCGTTGTTCCCGACGCCGAGATCACACGGCATCCCAGATTCTGAATCCGCGCGACGCCGCTGCCACCGGTTCCGGCCATAGGGATATTTGCCTTTGCCGCCGCGCGCACAACCGCCGCGTTGGCTCCGTCCGGGTCAGCGCTGACAAACATCACGCCGTCAATCTCTCCGCCGTCAATCTTTTCCGCAAGCTCTTCATCCACAGTCTTGGCAAACTCGTCCGCTTCCTTCAGCGTTCCGCGAAACGCCTCCTTCAGACTGCCGCCGTCCCACACATAGAGCACTGCCTCGCTGTCCGGACCTGCCGTGTCCAGACTTCCGGACGCCAGCAGATACTGGACAAAGGTAATCTCCATCCCGGCAGCCTTTGTCTGCTGCTGGATTTCCTTCATCATCCCCGCGGGGTCGCTGCCGCCCTGCTTGTACAGATTACCGCCGCTGCTCCCGATAAACGCGATTCTCTTTGTCATTTCCTCACCCTTTCCCAAACTGTCAATGCCCTATTATCTTCCGGCACGAAAACCAATTTCTCAGATTACTCCCTTTGTGGACAGAACCCCCGCAATCCTCTCGTCATACCGGGTGGCGTCGTCCAGCGCCTTGGCAAAAGCCTTGAAGGCCCCTTCGATAATATGATGGTTGTTGAACCCGTTTAACTGTTTTATGTGCAGGTTCATCTCCGCGCCATAAGACACGGCATAGAAGAACTCGCGGATCATCTCTGTCTCCAGCTCTCCTACTTTCTCCCGGTCCAGATTCAGTTCATATACCAGATAGGGCCTGCCGCTCAGGTCAACGGCGCACAGAATCAGGGCGTCGTCCATGGGAAGGATCTTGGAGCCGAAACGGACGATTCCTTTTTTGTCCCCAACAGCTTCCCTGATCGCTTTTCCCAGCACGATTCCCGTATCCTCAATGGTGTGATGGGTATCCACACAGAGATCGCCGTCCACCTTCACCTTCAAATCAAAAAGTCCGTGGCGGGCAAAGCCGTCCAGCATATGGTCAAAAAAACCGATGCCTGTGGAAATATCCGCTTTTCCGCTGCCGTCCAGATTCAAACTCAGGGAAATCCTAGTTTCTTTCGTGTTGCGCTCTACCGACGCTGTTCTTGCCATTGTACCGCACCTCCGGTTTTATCATATATTCATAAAATGATTACGCTATTTCTCAAACCGCACCCGTATGGAATTGGCGTGAGCCGTCAGACGCTCCGCCTCCGCAAAGGCGATAATGTCCTCATGCACCGGCTCCAGGGCCTCCCGGGAGTAATAGATCACGCTGGATTTCTTGATGAAATCGTCCACTCCCAGGGGGGAGAAGAACTTGGCGGTGCCGTTGGTGGGCAGGACATGGTTTGGTCCGGCGAAATAATCCCCCAGCGGCTCGGAACTGTACTCTCCCAGGAAAATAGCTCCCGCGTTCTGGATCCCGGTCATCACCTCAAAAGGATTTCTGGTTACGATCTCCAGATGCTCCGAAGCGATCTCATTGGCTGCGGCAACTGCGTCCTCCATATTCTCCGCCACCAGGATATAGCCGAAGTTCTCCAGGGATTTTTCCAGGATCTCTCTCCGTGAAAGCTCTGGCAGAAACCCGTCGATCTCGGCGGAAACCGCCTCCGCCAGATCTCTGCTGGTGGTCACCAGGATAGCGCTTGCCAGCTCGTCATGCTCCGCCTGGGACAAAAGGTCGGCCGCCACATAGCGGGGATTGGCCGTCTCATCGGCCAGAACCAGAATCTCGCTGGGCCCGGCAATGCTGTCGATGCTCACATGACCGTAGACCGCCTTCTTGGCCAGAGCCACAAAAATATTGCCGGGGCCTACGATCTTGTTGACTCTGGGAACTGATTCCGTCCCGAAAGCCAGCGCCGCGATGGCCTGTGCTCCTCCAACTTTATAAACCTCCGTCGCGCCGGCCAGATGGGCCGCCGTCAGTGTGACCGGATTCACCTTTCCGTCCTTTCCGGGAGGCGTCACCATGACGATCCGTCTGACCCCGGCCACCTCGGCGGGAATAATGTTCATGAGCACAGAAGAAGGATAAGCCGCCTTGCCGCCCGGCACATAGACGCCTACGCTCTCCAGGGCCGTTATCTTCTGCCCCAGGATCCGTCCGTCCGGCTTGCTGTCAAACCAGCTGTGGCGCACCTGCATCTGATGATACTCACGGATGTTTTTCATGGCCTTCTTCATAACTTCAAGAAGAGACTCATCTACCTGAGCCTCCGCCTCCGCGATCTCCTCTTCCGTCACGCGGATAGTCTCCGCCGTGATATCCGCGCCGTCAAATTTTTTGGTGTAGGCAAACAGCGCTTCATCCTTCTGCTCTTTCACCGCGTCCACAATCTCCTGGACGGTTCTGGCGTACTTGCCGTAGTTGTTGGGATCCCTCTTCAGCAAATCCGATAAAATATTTTTTCTGCTTGTCTCATCTAAGGTTATGATACGCATATGTTTTCCTTCCTGTTGTTCAAATGATCAGACCGTATCCGCCTGCCTCGCCAGAAGCTGCTTCAGGTCTCGGATCATTTTATTGATCCTCTCGTTCTCACGCTTCATGCTTACCTGGTTTACGATGACTCTGGCCGACAGATCGCAGATCTCCTCCAGCACCGTCAATCCGTTCTCCCGCAGTGTGGAGCCGGTCTCCACAATGTCCACGATCACTTCGGACAGTCCCACTAACGGCGCCAGCTCAATGGAGCCGTTCAGCTTGATGATCTCCACGGTCTGGTGCTTCTTATTATAGAAATAATCCTTGGCAATGTTGGGATATTTTGTCGCCACGCGGATCAGCTCATGGTGCTTCAGCCGCTCTCTGGCTGATTCCGGGCCGCAGACACACATTTTGCACCGTCCTGTCCCCAGATCGATCACCTCATACAGCTTCCGGCCTTCCTCCAGGATCACATCCTTGCCGGAGATTCCGATATCGGCGGCCCCATACTCCACATAGGTAGGCACATCATTGGCTTTCGCAAGAAAGAAGCGGATTCCCAGCTCCTCATTGGTGAAGATCAGCTTGCGGGTATTCTTATCCTTCATCTCCTCACAGGAGATGCCGATCTGCTCCAGAAGCTCCATAGTCTTAAAAGCCAGCCGCCCCTTGGTCAGGGCAATGGTGAGATACCTCATGACTCGACCCCCTCTCCAGGCGCGCTTCCGGCCTCCCGGCCGTCGGAATCCGAATCCTCCGCGCTGAGATAATGGATATCCTGAATGCCGTTTCGGTTGGCATAATCTCTGTAATCCTCCAGGCTCATTTCCGGCTGTCTCCTCATAAGGCAGATATTCTCCCCGTAGTGCCTCAGCTCCATCGCCCAGCGGATGGCCTTCTGCCTGACCGGCTGTTCATAGAGCACAATGGCGTCCGCCGGCTTTACCGGCACATCCACCTTCTGCCTGGACAGAGCCAGCATCAGCTGGTCGATCACAATAGCAAAGCCTACCGCCGGAGTATTTTTTCCGAACTGTTCCAGAAGCCTGTCATACCGGCCGCCGGTGACGATATACTCTCCGGTCCCGTAAGTGTAGGCCTTGAAAATAATTCCGGTATAGTATTGGTACTGGCTGAGCATGCCCAGATCATAGGACACATACCCGGCCAGCCCGTAATCCTCAAGAATTGACTGGACCTTCTCCAGCCGCTCGATCGCCTTGAGGGAACGCTCATTGGCAACCTTTCCCTTCAGTTCCTCCAGCATCTCAAACCCGCCGAACAGCTCCGGCAGCCTGAGAAACAGCTCCCTGAGCCTGGTAGAGATCTCCATGCCGGAAATCAGCGCCTCCACTCCGAAATGATTCTTGTTCTCGATCAGTTCCCGAAGCTTTTCCTGCGTCTCCCCGTCCATGCCGGCTTCCTCCGCCAGCCCGCGGAAAAACTCCACCTGCCCCAGCTCCACCTGAAATTCCAGCAGCCCGGCGGCTTTCAAAGACTCAATGACCAGGGCGATCATCTCTCCGTCCCCGTCGCTGGAGCCGTCGCCGATCAGCTCCACGCCGGTCTGGGTGATCTCCTTCAATCTTCCCTGATAATTGGAGTTGTTGATAAAAGTCCGCTCCCTGTAGCAGAGGCGCAGCGGAATCGTTTCCTCCATAAAATATTTGGCCACGCATCTGGCAATAGCCGGGGTCACATCAGGCCGCAGAACCAGCGTATTGTTGTCCCTGTCAAAAAATTTAAACATTTCCCGGGAAGTGACGCTGCCTCTCTCCTTATTAAAAATATCGAAAAACTCAAAGGTAGGCGTCTCAATATCCTGATAGCCGTAACGCCGGAAAACCTTGCTGATCCTGCTCTGGACCGCCAGCTTTCTGGCACATTCTCCATTATATATATCACGAACGCCCTCCGGCGTATGAAGCAGACTGAATGCCATAGCTCCTCCCGAATTGAAATACGTCACTTTAATGTAGCGCAGTGCTAATTTAATAACGTGCCATGATTATACTAAAGCCTTACCTCTTTGTCAATCCTTTCAGCAAAGAATCCTCCGGCCCGTCAATCTCTCCGAAGGATTCTCAGATAAACATCTTATTTTCCGCAGTTTCCGGTACATCCGTCAAAGCAGTAGGTACACAGCTTACACTTGGGCAGGCCGATGGATTTCACCAGATCGTCCAGCCGGTGGTATCTGAGGGTGGTAAAATTCTGCTGCCTGCAGATGTCCTTCAGCATGGCGCTGTAGCGGTCGCTCTCCGGGTCCGCGTACTCGGCCAGGGTATTCTCCGCGTTCTCCCCTTCTCTTGCCAGAATGACTCTCCTGGCGATCAGATCCAGATCCGACTGGGAACGGGAGAAATTCAGATACCGGCAGCCGTACACCAGAGGCGGGCAGGCGGGGCGCACATGAACCTCCTTCGCTCCGCTCTGGTAGAGAAATTCCGTTGTCTCCCTCAGCTGGGTGCCGCGCACAATGGAATCGTCGATCAGCAGCAGTTTCCGGTTCTCGATCAGGGCCCGTACCGGGATCAGCTTCATCCTGGCGATCAGATTTCTCTGGTTCTGGCTGGTCGGCATAAAGGACCTGGGCCAGGTAGGCGTGTATTTGATAAACGGTCTCGTGAAGGGAATCTTGGACTCATTGGCGTAGCCGATGGCGTGGGCCGTCCCGGAATCAGGAACCCCTGCCACCATATCCGGCTGGACATCGCCGGCCGCCATATCCCGCTTTGCCAGCATGCTGCCGCAGCGGTAACGCATTTCTTCCACATTGATCCCCTCGTAGGAGGACGGCGGATATCCGTAATACACCCACAGGAAGGAACAGATCTGCAGCTGACTTCCGGGAGCTGCCAGCTGCTCCATGCCGTCCGGCGTCATCCGGACGATCTCACCGGGGCCCAGCTCACGCTCATCTGAATATCCCAGATTCATGTAGGCGAAATTCTCAAAGGAAATACAGTAGGCGTTCTCCTTCTTTCCGATCACAAGAGGAGTCCGGCCCACCCGGTCTCTTGCGGCGATAATGCCGTCCTTTGTCAGAAGCAGAAGCGTCATGGAACCGTCCACGATCTTCTGGACGTACTGAATGCCTTCCACCAGGCTGTCACATTTGCAGATCAGGGACGCCATCAGCTCCGTCACGTTGACCTGGCCGCTGGTCATCTCCTGGAAATGGGTATTTCCCTGAGAATAGACCTGCCTGAGGAGTTCGTCGTAATTATTTACTTTGCCGACTGTCACGATAGCGAAGCTTCCCAAATGGGACTGGATGATCAGCGGCTGGGGCTCATAGTCGGAAATGCAGGCGATGCCGTAATATCCCTTCATCTCCTCCACGTCCCGCTCAAATTTGGTGCGGAAAGGGGAATTTTCAATGTTGTGAATCGCCCGGTTGAAGCCATCCTCGCCGTAGGTCGCCATGCCGCCTCGCCTGGTTCCCAGGTGAGAATGGTAGTCTACTCCGTAAAACAATTCATGTGTACAGTTCTGTCTCGATACAACTCCAAAAATGCCGCCCATGCACGATTCTCCTTTTTGTACGTTCTGCAGCCCTTCAAAATCCGGCGGCTGCGGCGCTCTCATAAATTTAGCAATAGAAGTGTAGCATAAAAGCAGGTTACAATCAAGTATAACCTGCTTTTCCAATGGAATTCACTTTCAGGAGACTTCCATGCTGAAGGTCGCTTCCTCCTCGTCGAGAATGCGGGCCGTTTCCTCCGGACGTCCGGTGATCACATTGTCAACGCCCAGTCTCCTCATTTTCTTTACATCGTCCTCCGTATCGACGGTCCAGGCGTGAACCTCCTTGCCCCTGGTGTGCAGCTCAGAGATCATGGTCGGAGTGATGAACATGGTCTCGATACTGAAAAAGTCCGCCGCCGGAAGATCGTAATACAGCCCCGCGCCCATCGCCATGATGTAACCGCATTTCAGTTCCGGCGCCAGCTCCTTTACCCGTTCCAGGGCATCATATTGAAGGGAGGATATGATACATTCGCCCTCAAAGCCGTTCTCCCGGATGACGCGGACCGTCTCGTCCACCAGTGTGGGGGTCGTTCCCTTAATCTCAATATTCAGTTTGATCTTTCCCTTGCAGAATTTGATCACTTCGTCCAGAGTGGGAACCGGCGTTCCAGCAAACTTCTCACGGTCTTTTCCGCTGTATCCCAGGCTGGCATCCAGCTTCTTCAGTTCTTCATATGTTATATCGGTCACATTTACGTTAACGCCGGTACACCGCTTCAGGTTGGTGTCATGGGTCAGCACCACTACGCCGTCTTTGGTCTGCTGGACGTCCAGCTCCGCGTAGCCGGTAACGCCGCAGTCGATGGCCGCCTGGAACGCCGGTATGGTATTCTCCGGCGCCACGGCAGAATATCCCCGATGGCTGGTAATTTCCATCCGGTCGTTTTCCAAAGCTTCCGCCAGCCCCTCTTCTTCCTCAGCATAGGAGATCATCAGAGGCGCGCCAGCGCCAAAGGCCACCATCAGAGCATACATGGCAGCCACGATCAGACCGTGGCCGGTAATGCGCTTTTTCGGCACCGCCTCCGGCGCGCATTCCGGGCAGGCTTCTCCGTCACGGTTCTTGTACCTGTGAAACAGAAGGGTCAGGTAGGCATACTGGGCGAAGTTGACCACACAGTTGGCGGCAAATACCAGTATGGGCATAAGAGCGTACTGGAGAATAAGGCCGAAAGCGCGCGACCACTCCCCTTCCGCTCCTCCAAGCCCTATCAGGATTATGACGATCAGCATCAGCGTCAGAAACAGATAGAGAAACATCAGTAATATATGCCAGAGATTGTTCAGGAACAGCTTCACCACGCTCCCGATGCGGCGGCCGCGTATCAGACGGATGCTTCTGCCCGCGGCTTCCGGAAGATCGCACTGTTCCAGGACAAAATAATGGAACACGAACATCCATTCCACGACCCAGAAAACCAGCGCCGTGAAAACTGCGGAATACAGAGCGAGGTAGACCGGCTTCTCCTGAATTACCTCCATGATATACGCGGGCACCACGATCTGGCTGATCATATCAGAGGTGAGAAAAGTATTGGTGAAGGGCACGATCACCGCGGCGAACATCAGAAGAGGCAGATTCTTCGGCTTGTAGATATGCCGGATGCTCATCGCGGCCCGCCGTAGCAGAGCGATCAGCCCGATCTTTTTGTTATGATAGGCGCATTCAAGGCAGATCAGTACGGCGGAGATCTCCATCAGGTTCCAGAACATATATCCCACGGCAATCACTATGAGCGTCAGCCAGATAAGAGGGCTTAACAGAACCTCCTTCAGATTGCTGTTGGAAATAAACTGAGTTCTGGAATGCAGAAGAGCCTGCGTCCACAGAGTTCTGCCTATGGGCACAACGGCCAGGGAAAAGATCCCCTTGTAAAGCAGAAGGAACAGAATGATCGTGGAAGTGGGCCTGCGGAGCCGTTCCCTCCGTCTCCGCCGTTCCTTCCATTTCTCAACAAAGCCTACCATTCTTTTTTGATCTCCTCTTCCTTCACGTCATAAAGAGACATAAATTCCTTCAAATCTTCCTCACGCCGGATCAGCATCAGATCTTCAAACTTTCCCGTAGCCTCGTCCTTGAATCCGGCTACCTTCTCACCGGTACAGATGCTGGCGCGGACCACCGGAATCTTTCCGGTCTTGTCGTAAGACGCTCTGGCAGCGCTTTTTTTCTTTCCGAATATCATATCTTCCTCCCGGGGCCTGAATCAGGCCCTCATTATATTCAGGTTCACAGAAAGCGCCCTTTCCACAAAAAATCCATGAAAAGCGGCACCTGCTTCTCCCAGTCCGCCTCACAGTGATTTCCGCCTGTCTGGCAGTAGATCTGAGTAGCGGCACCGTACATGCCGATATATTTGGCGATGGAACGGTTCCTCCGGGACGTATAGCTTTTCATATCCTCATGCCAGTGGTCCGTGACGCCCCTGGCCTCCCTGGTCCCCCAGGACAGATACACCCTGGTGTCCGCATCCATCCAGCTTTCCTTCAGATCCCGATAGACATTCGGCATGCAGAAGCCTACGGCGCTGGACACGCAGGCCGCTTTGGAAAAGCACCAGTTATAGCGGACAACCCCGTACAGGGCCATAAGTCCGCCCATGCTGGAACCGGCGATCCCTGTGCACCGCCGGTCCGGATAGGTACGGTATTCCCGGTCAATAAAGGGCTTCACATCTCCCGTGATCCACTGAAAGGTAGCATCCCCCTTCGGCTCCATCCGGCTGAAAAATCCCCAGGCGACCCTGTAAGGGCAATATTCGCTGAGCCTCTGATCGCCCTCATGTCCGCACTCGATCCCCACAATGATCATCGGCTTATCCCATCCGTCAAGAAATTCCTTCAGACCCCAGCTCTTGCCGTAGGTAGCGTCACTGTCATAGTACAGATTATGACCGTCGAAGAAATACATGACCGGATACCGCTCATCCGTATCATAGTAGGAATCCGGCAGATAAATATGGAGCCTCCGGTTCTGCATGGCCGGAGGATACCAGAAGTCCTGTTTTACTACCATTTACTAAGCCTCATAGGCGGCTCTTACCGCCTTAGCCAGCTGATCGGCACAAGACGTGGGTCTGGGCCCGCAGGTATTTCCCGACAGAATGGACTCGATCTGTTCCACCGTCATTCCCTCCACCAGCTTTGAGATCGCCTTCAGATTGCCGTTGCAGCCGCCCACAAAACTGACATTATGTACCACGTTGCCGTCCAGATCCATGCTGATCACCTGGGAGCAGGTTCCCTTAGTCATATAATCAAAATGCTTCATCTTAGTCCTCCTTGAATTATTTTCTTTAATATTTTATTATAGCAAAACCATCCTGTCAGCGCAATCATCTTTTTATGTCACTGCCGGCGCTGTCACTGACGGCGGATCGCGGCAAGCAGCTGCTCCGTCTTTTTCCTGGTCGCCAGGCCTTCGGAAAAGGCGGACGCCGAACCGGAGCATATCCCCATATAAAATGCCTGCTCATAGTCTCCGCCCGGCAGATAACCGGCCAGGAAACCGGCCGCCATGGAATCCCCGGCGCCTACGGAATTTCGCACCCTGCCCGCAGGGGCTTCCGACTGGAATATCTGTCCCTCCTCCGTCACAAGAACCGCGCCCTGACCGGCCAGAGAGACCAGCACATTGGCGGCACCCGCCTCCTGCAGCCTGCGGGCGTAAGGCACTACTTCATCTCTGGTTCCCAGAGTCACGCCGTAAATCTCTCCCAGCTCATGGCAGTTGGGTTTTACCAGAAACGGATGATATTTCAGAACGCCGGTCAGCAGCGGTCCCGCGGCATCCACAAGAATCCGCAGCCTTTTGCCGGATAGATGTTTCATAATATCTCCGTACATGGTCTCCGGCATTCCGGCGGGAATCGCCCCCGCCAGCACAAGGACATCTCCGTCCGAAAGGCCGTCCAGCTGCCTGAATAATGCTGAAATGTCTTCACGGAAGACCTCCGGTCCCATACCGTTGATCTCAGTCTCCTCATCGGATCTTATCTTCACATTGATGCGTGACAGTCCGTTTTTCACCTGAATAAAAGAGGAGCGAATCTCACGCTCCTCAAGCAGGCGGACAATCTCCTTCCCTGTGAATCCGGCCGTAAATCCGAGTGCAATACTCTCATACCCCAGGTTCTTAAGCACCAGGGACACATTGATCCCCTTGCCGCCGGGATTTAAGATTTCCTTTGCAGTACGATTAATCCCGCCCTGTCTGAAATGGTCCACAGATACAATATAATCCAGGGACGGGTTCAGTGTTACAGTGTAGATCATACGGTTATCCTTCACCCACAGAAATCCTCAATTGCCTTTCCGATATCATGACGCATATATTTGTTGCCGAACTGTATCCATTCTGTCGCCCCGTAAGCGTTGTCGCGGGCTTCCTTGAGGCTGGCTCCCAGGGCGGTCACGCCAAGGACACGTCCGCCGTTGGTTACAATATCGCCCTCATCATTAAACTTGCTTCCCGCATGGAATACGTAGTAGCCGTCATTTCCCTCAAAGCGGTCCAGACCTGAGATGACGAACCCTTTCTCATAATGCTCCGGATACCCCTTGCTGGCCAGCACCACGCACACCGCCGCATTGTCCTCAAACTCCAGTTCAATCTGATCCAGAGTGCCGTCAATACAGGCCTCAAACACATCGATAATGTCATTTTTCATTCTGGGAAGCACAACCTGGGTCTCCGGGTCACCGAAGCGGGCGTTGTACTCCAGCACCTTGGGACCGTCCGCCGTCAGCATCAGGCCGAAGAAGATCACGCCCTTAAACTCCCGGCCCTCAGCACGCATGGCGTCCACAGTGGGCTGGAAAATATGCTCCATACAGTAGCGGTTGATCTCTTCCGTATAGAAGGGGCTGGGAGAAAAGGTTCCCATGCCGCCGGTGTTCAGGCCCTGGTCGCCGTCTTTGGCCCGCTTGTGATCCTGGGCGGAGGTCATGACCCGGATGGTCCTGCCGTCCACAAAGGACAGCACCGACACCTCTCTTCCGGTCATAAATTCCTCCACGACAATGCGGTCACCGGCCGCCCCGAACTGCTTGTCCATCATCAGGGTCTTCACGCCCTCCCTGGCTTCCTCGCGGTCCCGGCAGATGAGGACGCCCTTACCCAGAGCCAGCCCGTCCGCCTTCAGGACGATGGGCATGGGCGCCGTCTCAAGATAGGCCAGAGCTGCCTCCGGCGTATCAAACGTCTCGTAGGCCGCCGTAGGAATGCCGTATTTCTTCATTAAATCCTTGGAAAATGCCTTGGATCCCTCCAGGATAGCCGCATTCTTCCGCGGTCCGAAAGCCCGGATTCCGGCGGCCTCCAACGCGTCCACCGCACCGGCCGCCAGAGGATCATCAGGGGCAACCACTACCAGGTCGATCTGATTGGCTTTGGCAAACTCCGCCTGCTTCGCAAAATCCATGACACCGATATTCACGCACTCGGCCAGGGACGCTATCCCCGCATTGCCCGGCGCGCAGTAAATCTTATCCACCTTCGGACTCTGTGCCGTTTTCCACGCGATGGCATGCTCGCGGCCGCCGCTTCCGATAATCAATACCTTCATTTAACCATACCTCCTGCTTCTATCTTGCCGTTGGCGATCATATCGATCGCCTGGGGCAGAATCACCCACTCGGCTTGTTCCATAACCCGCTGCTGCAGAACCTTAGGCGTATCGCCGGGCAGCACCTCTACCGCCTTCTGCAGAATGATCGGGCCGGAATCCATGCCCTCATCCACAAAATGAACGGTGGCCCCCGTAATCTTTACGCCGCGGGCCAGCGCCGCCTCGTGAACCTTCAGCCCGTAGTATCCCACTCCGCAGAAGGAGGGAATCAGGGACGGATGAATGTTGATGATCCGGCCGCGGTATTTCTGAATCATGGCCGGCGGGATTGTCACCAGGAAACCAGCCAGCACGATCAAATCCAGACCGTATCCGTCAATCGTCTCAAGAAGGGCCTCGTTGTAGGCCGCCCGGCTCTCATAGCTTTTGGGAGACAGGCACAGCGCCGCAATCCCGTGCTGTCTGGCCCTCTCCAAAGCATAGGCCCCGGCATTGTTGCTGATCACGATCTCCACTTTAGCATTGGTGATCCTGCCGCTGTCTATGGCGTCCAGAATCGCCTGCAGGTTGGTACCGCCTCCGGATACCAGAACGCCGATCTTTAACATAAGGTCACTCCCTTTTCACCTTCCTCAATGGAGCCGATGATATAGGGTGTCTCACCGGCTTCTTTCATGGCATCCACGGCCTTCTCCGCATCGGCCGCGTCTACGGCCACGATCATGCCAATGCCCATATTGAAGGTATTGTACATGATTTTCTCTTCAATATCGCCCTTCTCCGCCATCAGCTTAAAAATCGGCGGAACCGGATAGCTGTCCTTCTTCACCACAGCGCGGGTGCCGTCCCGGAGCATCCGGGGCACATTTTCATAAAAGCCTCCGCCGGTAATATGGCTGCAGGCCTTCACCTTCACTCCGGCCTCTTTCACATTTTTCAATGCTTTTACATAAATCTTTGTCGGCGCCAGAAGAATATCTCCCAGGGTGCCTCCCAGCTCCTCATAGTAGGTTCCCAGCCCCTCCGCCGTCATTTCCTTCTCAAAAACCTTGCGCACCAGGGAGAAACCGTTGCTGTGAACGCCGGATGACGCCATGCCGATGAGCACGTCTCCGGCCCCAAGGGTACTGCCGTCAATCAGTTCTTTCTGCTCCACTACGCCTACAGTAAATCCGGCCAGGTCGTACTCGTCCTCCGCCATCATGCCCGGGTGCTCCGCCGTCTCGCCGCCTACCAGCGCTGCCTCCGCCTGCCTGCAGCCCTCAGCTACTCCGCTCACAATGGCAGCTATCTTCTCCGGCACATTCCTGCCGCAGGCGATATAATCCAGGAAAAACAGAGGCTCGCCTCCCGCGCAGGCCACATCGTTGACGCACATGGCGACACAGTCGATACCGATGGTATCATGCCGGTCCATGATCATTGCCAGCTTAAGCTTTGTCCCTACGCCGTCCGTTCCGGACAAAAGCACGGGATGTTCCATGTTTTTGACGGCATCCAGGGAAAAGGCCCCTGAAAATCCTCCGATGCCGCCCAGAACCTCCGGCCGCATGGTCGACGCTACATGCTTTTTCATCAGCTCCACGGAACGGTAGCCGGCTTCAATATCCACTCCTGCTTTCTTATAATCCATACTGTCTCCTCCGTAATGAAAAGTTGTATCAAGTTCTGTATTTATCCACAATGTCCGTCATGACCTTCCATTTGCGTTCCATATCCTGTGCCAGGGCAAACTGGGTGCGGGCCCGGACCAGATTGTGTTCCGGATAATCGATGTGAAAATAGACGCTGCCCTCCAGATAATCCGTCAGGAAACGGATGCCGCACTCCATGGTCATCAGCTTGGCTCCCATGGGCAGCATTCGGACCTCATTGTCCGTCAGGCTCCCCTGACAGCCCTCCAGGAATCCTCTCACAAACATCTCATACAGCTCCAGAGAAAGAGAGACCTTTCCTGTATCCCTTTCATCCTCCAAAGCCGTGTTGGCACCGAATCGTATGGCATCGCCGAAATCAAAGATGGACAGTCCGGGCATGATGGTGTCAAGATCCAGGACGCAGAGGGTGTCCCCCGTTTTAGCGTCAAACATAATGTTATTCAGCTTCGTGTCGTTGTGGGTGACGCGGAGGGGCAGCTCGCCGCCTGCCAGCATATCCATGGCCGTGCCGCACTCCCGTTCTCTCGCCGCCACAAACTCCAGCTCCCCGGCCACCTGTCCCGCATAGCCGCAGACATCCTTCCGCACTGCCTGCCAGAGAGCCTTAAGCCGACTTGGAGTGTCATGGAAATGGGGAATCGTCTCTACAAGGGTTTCCGCCGGATAGTCTGCCAGCATCCTCTGAAAATGGCCGAAGGCCTTGCCGCTGAGATAGAAATCCTCCGGCCGCTCCACCTGTTCATAACAGACGGCGTCCTCGATAAAGAGGACCAGCCTCCAGCACTGGCCTTCCCCGTCCATGTGGCTTTTCCGCCCTTCTTTGTCCGGGATCAGCGTCAGCGTCTCACGGTTCGGGTCTCCTCCCTGGGCGATGATCTTTTCCCGCAGGAAATCTGTGATCTTCTCCACATTGTCGCTCACTGCATGCAGATTGTGAAACACCTCCCGGTTGATCCTCTGAAGAACGTAGCGCGGATAACCTTCCGCACATTCCACCAGATAGGTGTCGTTAATATGACCGTTGCCGAACCGCTCGCAGCTTCTGACGGCGCCCTCCGGCAAAAATGCCCTCAGCACTTCCTGCGTCTGTTTCCTTTCACTGTCTGTCATGGAAGCCCTCCTTTATGTATCGCCGCAGGATGCCGGCCGGAATATCATCGGCTTCCAGCAAATCTCTGCCGGAGCCAGTTCCATCTGAAAGTTCTTTCCCTCTCCGTCATAAACAGCGGTAATCTGAGGTTCCCTGGAATTGTTCAGCACCGCGTATTTCCCGGCGTCAGGATAGGCATGTACTTCGCAGAACGGGTTATCCGCGTACCAGACCTCAAAACGGTCTTCCTTATGAGCCGCGTAATAAAGACTTCTCATCAGCAGTCTGGTATTCTCCGCGCTGTAAGGCAGACCGGCCAGATAGACGCCTCTGCCCCTGCCGTAGGCATGAGCGCTTATATGGACATCATGCCCTGAATACTCCACGATCTCCGTATCCTCCGAAAGAGCGTACACATTCTTCATGCTCTCGCCGAAATCGAAAGCTGTTTTTCGGTCTTTTCGGATAAAATGTCCGGGCTGCTCCGTCTCAAAATATTTGTCTGTGGAAAGGGAAAATCCCAGCTCCTTATCCACGCCCAGCACGTCCGCCAGCTGAAAATACCGGCCGCCGTGATGAACGGCGCTGGGTTCTCCCACGCCGACAAAGCCTCCGCCCTCCCAGACCCACCGGCGGACCGCCGTCACCAGCTTTTCGTCCAGCCATTCATCGCCGCCGGAAAACGCGGTCCCGGCGTCGCCGGCATTGATCAGCACATCCAGATCCTCCGGAATCCCGGTATCCCGGATATCGTCAAAGTTTAAAAATACCACGTCCGCGGCCGCTCCGCTCAGGCTTTCCAAAATCCCGTAATAGCTATAGGCCTGCTTATACCAAAGAGCGTGAGCAACCATATAGGGCTGCCAGGCACGCAGATGCCCCCAGCAGTTTAAGATTCCGACCTTCAGGCCGCTGTAGGGCCTGCTTTGCGCGATATTATCATAAATCCGGCGGAACTCATCCGTCACAGTTTCAATATAATCAATAAATTTCGGAAATTTGTAAGGCAGGCTCAGATATCCGCCGTAACCGATCCGGTCCAGCGGGCTCCTCATGATCGCCCTCCTTGCGCAAAGCCAGTTGTTTACCGCCTCCGGCACCGGGTCGTTCCCCTCATAGAAGGTATCCGGGAAAAAATAGGGAAGGAACCGCCCCTCTGTATACCGGACTCCCTTAATGTCTGAGATCAGACGAAGGGTGGTGCCGTCACCGACGCTTCCCACCACGGCGTCCAGGCCGATGGAGGGAAAATATTTGCCGTAAGGCTCCGTGCCGATCCAGTTGTCCCCCAGGAACATCATGGCTTCCCTGCCGGCCTCGTGGACCAGCTTCACCAGCTCCGCCGCCTTTCCTGTCACAAAGCGCTGGATGAAATCCATGTAATCCCGGTAACGTTTTGTGGGAACCCGGAACGTCGTATTGTAATAGCCGTTGTCTACAATGTCCTCCGGACGTAGCCGGTATCCGTACTCAGCCGCGAACTCCTCCAGGGCTTCCGGAGATACCGTCGCCCCGTAGCCGAACCAGTCTACGTACTTTTCCTTCGCCCGGCTGTTGAACACCAGGGTAAAATGATAGAAAAATGTAGTAAACCGAACCACATCCGTATCAGGATTCTCCTTCAGCCACTGAACCAGATACTCTTTCGCGAACCGGCCGGAAGCCGGTTTTCTCACATCAAACGGAATCTCATGGGGCTTGTCTCCCCAGTGATTGGTAATGTGGTTATACATCTGGGTCGGGTCCCAGACGGCATAAACCAGAAAGGATACGGTATACTCATGAAACGGCTCTGCCTTCTCAATATGGACCAGATTCTTTTCCTGCTCTACACGCCAGCAGCTGACCGAAACCGGCTCATCCGCCGTCCGGTCCATGACCTCCCACCACACAGCCGGGTCATGAACATAGTCCGGCTGTACCTGCTGGTCAAAATAACCGTCCATAAAATCAATGTCCAGCTGCTCTTCCGCAGCCGTCACACGCTTAGACATAAGGTAAAGCTGCTGACATTCCTCCATATGCTCCTTCGCGAACTCGTTGTGTCCCCTCGACACAAAATAAGTCGTATAAATTCTGGCGTCCAGCTGCTTCAGTTCATGGGAAAGCTTTGTTCCGTCGCTGTCCCGGATGGCGTCCGCGCCCCAGCGGGCCGCAATCTCTTTCGTCTCTTCCAGAAATCCTGTCTCGCTGGGCAGTGTCACCCGGCCTTTTGTCTTGGACATGAAAACCTCTCTTCCTACTTTTTCATCTGAGCCAGATATTCCTTATATCCGATCTGTTCCAGCTTCTCCGCTTTTGCCGCCACATCATTCTTCATGGATTCCGAATATGCTTTCAGGCGCTCCAGCAGCGCCTCATCGGAAACAGCCAGGATCCTGGCTGCCAGAATTCCCGCGTTGGTGCCTCCGTTGATCGCCACAGTAGCCACAGGAATGCCGGAAGGCATCTGCACAATAGAGTAGAGGGAATCCACTCCGCCCAGGTCAGAGGTCTTCATGGGAATCCCTATGACCGGCATGGGGAACAGAGCCGCGCACATGCCGGGCAGATGAGCCGCTTTCCCGGCACCGGCGATCACCACCTTCACGCCCTTTTCCTCCAATGATTTCGCATAGTTAAAAAAGATATCCGGCTCTCTGTGAGCAGAGATGACCGTCATCTCAAATTCAACGCCGAGCTTGCTTAACACGTCCGCAGCCTGGGCCATAACCGGCATATCCGAGTCGCTGCCCATGACAATTCCTACTTTTGCCATCCTGCTCTCTCCTTCTTCTGAATCCATATTTCCAGCCTCATATACTTAATTATCATACCATTTCGCAAAGACGCAGGCAACCGTTTTTCAGCCTTTGTTCCCACGTTCCAGAATCTCCATGAATTCCTGTCCGGTTATGGTCTCTTTCTCGTAGAGATACTGGCTGATCTCGTCCAGCTTGCTCCTGTTCTCCGCCAGAAGCCGGCTGGCCCTGGCATGCTGAGCCTTGACCAGTTCCACTACCTTGGCATCAATGGCAGCCGCCGTAGTCTCACTGCAGGCAAGGCTGGAATCCCCGCCCAGATAAGCGTTCTGCACAGTCTCCAGGGCGACCATATCAAAGTCATCGCTCATTCCGTACCGGGTCACCATGGCCCTGGCCAGCTTGGTAGCCTGCTCAATGTCGTTGCTGGCTCCCGTGGTGACAGAGCCGAATACAAGTTCCTCAGCGGCGCGGCCTCCGGTAAAGGTGGCGATCTTGTTCAGCAGCTCCTCCTTGCTCATCAGGGCATGGTCCCCGTCCTCCACCTGCATGGTGAAGCCCAGCGCTCCCGAAGTTCGCGGAACGATCGTAATCTTCTGAACCGGCGCCGAATGACTCTGCAGCGCCGCTACCAGCGCGTGTCCAACCTCATGGTAGGCCACGATACATTTTTCCTTCTCACTCAGGATGGCGTTCTTCTTCTGAGCGCCTGCCAGGATCGTATCCACCGCCTCCTGGAGGTCCGGCTGAGTAACGCGGCTGCGGCCGTTGCGCACGGCTCCCAGAGCCGCCTCGTTGACGATATTGGCCAGCTCGGCGCCTGACGCTCCCGGCGTCATCCTTGCGACCACATTGAAGTCACAATCCGAATCCAGCTTTACCTTCCGGCCATGAAGGCGAAGAATCGCCTCGCGGCCCTTCAGGTCAGGCAGCTCCACAGGAACCCTCCGGTCAAAGCGGCCGGGCCGCAGAAGCGCCGGATCCAGGCTCTCCGGGCGGTTGGTTGCAGCCAGAATCACCACGCCCTTGGTGGCGTCAAAGCCGTCCATCTCTGTCAGCAGCTGGTTCAGAGTCTGCTCCCGCTCATCATTGCCGCCCATGCCACTTCCGCTGTCACGTTTCTTTCCAATGGTATCAATCTCGTCAATAAATACGATACAAGGCGCTTTCTCACTGGCCTGCTTAAACAGATCCCGAACTTTGCTGGCGCCCATGCCTACGAACATCTCCACAAACTCACTTCCGGCAATGCTGAAGAAAGGTACCTCCGCCTCACCGGCAACCGCCCTGGCAAGCAGCGTCTTTCCTGTTCCGGGAGGCCCCACAAGCAGCGCTCCCTTGGGCATCTTGGCCCCGATCTCCTCATATTTTTTCGGGTCGTGAAGGAAACCCACGATCTCCTTCAGGCTTTCTTTCGCCTCATCCTGACCGGCTACATCGCTGAACTTGATGCCGGTCTTGTCATCCATCACATACTGACGGGCGCCTGACTTGCCGAACATCATGGCGTTCATCCCGCCTCCCCCGCCGGACATCCTGCTGATCCGCCGGCTGAACCAGGTGGCCAGAAGAATCAACGGCAAAAACGGCAGGATCCAGTTGGTCAGCAGATACTCAAGCACTCCCTGCTTTTTATAGATCCGGCCGAAGCTGACCCCCGCATCCTCCAGCCTCTGGACGATGGCGTAGTCCTGGGGGATAACATTGGTCTGATACATCTTTTCGTCTTTATCAATAAAATAAATCTGCTCTTCCTCAAGCTGAACCGTAGACAGCTTCTGTCCCTCCAGCATATTGATAAAGGTTCCGTAATCTACCGTCTGAATCTGCGACTCCAGAACCGCCGGAAACAGAAATACATTCAGCAAAAGCATAATCAGGATTACCAGTCCGTAGGAAACCAAAAACGGACGGCGCTGTTTGCGGGGATCCTGATTGGGATCGTTCTGTTTCATGTTAATGTCCTCCTTTGTTGCGGTCATTTATTCTATCATACAATCACGTCTGTTTTTTGTCAATCTCACGCCGGCCTCCAATGAGCTCTTTCGTGACCTCCGCCACGTCCCGATGTCTGATCTCCCGGGGCTCAAAGTGAATCAGCGAGTACACCAGCTGCATGACAGCCCCGGCCCCGAAGGTGCTGATCAGGGTACCGATTCCCACCGGACCCCCAAGCAGCCATCCTGCCAGAAGCACCGCGGCCCACAGCAGAATCTCAACAGCGCCGATGGGGATTTTCGGCATGCGCTTTCCGATTCCCACCAACAGGGAATCTCTCGGTCCGCAGCACTGCGCCGCCTCCATATAGATCCGCATGCCCAGAGCCATAAAGACAAATCCGGCCAGCATCACCGCGATTCCAAGCCACAAATTATGATTTTCCGGCAGCGGATTGAGACTGTTGTACATCTGCACCAGATTTCCCGTAAGCAGCGCGTCGATGATCGTCCCATACCCAATCCGTTCATGAAGCAGCAGGTCGATCACAAGGATCGCCAGAGCGATCACAGTCATGGCCAGTCCGTAATTCAGAAAGGTATGATAAGAAAGTCCCATTCCCAGACAGTCCCAGGGCGCCAGGCCGATGTTGGCGTAAATCGTCAGATGAACCCCAAAGGCAAAAACTGCCAATCCCGCGACAATCTGACCCCACTGGGCTAAAATCTTTTTCCTGCTCAATTTCATTCACCTTCTGCTCTCCATATATTATGCCCATTATACACAATAATCCGACAAAAAGGAAGGGGCCTTCACACCAATCTGGTGCTCAGCCCCGCCGACAGTCTGCCCTCTTTAGATATTATATTCTTCAAACAATCTTGCCCTGAACTCTTCATCTGACGCCGCCCGCACCAGAAGCGCCTCCTTGTGTTCTTCTGCCAGGGCAAGGATCAGTTTTGACATCCGCTTCCTTTCCTGTTCAATCCCTTCTGCTCTTCCACGTTCTCTACCTCTCGCCTCTCCGTCCAGAATCAAGTCTGTTATCGCCTGACACATTCCTCTCTCCTCCTTCTCCTCTTTCTCATCCGGTTCCATCAGCTTCCTCAGCCTTTTCTGCTCTCCCAGCAGTATCAGCGCCGCCTGCCTCTCTACCTGGTCCATCCCATCCAGTTCCTCCCGATGCTCCTTCACATACTCATACAGCTTCTCTTTGTCACGGTCACACCTCAGCAGGCCAAAGATATGCTTCAGGCATGTTCTGTAGTTCTCCGGATGCTCAATCTCCCTGGCCGGGATCAGGTTCAGCCGGTAGTCCGGCAGGTACGGCAGAAGTTCCTCCGCTTCCCTGCTTCCCCAGTCCAGATCCAGCATCTCGTGAAGACTTCTGCTCCCGTCCCACTTCTCTCCCAGATAAAAAA
>CANQSK010000002.1 GCA_947626475.1 uncultured Lachnospiraceae bacterium
AGTGCCGGCGCGTCATTGACCCCGTCCCCGGTCATGGCCACAATATGCCCTTTTTTCTGCCAGGCCCTCACAATGCGCAGCTTGTGCTCCGGCGTCACCCTGGCGTACACCCGGATGTTCTCCAGCTCATCCTCCAGCTCTCCTGCCGTCATGGCGTCCAGCTCCCCTCCGGATACCGCGGCGTTTCCGGCCTCCAGGATTCCCAGCTCTCCCGCAATAGCCATGGCGGTCACCTTATGATCTCCGGTTATCATAACCGGCCGGATTCCCGCCCTTTTAGCGCCGGCCACCGCCTGGCGGCTCTCCGGCCTGGCCGGGTCTCTCATGGCCGCCATTCCGAGAAAGATCAGATCCCGCTCCATCTTCTCCGGCTTCAAAGGGCCGCTGGCTTCAGCCGCCTTAAGGGGCCGCCAGGCCAGCCCCAGCACCCGCAGACCCTTTTCCGCCCAGGCAGCGCTTTGATTCAGTATTTTCTTTTTCTCTCCCGCCGAAAGATTCCTGGATTTCTCCGCTCCTTCCGCGGAAACGCGGCTGCACCGGTCCAGAAGCACATCCACGGCGCCCTTGCAGAATAACGCCTGATCCTGTCCCATGCGGTGGAGAGAACTCATCAGCTTCCGGTCAGAATCAAAGGGAATCCTGCCGGTTCTGGGAACCCGGCGACGGATTTTCTCCGGCGAAAGCCCGCAGTCCCGAACCAGCTCCAGAAGCGCCAGCTCCGTGGCGTCGCCTACGCCCCCGGCTTTCCCGTCCCCGCGTTCCGGGGCAAGCTCCGCGTCATTAGCCAGCGCGCAGGCCTCCAGGAAGAAACGGTGGTCACGATTGGAAGGCTGAAGCTTCCCGCCATCCGTCACCCATTCTCCCACTGCCGCCTGCTCTACTTTCATGCGGTTCTGAGTCAGGGTGCCGGTCTTGTCTGTGCAGATGACAGACACGCAGCCCAGACTTTCTACCGCCTTCAGATCCTTGATGATCGCGTGCTCCTTCGCCATTTTCTGGGTTCCCATTGCCTGAACG
The DNA here is from genome assembly GCA_947626475.1 of uncultured Lachnospiraceae bacterium. GTDB lineage: Bacteria > Bacillota > Clostridia > Lachnospirales > Lachnospiraceae > UBA3402. The sequence goes on from CANQSK010000002.1 coordinate 1,018, forward strand.
ATCGTCACGATGGAGCCGAGGGCCTCCGGTATGGCGGCCACAGCCAGCGCCACGGAGAACATAAGAGCGTCCAGCATCCGTTCTCCCCGGTACACGCCCAGGGCAAACACCGCCAGGCAGATCACCATGATGATCGCGGCCAGGCGGCTGCCCAGCTGGTCCAGACTTGCCTGCAGAGGCGTTCTTCTCTCCCCAGTGCCCTCCATCAGCCCGGCGATCCTTCCGATCTCAGTATTCATGCCGGTGGCTGTCACCACCGCGGTCCCGGCTCCCGCAGTCACCAGCGCCCCGGAATAGACCATACAGCTTCGTTCCGCAAGAGGTACCTCTCCCTCTGCGGGCCGGGCGGTCTTCTCCGCCGGTTCCGATTCACCCGTCAGGGAGCTTTCATCCGCCTTCAAAGACGCGCATTCCAGTATCCTGCCGTCGGCCACCACCAGATCTCCCGCCTCCAGACACAGAATATCCCCCGGCACCACCTGAGCGGAAGGAATTTCACGGCGCGTCCCTTCCCGCAGGACCTTCGCGGAGGGAGACGCCATGGCCCTCAGGCTTTCCAGCGACCGCTCCGCCTTCTCGTGCTGCACCGTCCCCAGAATGGCGTTCAGCGTAATAACCGCAAAAATAACCGCCGTGCTCTCCACATTGTCCGTCAGCATGGAGATGACAGCGGCACCTATCAGGATCATTACCAGCAGGTCCTTAAACTGTCCCAGGAAGACCGCCCAGACCGGCTTCCGCCTGGATTCCCGCAGACGGTTTTCTCCATATGTTTCCCGGCGCTTCTGAACCTGCTCTTCCCCAAGTCCGTCCTCGGAAGTCCCGAGTCTGTCCAGCACTTCCCCCGGCGGGCACTGATACCAATCCTTCATCCGGTTTCCCCTTTTCTTATTCTTTTTAAATGTATGCGCCGGCATAAAAAGAATGAAAAGAAGATTGTCTTTTTCGGGGATTTTCGCTATACTACAGGCAGAACGCAGAAAGGACTGAAGACAATGGAAAAAATTACCAGCTTTACCATCAACCATTTAAAGCTTCTTCCCGGCATCTATGTGTCCCGCAGGGACCGGGTCGGGGACTCTGTTGTAACCACCTTCGACATCCGCATGACCCGGCCGAATTTTGAGCCGGTTATGAACACCGCCGAAGTCCATACCATCGAACATCTGGGGGCTACCTTCCTGAGAAATGAACCGGAGTGGCAGGACAAGGTTCTGTACTTCGGGCCTATGGGCTGCCGCACCGGCTTCTACCTGCTGCTGGCCGGCGATTACCGGTCCGCGGACATCGTACCCTTGATCTCAAAAATGTTTTCCTGCATCAGCGGCTGGAACGAAAAAGTCCCCGGCGCTGAGGCCAGGGACTGCGGCAATTATCTGGATATGAATCTGGATATGGCCAAATATTATGCTCAAAGATTTATCCGCCAGGTGCTGGACAACCCAACCGCCGAACGCCTGAATTATCCGGAGGACTAGGTCAGCCCCGGCTCTGAACCGCCTTTAGGGCAGCTTCCTGGGCCTGAATCACACAGTCGCACCAGGCGTCAAACTCAGGATCCTCCTTCTGGCATTCCGGGTGGGAGAAAATATACGCGACCGCCTCCCGTACCCCCTGGTCAAAGCGCACCTCCGTCTTAAAGCCCGGAACAAGCCGCTTTAACTTGTCGTTTTGGAACACCACGCTGTGGGCCTTGTCGCCCAGCAGGCCGTCTCCGCCTCCCGGTCCTCCGGCTGCCGCCAGAAAGGCTGAGGATACGTAGTACGGCCTCAGCGCGACGCCCAGAGCGCGGGCTGTCGTCTGATAAATCTGATTCCACGTCAGCGTCTCGTCGCCGGTAATCTGAACCGCCTCGCCTATGGCGTGAATATTGCCCATAAGCCCAACAAAGCCTGCGGCAAAATCACGGCTGTGAGTCACGGTCCACAGAGATGTTCCGTCCCCGTGGATAATCACCGGTTTTCCCTCCAGCATTCGTTTCAGCACCTGGAAACTCCCGTTCTTTCCGTGGAGTCCCACCGGCACGCTGCGCCTGCAGTATGTATGGCTGGGGCGCACAATGGTGATGGGAAATCCCTTTTCCCGATACAGCCCCATCAGATAATCTTCCCCGGCAATCTTATCCCGGGAATACTTCCAGTAGGGATTCGCAAGGGGCGTTCCCTCCGTGATCCGGTAGTCGGACAGCGGCTTCTGATAAGCGGAGGCGGAGCTTACATAAATAAACTGTCTGGTCCGCCCCCCAAATAGCCGGTAATCTCTCTCAAGCTGCTCCGGGCCGTAGGCAATAAAGTCCGCCATAGCGTCAAACTCCTGTCCTTTCAGCAGCCCGGCTATCCGCTCCTCGTCGCGGATATCTCCCGTTATCACATGGGCCCCTTCCGGAAGCTCATTATTGCGGCTTCCCCGGTTGATCAGCCACAGCTCGTGACCCTCCTTCAGCAGCTTTTTCGATACTTCCGTGCTGATGGTACCGGTGCCGCCGATCAACAGCGCCTTCATAGGCATTAATAATTCTCCTGATGCACCTCAAAATAAGCCTGAGGATGAGCGCAGACCGGACAGATCTCCGGAGCCTTGGTTCCCACTACAATGTGGCCGCAGTTGCGGCATTCCCACACCTGCACGCCGCTCTTTTCAAATACCTGCTTCGTCTCCACGTTGTTCAGGAGAGCGCGGTAACGCTCCTCATGGGACTTCTCAATGGCGGCAACTCCGCGGAACTTGGCAGCCAGAGCCGTAAAGCCTTCTTCCTCGGCTTCTCTTGCCATCCGGTCGTACATGTCGGTCCACTCCATGTTCTCGCCCTCGGCGGCGTGAAGCAGATTCTCAGCCGTATCGCCCAGCTCTCCCAGCTCCTTAAACCATAATTTCGCATGCTCCTTCTCATTGTCGGCGGTCTTCAGAAACAGCGCCGCAATCTGCTCATAACCGGCTTTCTTGGCTACGGACGCAAAATAGGTATATTTGTTCCTGGCCTGAGATTCTCCCGCGAAAGCCTCCCACAAGTTTTTCTCTGTCTTGGTTCCTGCATACTTTGACATGTGATATCCTCCTGTTTTCATTAAATTGATTATAGTAACTATTACTAATATAGCCTATCATTTCTATTTTGTCAATACCCTGCGCTTTTCTTCTTATATCTTCTTATATCAGACGGCACTCCGGGGCTTCCGCGCCCTCCGTCCTGACCGTCCCGTCCCTTTCAACCGTAATTCTCGTCAGGGACTGCTCCAGATCTACCTTCCTGCTGTACCCGTCGTCATTATACAGATCATATACTGCCTGATCCTTCACAAAATGCAGCAGCCGCAGCCTGGAACTGTCCGTCCCGGCCTCCCACTCTCCGCCCCGGGACATGGGAACCAGATGGTCCGGACGTATAAATACCAGCACCTCATTCAGCTCTGCCTTCACATAATGGTGGCCGGCGTGAAGCACTTCCTCGTCCATATCGTCCACGCTGCGAAGCCGGTACAGCTTCATCTCCTCCGGCAGGTACACATAACGGCCGGACGCGTTCTGCCTGTAAACCGGGGCGATCATCATGCTCTCGCCCGCCATCAGCTGGTCCTCCACTCCCGCCGCCTCCGGGTCCTCCGGATAGACAAAGGCCAGGGGAAGAAACATCATATCGTCCGCAAGGGCCGCCTTCATAAACTCGCTGTAAAGATAGGGCAGAAGACCGTAGCGAAGCCCGATCACATTGCGGAAGGTCTCCGTGTCCCCAAACTGATAGTACTCCTGCCGCCTGGTGCCCATCGCCGAATGGTTCCGCATAAGAGGCGTAAAAATCCCCAGCTCCAGCCACCGGATCAGCAGATCCTCCGTGGTATCCTCGCCAAAGCCTCCCAGGTCCGCGCCTGTATACAGAAAACCGCACATGTTAAGCCCCGGCAGCATCTGCAGGTTCAAAAGAATATGGGACCACCAGGAATGATTGTCCCCCATCCAGATTCCCCCGTAGCGGTGCATCCCGATATAGGAAGAACGGGAATAGATCAGAATCCGCTTGTCCGGCTCCAGCCGTTCAAAGGCCTCCCCGGCCGCTCTGGTCATGTTATAGCCGAACAAATTGTGAACCTTGTCATGACGAATCCTGCCGGCAGGGCTCTGATGATAGAACTTCTTGTAATCATCCGGATAGTTGTCCACACTCTCCGCGGTTTTCTGCCAGTCGAAAAACTCGTCAATCCCGATATTGGTTCCCCGGTACGCCTCCAGCTTGTCGAAGACCTCCTCCAGGTGGTCCTCCGTATAAAAAATAGCCGGCTCATTCATATCGTTCCAGAAGCCTTCAATCCCCTGATCCAGCAAGACGTGGTACCACCCGCCGAACCATTCTCTGGCCTTCGGATTCAGCACATCCGGGAAATGCACTCTGCCGGGCCAGACACCGCACACGAAATCGCTTCCGTCTTCCCGCTTGCAGAAATAGCCCTTCTCCACGCCCTCCTCATAGACCGGATAGCCCTCTTCCACCTTCACTCCGGCGTCGATGATCGGCACCAGGTGAATGTGTTCTTTCCTCATCTTCCTGACAAACTCCGCAAAATCAGGGAACCGCCGGGAATCCACAGTAAAATCCTTGTACCGCTCCATATAGTCAATGTCCATGCAGACACTGTCCAGAGGCACATGGTCCTCCCTGTGCCTGCGCACTACTTCCTCTATATCCTCCGCGCTTTTATACCCCCACCGGCTCTGACAGTACCCAAAGGCCCACCGGGGAGGAATATAGCTTCTGCCGATCATGCGGCGAAACTCGCGGACAATCTCCCGCACGGAATCATTTTCCAGTATATACAGTACAAAGCCGTCCTCTTCCACCTTCACAGACAGCCTTCTCCGGTCTGTATATCCAAGATCAAACTCTACCTTCTGGGCCGCGTCCACGAACACTCCGAACCTCCGGTGTCCGTCCACCACAAAAAAATTGTGGGCGCCATAAAGGGAATGGCGGCTTTCCAGATGGCGGGATCCGTCTATGCAGCTTGAAACATACTTCCAGCCTCTTTTATTAATCCCGCGGACATTCTCGCCTAAACCGTAAACCGCGTCCCCGTCTTCCAGCGGACAGGAAAACTCTCTGCCGTCCTCAGACATGGAAAAATAGGGAATCCCATCTAAACCGCCTGCCGCGCTCTCCTGCTCATGCCGGTCATACGTACCCGTACAGGGAACCGTCTCTGTCACGGCCTCCGTCTCAAACGGACAGCCAAAACGATATTTTTGAATCATACCCCACCTCAAAATCTCTTTTGCCTATACACAAACTGCCTGTCTCCGGCATTGTCCCCTCGCCGGCTCTGTCTGACCGTTCTCTCCGAATACCAGCCTCAAAAGCAGCCGGTACTCTTCATAAAACGGATACTCTTCAAATTCTCCAAAAGACTCGAACACGCTTCTGTAATACCAGGCATGCATATTCTTGTCCTTCTGACGGAACTTGTTCCAAATCCCGTCCCCCATAACCAGGTAATCAGCCGCGGTACTCCGCAGATTGCTTAATTTATCGCCAAAGGCAATCATGCGTTCCTCTCGTCCCGCGCTTCTCAGCCGTTCCACTGTAGCCTGCTTCCTCTGCTGCCAGGTTCTGGTCTTATCCTCGCTCTCTGCCTGAACCAAATCCGCCACACGGCCGCCGAAGGTTTCCGCAAGCTCGCGGTAAGTGACCCCGGCGTCCTCGATCACATCATGGAGATAAGCCGCCGCGATCACCTCCGGCTCCTCCGTCATAACTGCCACAATCATAGCCACTTCCTTGGGATGTACGATATACGGCATATTGCTTCCCTTCCGGAGCGCCCCTTCATGGACCCTCGTGGCAAACTCTGCGGCTTTCTGAATCATAAGCTGTCCTCTCTTTCCATAGGCAAGTGAGTCTACCGTCTCCCTTCCTGGGAGAATTACAAGCTTATCATAACATAACTTATAGAAATTTAGAAGATAAACTTGTAAGAAATCTGATTTTCTGATATGCTATTGGATACAGTCAATATGATTGATACCTGGAGGAATTATTATGGAACAACGAACATATCATCGCCGTACGGCTCCAAGAAGGAGAAGCCTTCTCAGCTATGAGTGGGTAAGGATTCTTCTTTTTTATATTTTGCCCTTTGTGGTCATCAATTTGCTGATTTTCTTTCTGGTGACCTGCAGGCCGTCCTACGAGATTGACTTAGACGGCACTGACGACTACCGGACTACCGACGTCACCTTCACGATCACATCCCACATGCCCCTTAAGACCGTCACCATCCGTCTGGACGACGAGCCGCTGGATCTGGTCAAGGTCGGAAGAAAGTCCTATCGCTCCACTGTCACTCACAACGGCATTCTGGAAGTTCATATGGAGAATTTCAACGGCGTGGAGGTCACCGGCTATGAGGTCATCGATATTCTTGACAATCAGCTTCCCGACGTAGTCAATTATACCATGGACAATGGAATTCTTACCCTTATGTTGAGCGACTCCCAGTCGGGCATTGATTACGAAGGTCTCACGGCCGTCAAAAGCGACGGGCAGGTGATAGCGCCCATATCCATTGATAAGAATACGGGCACCGTCACTTTTGAGATGGACCCGGCAGGCCTTATTGTCAATGTGCGCGATATGTCCGGCAATGAGTACCAGCCTTCCTTCTCCGTCAACTACGTCGAAGAAGGCGCGGAGCAGTCCGATACCCAGCTGATCATTCAGTAGGTCTGTTTCTGCCGGTACCTGAAAGCAGACGCCGGAGCAGCAGGCAAAGAATCGGCAGCAAAAGCAGGCCCAGGCCCAGAACAGTTTTTGTTCTGCGGCTTAGATTCCGTATCCAGTTCCACAGGCCGCCCGGCTGTTTGGGCGGTCTTTTCTTTTGTTGCCGTCCGGCGTTAGAGTCTGTCCGCACTTTGACCAGAGACCCATCCGCATTCTGTCCTTCCTCCGCTTCATTCTCAGTCAGACGGTAAACCGCCTGATACGCCATATCCGGCGGTCCGGTCTCTTCCTCACGGCTCTCATAAACCACCTTCACATCCGCCACATATTTCTCCCCTGAGACGACAGCCTGCCGGAAAAGGATCCCTTCCTCATCCCGCCAGGGTTCCCCTGACCAGGAGGAGTTTTTTATCCGGTAATAGTCCGGATTTACTCCGATCAGCTCCAGAAGCTCTTCCTCATATCCTTCCATAGGCTGTTCCTCTTTCACGATCGCCACCCGATCACCCAGGTAAAAGCTTCCGGCGTCATATTCCTGGACCGTAACGGGAAACTGAAATCCCGGGATCCACTGCCAGTTGTCATAGCTTATATCCGCAGCCTCAAAAATCCGCTCTCTGCCTCCATCCGAGACCGTGATGGTTTCCGGAACCTTCGCCGCCTGCTCCACCTGACTGTACTGAATCGTTTTTTTCCGGACTTCCGGCTGCCTGAGGTTCTCCTCCGCAATCAGCTGACAGGATACCATCTGATATTCCCGCCCCTGCCAGATATAATGGTCCGGGGGAATATCCGCTTCCTCCGGGCTGCCGGAAATCGGATCATAAGTAACCGTAATTTCCTTATCCCCCGTCTCCGAAACTGTCTCCGCTCTGACCGTAAGCGCCGGCAGGGCAAGCAGACATACCAGGATAAAGATCCATCCCGATTTCTTACCGGACCGCTTCAGAAGCACCATCCCCGCTCCCGCAAGAATCATGATTCCAAGGAAAATACCCGGCCCGGGCGTCTGATCTCCGGTATGGGGAATCCGCGGCCTGCCGCTGCCCGGCACATCTCCTTTTCCTGTGGCCTGAGGCTGATAACTGGCCCAGGCTCTTCCCGGCCGTCTCGGTGTGCCGGGCGCCTCAGGTTTTTTGGGTTCTTTGGGCTCTTTGGGGCTCCCCGGGCCGGGTCTCCTGCCCGGACGTCCCGGCACCTGAGGCTTATGTTCCTCCGGCAGTCTCTCGTCCTCCATAACCACCTGCTGAATACTTCCGTCCTCCTCCACTGTGAAAGTGATATCACCGGCCGTGCCGTAACCTTCCGGCGGCAGCAACTCCCGCAGCACATACCGGCGGCCCGGCAGCAGCTCCGCCTCAATCTCATGGGGAGTCTCACCGGAAATCCATTCTTCTATCATGCGCCCCCATTCGTCCAGAATCTGCATCTTTGCCCCGGGAATCTCTTTCTCTCCCGTTATTTCTGTCTTGCTGACCCGCACAGTCCGTGTCCGGTCGTACGCGCTTATGGCCTTAAGAAGACCCTGACCGTCCAGCAGAAACGCAAACCGCCGTTCCTCTTTTCTGCCGCCGTCACTGTAAATGGTTGTCTCTTCCAGAACATAGGGGCGATTTCTCAAAAGAATTTCCTTCTCAGAATCCCTGGCACCCACAGTCAGTTCCGGAAGATTCTCCGACGGATACCAGGAAGCCGCGACAGCGCCGCCCGGATCCTTCAGCTGAAGAAGTACCTGTTCCGGCATACGGTCCTCTGCCTGATACCTGCCGTTTTCCAGCCGGACCCGCCTGGTAACGCGGCCCGTTATCTGCCGGCTTCCGTCGCTGTAAACCGTTCTCTCTGTGAAGGTATAAATTTCATTGTCCCGGATTCCGTCTGCTTCCGTCAGCAGACGGCCCTGCCCGGAGGAGACCCATTCCGCTGCCATACGGCCGTTTTCGTCGGTTACCTCCATCAGGCACTTAACTGCATAACGGCCCTTCAGCGCAAACCATCCGGGATGATGTACCGTGACGGCTGTCATGCGGCTGCTGAAGGAACTGATTCTCCGGCCGTCCTCCGACAGAGTAAACGCAACAGGCTCCATCAGCAGATATCCGGCCGGGGTCTGAAGCTCCGTCAAAAGATACGTCCGGCCTGCCGTCAGACCTTCCAGCACATGATCCGGCTCCTCTCCGGAAGAGACCCACTGCGCGATCGGATTCTCCCTGTCATAGAGATACCGTCCCATTTCATCCATGCCGGACACCGGATACACGGCAAGAGACGCCCCTTCTACAAAGGCTTCCTTCGGAAAGGCCTGTTTTCGGAGGACAATTCTGGTTTTTTCATCTGCGATCCTGGTTCGGTATACGGCGGATTCATCCCAGCGGTAGGACTGTCCCTGTTTATTTGGTTCAAACTCAAAAGACCGAATTTCCGGGTTCACCTCATAACCGTCCGGTGGCGTCAGTTCCCGCAGGCGGTAGCTGTAGGGAATCACGCTTCCGTCGGCCTGTATCTCTCCTGCCGGGAGACCGGTCAGCTCCGCCGTTCCGTTCAGATCGCTGAAGGTTTTCGTCAGCACAGGATTTACAAAATCAGGCGGCAGGTACGCAGTGATCTCAAATACCGCTCCCGTCAGGGGCCGACCGCCGGTGTCCGTCTTCCGCACCTCCACCCGGCCCTCCGCTGGTCTGTCCGAAATCCTCACAATACGAACCTCATCCCCCAGGCGGTACCGGATCAACCTGGGCGGAAACGTAGTATAATAATCAGGACTCTTCTGCTCCACCAGCCAGTAATCTCCTTCCGGCAGTCTCCGAAGGGCATGGGGTTTCAAGTCTCCTACCTGATATCCTTCGGGAATGCTGCCGCGGATCCTGTCCAGCTCCGTGTAGACCCCGTCTCCGCCGCTGATCCACCAGGCCGCCAGATGCGCTTTATCCTGAATCAGCTCTCCATTATCCCCGGCGCGGTAAAGAGCCAGCTCGGAGCCGGACAACTCCTTTTCGCTCCCATTCTTATCCGCCGCAAAGGTTTTGGAGATCAAAAGCGAATGTTCTTCATTGAGAACCCGGTACCGCCAGATATCCGCCGTATCTCCCACCTGCAAAAGAACCGGCTCCGCCTTCCCGAATCCGGCGGCGGCCCTGGTTTCCACCAGCATATAGGTTCCTCCCGCCGGAAGATAATCAAACCGGCGCATACCGTCCAGTGTCAGATAGGAGCAGGCCCTCTCATTGACCCTGGGAAGCTTCCGATAATCAAACTGATATTCATAGACAAAATCTCGCCCCTGCCGGTTATCCTTTTGCCCATAGACGGTAACACGGATGTCTACTCCTTCATCCGTCCGGAACAGAAGCTGCGCCGTCGTGGGAAACCTGGAAGCCTCTCCTCCGGCCGCCGTACTGTCAATCGCGGTTTTGGACACCGCTCTGGCCCTGTAGATTTTCCCCTTATAAGCCCAGGACAAAAAGCTTCCCCCTGTTCCGTAAGTCCGGTACATTTCCTCAAAGGAGTCAATAAAACCGGCATACTCCTTCCCGTCGCTGGAAACAAACCGGTCTATCTTTTGTGTCTTGTCATACTCCGGCCGGCCCTCTGCGGTTATCCGGGCGGGATAGAGGGTAAATTCCGCCCCATTCAGCGGTATCTCGCTTCCGTCCTCCTGCACAGTATATTTTTCCACCTCCACTTTCGTATGGTCATTATACAGCGTATACTCCTGAACCTGTCCGGCAGGCTTCACCTCCAGTTCCAGCGGCTTGGCCGGCACAAAGCCCTCCGGCCTTCTCTCCTCCTCCATAATGTATTCACCCGCCGGTATCCCTTCCAGATAAAGCGGCGTCCGGCCGGTCGTCCACCGGTTCAGCGGCTCCGCGTTTTTCTTCTGCAGGTAAGTACCGGACGGATGATTCTTCAGATCAGAGGTATAGATCCTCTTGGCCTCATAAAGAGCCAGTACAGCTCCCGGCAGCTGGGTGTAAGAAAAGGCGCCTTTGCCTTCCGTAACCATTCCGATCTTTTTTGGATAGCTCCGTTTGTCCTGCTGTCCTCGTCTGTCCGACCGTTCCCGCTTGTCCGGCTGTCCGGCCAAACGCACAGAGTATACCGGCCACCCGCTCCCGTCTGTCTTGTTCACTTCAATTTTCGTAGCGGCGTCTGTCATTGCCACTCTCTGCAGGCGGGAATCTTCTTCCACGATCACTCCTGCGGGCAGCCCTTTTTGATAGCCCGGAGGAGCCTTAAGCTCTTCCATAATATATTCCCCCACAGGCACCCGCCTCAGAATATCCGGCTGGCCACCGGTCATGCTGTCAGAAAACGGGTCATTGGGAGAGACCTCTCCGGTCACCCACACATTCTCCAGAATATAGCTCTCCCCCATGCGGTGACGGACCGGTTTCCGAGAATCCATCTTATGAGAATCCAGCTTATAGGAATCACTGACATACGCCTCCAGACTGTCTGCCTCCTTCTTACGAATCCAGGCGCCGCTCCGGTCATAGAGCTGTGTCTCTTTTTCGTATCTTTCCGGGCTTCTCCGGTAATACACCGGCAGTCCCCATTCATCATAAACCGGTTTTATCTCCTTTGCAAAACGTCCGCTGGTACCGGCCAGTACCGGATGTCCATGGAGATTCTGTCCCATCCGGTTCCCCTTCATCGTAAAAAGCTTATGGCTTTCCTCCCCGGCCTCAGATTTCCAGGTGCCGGTCAGGTACTCGCTGCCGCCTTCACTCTCCCCCGCGGTGGCGATCCTGCAGGTAATTTTCTTATCTCTGGCGATAATCCGCCCTTCCTCGTCCCGGTACGTCTTTACAGGCCACACCAAAACCTTCGTCCCGCTGTCCTTTTCTTCCGTCAGGGCATAGGCCATGCCTGTATAAGGATCCACCAGGCTGTCCCTGACTCCTTCCTCATCCAGGTGATACAGCCGCACACCGCGGCTCATAACTACCCGGCCGTCCGCCCTGCGTTCAGGTCTGGCGAATGGGCCTTCCAAAACCCTGTCCTTCGGCAGATACACAATCTCCGTAAAATCATTTCCTTCCAGTTCCAGCACAGGCCGGCTTCCGCGAAAGGCAAAAATCGAATGGGTCTTATCCCTCTCCAGCTGATGGATAGACATCCTCTCATGGTTCCGCCCGAAACCGTAGGTCACTTTTTCACCATCTATGGACTCTGTCCGAAACAGCTGAAGCTTCCCAAGATCATAGTACAGAATATCTGTGTCTCCTCTCTGAACCGTCTCTCCGCTCCAGCAGTTCTCCCCGTTTTTTAAAACCTGGACAAACTCGGTCCGGGAACCGGCATAGCCCTCCCGCACGTACATGCGGCTGACGCCGCCGTTGGCAAGGCGTTCCACTACAACTCCTTCATACGCCTCATCCTGGGTATCCCCGGACGGCGTCACCAAAAGTCCCTCAAACAGCGCCATCACTCCTCCGGCCACATAGGGACCATCGCCGGCGTCTGTCTCCAGTTCCCTGGTTACATATCCGTAACCGGCAAACAGATTTCCGTCGTATACAATTTCCACCTGCTCTCCGGCCTTTTTCCTGCCCAGAAGATATTCCAGCGTCCCTTTTTTCCATCCGTATCCCATATATCTGCCGTTCCGGTACGCATACTCCATGCCGGGATCTCCGCCGATCCGCGCAAGGCTGCCGTCGATCCTTTCGCCCACCCGGTAGGTGATCGCCGCCGGCCGGTCTCCTTCCCCGGGCACGGACGCTTCCTTTCTTTTCTCTATCTGAAGCCGGGTCGGTTCATTTTCCACATAGATTCTGGCCGCGGACAACGCCTCATCCTGCCCTTTCTTTTTATAAACGGCAGCCGTCACCCGGCTGTCTCTGTCACCTTTCCGATAGTAAGTCACTTCATCGCTGTATACCTCCACGGCTACGGGACGGCATCTGACATAACCGGATGGGGCTTTTACCTCCGCCAGCACATAGACTCCGGCCGAAAGAGGCTGCGGTGTATAAAGATACCCTGTATTCTGCCGTCCTGCCTCCGGCGGCAGACCCTCGGAGTCCCCTTCCATGATCCCGTCTCTGGCCGTAGTAAAGGAGGCAGTCATACCGGTCTGAACTCCATAGACATCCGTCTGAACTACCCGGTCTTTCTCCCGGCACACGGGCGTACCGGCCGGTACCACTCCGGCATACCGCCTGTCCGCCGCCGGTCCTCCGCGGGATACGGGATGAATATCCTCCGCCCTCATGCTTTCCAGAAATTCCCGGCTTCCGGATATGACTGTATCTTCCTCGTAAAAGACTGCCCTGCCGGTACCTCCGGGCGACGAATCGCAGTCCGTCCGGTATATGTTAAATATTGCCTCGTCATGGAGCAGATTCTCTCCGGTCTCAGAATCCATTTTCTCAATCCGGATCCTGGTTTTATAAAGCCGGTTCCGGAAACGGACCCGGGCCGCCTCCGTGCCGGGTTCCCCCTCCATGCTCCTGTAAACCAGGGCCGGACTGTAATGCCCGTCCCAGGCGGCGGTCATTCCTCTTACGCCGGTCCTGCCCTCCACTGTGCAGGCCTCCTCCGACACCGAGCTGTACCTGTAAAACTGTCCGACACGCTCATGGTTCTTTCGCCCGCCGGCCAGATAGTAGGTCACCGGCTCCGTCCGCCGGTCATCCGAATCATTATAATAGTTCAGTTCCGGCTTCCAGCGGCTCTGAGTCAGGGCGAACCTGTCCTCCGGGCCTGCCGGCCCGGCTCCGTTCCTAAGCCTGTGGATACCGGCGCCATATTTATAAATCTCAAAATCGCCGCTGTGATTGTGGGCCGGAATCCTGTCTTCCTCCGCGCAGAAACGGATCTGGTACTGTTCTGTCATTTCTTCCGGCGTCATATCAGCCCGGTAAATATACCGGCTGCTCAGAGTCTCCCCGCCGTCCTCAGAGGTTTCATATACGGAAGGAATCACGATTTCCCTGGGGCGGTCGATTCTGTAATGCCGGTTGGGATAATCCTGCAGCTTCGCGTACCTGGGCTGCTGCTCCGCCGCCACATAGGTTCCGTAAGGAAGGCTGCGGGATATTTCGTAATAACAGGTTTCTGCCTCCCGATCTGCGCTCAGCGTTGTCCCGTCCTCGTCCTTTCCTCCTCCTTCCTCCGAATCCCAGCTTACGGCATAAATCTCGTCCAGATCATAGGCAAAAAACGGCTTCAGATAATTGCCGGCTTTCTGAAGCGCCTGATACAGGGCTTTGTCGTACAGCTGGTCTCCGTAGGCCGCGGCTTCCCCATCAGAAGAACCGTCCTGCAAAGCCGCAAGCTTTGCGGCTTCCTCTTCCAGATACCAGTCAATGGCAAACTGCCTTACCATGTCGGACGCCCTGGCGTTTTCCTCTGCCTCTGGACTCCGGTTCGCCTCATTGCCCAGGGGCCGGTGGGACGAATAACCGGGCGCCGCGTCGTCCCACCGATCCCGGTTGGCAACCTCAATGGCCTGAAAGAATTTTTCATAATTATGGTTTTCCAGCACCGCCGTGTAGTCCAGCGGGGCCTCTTCCTGATTCTCATCGTACAGGGCGGCATTGGCCTCTATGGCTTTCCCTCTGTCCTTACTGAGAATCTCTTCGCTTCTGGGGACTTTGGTAAAAATACGCGGGACCAGCCCCGGATACGCCCGGTTGGCGGAAAGCACGTCGATCTCTCTTCCCCGTCTGTCCAGCCACACTATCGTCCCTTCCCTGTCCCGATACAGCCGCTCCAGATTGCTCTTCAGATACACCTTAAACCGGAAATTATTCTGCTTTCCCAGCCCGTGATCCTGTGTATCCTTTATCACCTTCACCGGCTGCCGGATGATGCGCTCCTCAACCATAAAGGGCGTCTCCCTGGTCCCTTTTCCCGGCGTTCCCGCCCCATCCTGCCCAGGCAGGATCTGCCCCGGATAGGTCAATTCAACAACTCCCACCGTCTCCCTGCCGGCCGAAGCAAAAGCGCTGGCCCCAACGCCTTTTATCTGCGTCAGATAATCGCTGTAGAACATGGACTCGCCGTCTTTCACAAAGACTTCATAAGGCGCCTCGGCGCGGAACGTCTCTGTCACAGGCCCGGCCGTCCGGCTCCAGTCAATTCGGTTGTCCGCGTGAATCCGGTAAGACTGATCCTCGGGATCATACTCGGCAGGCAGCGGTTCCAGCTCATAGTCGCTGGTGATCTCTTCCTTCTCCTCATAAATATATTCCTTCCGGTACACGGGAATCGGATTGCCCTGACCGTCCAGCCGGTTCTCCCCTTCCGCATACTGCTCGTAGAGTATTTCATAAACAGGACGAAGGGCTTTCTCCAGAGGCTGCGGAAAGGCTACCGGCCCCTCGGCCCGCCTGGTCTCTGCAACTGTAATATAATTACCCTGTATCGTATACTCCGATGGCCGGTACGCCGCAAACATATGCCGCCGCTCGTCTTCCTCTGTCTGAACCGGCAGCCTTACGTACAGAATACCGGAACGCTCCTCATAGACGGCTGTGTCCGGCCGCCTGGTCTGATCATGAAACAGCACGGCGCTGAAACCGCCGTCCTCCAAAACGACGCTGTGAACCGCGCCGCTGTCCCAGAAGGAATGAACATCAAACCAGTCCAGGATTTCCAGAATCAGCTCCCGGTTCGTACTTCCCTGCAGTTTTATCACAGTCCAGGGCGCTTCATCTCCCGTATCGCTGTCCAGCATATGATAACCCATCTGTTCCAGCATGGCGTTGGCTTCCTGCTTCACATACTCCTCATCCGGGGATTCCTCGTCCTCCCATTCCTTTGAAGCGTTTGCCGGACTCGCGATTCTGCCGGGATAATAATTCAGCCTCCTGATCAGCGGATAAGTCCCCGGCACCGGCTTTGACGTGTCGTAAAGCAGATTTCCCTCCGAATCTCTCCTGGGAATATAGCTTCCGGTTTCATCCAGGCGGTATTCTCCCGGCAGAGCCTTCTCATATTCCCCGGTTTCCGCCAGACGAGTTCCTGTTACAACTCCGCCGGCCACCGCTCCTTTGGTCTCCTTCATACGGGAGCGGAAAAACCGGCTTCCCTCAGGAAAACCGCTGACCAGAATATCAAAGCCTTCCGCCGTATTCTGACTGGTTACGTCAAACTCCAGCCAGGAACCGTCGTGCATATCCACCGGATGAGTCATGGCCGTGGTCACGTCCGCCCGGCCCGCAGCCGCCCATGCGGCGCCAGGCAGTTTTTCATCCGATAATTTTTCACCTGACTGTTCTTTTTCTGACAGTCTTCCGCCGTCCTCCGGCGCCTCCTCCCAAGGCAGTACCGCCCGCTCATACCCTTCCGACCGGCCAATCTCTCTGACCAGATAGCGCCCGGCTATCAGCGGGCGGCCGGTCAGATTCAGAACTGTGCTTTCTTCCGTATAAGCCAGAAAAGAGGCATCTCCGTTTTTATCGGTCGTTCCGATGGCCGTCAAATCTCCCGCCCGATAGACCGCTCCCGTCCTGCCGTCCGGATGAAGGATATCTTCCGCCGCGTACAGACCATATACGGCCCCCTCCAGTGTCGCGTCGCCCTGCGTATCTCCGTAGCTGTCATAGGCGCCGCTCTCACCTTCAAGCAGCTGGCTGTCTCTTTTATTTATGTGGATTTCTCCTTCAGTCCTGTGATTTTCTACACAAAATGTATAGGACACTGTCCCGGCGTCACCGGATGGAGCCAGGAGCGGCAGCGTATCCGGCTCCGGAGGCGGCAGACTCACCCCGCCTCCTCTCTCTCTGTTCCCGGAACGTTCTTCCGCCCCGCCGAAAAAGGACTGACCGGAGCCGATGCTTTCGTCTGTGATCACAGGTTTATCTATGATTTCCCATCCTCCCCCGGCTTCGGAGGAGGACACTCTCACTACAGGAATAGGTTTATCATCATTATGCTGTCCGTGGCGTACATAGCCGCAGCGGGCCTGGATTTCCTGAAACGTATAATCATAGCGGAGCCGGATAAACTGCCTGTAAATCTCCTCCCGTTCCTCCAGCATCTGTCTTTGCCCTTCTCCGGGAATCTCCGAATGAAAATCTGTCTGCTCGCTGCATGCTTCCTTACATGCTTCCCACAGGGCTTTCAGCCGCTCGTTTTCCTTCCGGACCGCCTCAATCTCTTCACTGTTGTCCTGGCCGGTCTCCGGATCCGACCAGTAATCCGGTTCCGGCAGATAGTCCGGCTCCGGATGGCCGCCGCAATAGGTTCTGGCATATTCATAGCGCTTCTCATCCCTGTGGGAAATATGACCGTCCTCATCTGTGGAGGCCTCCCCGCAGATTTTAAAATGATTCCAGACCGCCGGCTTAGGCGTCATGGCGGCGGAACTGAGAGCCGCTCCGAGCTGACCCTCCTCAAAAGCCTCCAGCACGCGGAAGATTGCTCCTTTAAGCGGATTGCCCGTCTCAGCGCAGGATTTATCCAGATCTACCAGATAATGGGCGAGAAACTTCTCCCTGTGCTCGTACCGCTTAAACTCCGGCCGGCCGTCCCCCGGAACAGAGGGCTGCCCCGACATGGACAGCTGAAGATACACCTTCGGAATATACGGGCCGGCGGATATCATCCCCTGGGTGCGGTTCTGAGCCTCCTGCGGAATATAAATGTTCATGGTTTCCGTGTTTCTGGACAGAGTCATATACTGAACCGGCAGAGCCGCCCACGCCAGGATTCCTTCCTGCCCTTCTCCCGCGTACGTGAAGATCAGTTTTCCGCCGCTGACACGCCGCGTCCAGCCCCGGGACTCTCCTTCAAACTGCCAGTCCAGCGCGGCCATAAAGGGAACCGCCCCAATATCCAGCTCCGCCGTCCAGATTCCGTTTTCCAGCTTCATCGGAACCGGCCGGTTCCGGGCCCCGGTGCGGGTGGAGCGGATCCAGTCCGGAAGGTTTTCTATGCCGCCGCTCTCGTCCTCCACATAGGCCTTCAGATCCAGAAAGCGTTTTTCCGTTCCGGGAATATGCCTGTCCACCACCCGGGCAAGATCTCCGGCGCTTTCCCAGCCTTCATTCATGATCGCCCACACGGCTGTCTGAGCGGCCGCGTAAGTAGCGTTGTCCGCGCCGATATTTCCCTCGTACTCAAACCAGGTGCAGATACAGGCCAGCTTCTCATAATCATCCCGGCTTCCCACATAGGGAATCGATTCATCCTCAACGGAGGTCCTTACGGCATCCGCCACTACAGTGCTGCCCATATGCTTTCCCGGCGAAAGGCAGAAGGTCATCTGATACCCGTCGGTCCAGCGGTACATGTAATTTCTCTTTTTCCCAAAAAGTTCTTCACTTCCGCCGCTCCAGATGTTAGTCCCGCGGAACGCGGCGGCGCGGCCGACCAGCCAGCCCCCGGCCAAAAAAGCCGCCGCGGTCAGAACAAAACCAAACACGGCAAGACAACCGAGCCAAAACCGCCTGTTTCTTTTCCGAATCCGTCTGTTTTCCATGAAATACCTCTTTACTTTGTCTGTACCGCGCCGTCAACTGTCCATGCGCCGTCCCGATCAACCTGATATCCGTCAGGTGTCGTCCGGCTGAAATACATGGCGCCTTTCGTACCGTCCGAATTTTCATTCAGATAATAGCACCTGGTTTTTCCGTCTGAACCGGCGACCCAGCGCCAACCGGTAACCATATGGCCGTCCCCGTCAAAATAGAACCAGTCGGCAGGCCTCTGCCCCCTGTCCTCCCTGGCATAAGGATTATAGATATAGGCCCACTCGTTCCTCCGTCTTCTGCCGTTTGCCTCAAAGGACCAGCGGCCTCTCTCATCCATATTCCAGGTTCCCTTCAGGCTTCCCGCGGGAATCCGGGAATCCTCTCCGGGACCGCCGCCCCGCTTTTTGGCGGAGCTGCCTGACCCGCCGGAACCGCTCGCCCCGCCGTAGCCTCCCGACCTGCCGGAACCTCCCGACCCGCCGTAGCTCCTTCCACCGCCGAAGCGCCGGGATGTTACCGTCTCATCCACTGTCACAAATCTCAGCGTCACGAGACATTCGGCGGAGATTACTCCGTGCGTCTGGTCTTCCGAAGTGGCCGTGACCGTCTCGCTGCGGGTTTCGGAGCCTTCCAGCCGGGTGTAAGGGTTCTCTTTTCGTTTCTGATTGTCTCTGTATATTACGTTCTGAATCCAGGCCGGGTTATTCTGCCCCTTGGCATCATAGCGAACCTCCACGCGGCATTGGGAAGAAGCATTCCCCTGCGGCGTCAGCAGAAGGCTGCTTCCTCCGCTTTTGTCCTTCCAGGAAACATTTCTGAGGAAGGGTCTCTCCGGCTGCAGGCCCGCTTCCAGAATCACCGGCCCGGAACAGGTGACCGTCTCCCTGGGGGACAGCCGGTAGCCGGTAAGCTTTCTGGTCACCGTCAGTGTGATATGACTCTGATTCAGCTGAAGTCCTTCCACCCGCCTGGTCGTCCGGTCAATGATCTGAAATGTCACCGTCACCTTGCAGTTGCCGTACACCGGCTGATGATCCGCAGACGTATCCGGATTGGAGACTGCCGTCACCACCGCCGGTTTTTCGTAAACCACAGGGCTGATGGCCTCCCGGTACTGGCCGTCCGCCTGCGCCTTCATTTCTCTCGCTATAATAGTTTGGATAAATGATCCTGACAGATTGGGAAGAATCCCCGCGTCCTTTTCCGTGTATCCGGACTCTGCGTTCAGAAGAAGCAAATCTCTGTCATCTACGGACCAGAGTACCTTCCGGTCTGCCGTTTCCCCCGCCGTATTGTGCTCCGCGTGAATCATGACCGGCTGAACCTGAACGGCCGTATCCGGCGCTCCCCCGATATACCTGGCTATCAGAACGCCGCCTGCGCTGCGCACTTCCGTCACCACAGAAGGATTCTTTCTGTCCCCGCTTCTGGTCTGCACCACGGAAATCCTGGTCTCACCGGGTTCTGTGGACAGCGTTGTAGTCACCTTCACATACTCCGCATTAATTTCCGTATCCCGCTCCGGCATGGAAAACGTATAGGTCCCTCCTGCCGCGTAGGACATGGGAACCCTGCGCCCGGCCCCGTTAATGTAGGTCGGCGCCTTCACGCCGCCCGGCTCCGAGAGGGACGCCGCCATCTGATACCTGTCCTGCCCCCTGTTTTTGGGCGCCGTCGCCACGGCCACCGCCGTCCCGGGCGCCACCGCGGCCGGATGGTTCTTGTCAATCGCCCGGTAATAAGACTGATTGCCCTCCGGCATGGCCGTCAAAACCGCCACGTCCGTATCATAAGTTCCGTTTTCGTTTCTTGTGTCAATCCTGGGAACCGACAGCAGGTACCCTCTCACCGGCTGTCCCATGGCATCCGGGGCAAAATGATCCAGACGGAAGGGGAATCCCTCTCCCATGCCTGCCGCCGTAAACTCATTTCTCAGCTTTTCCGTGACAATACAGCGGATTCCGTCCTCCAGCTCCTCATAGAAAAATCGGTCCGCGTCTCCAAATTCTGTAGTCCCTGACACCAGCACGCAGGTCTGCTGGCGCCCCAGCCAGTAACCGATATGAGCGCCCCTGGCAAAGGTATTGTCTTCATCCACATCGGAGCCCATTACTCTCTTCGCCTTGGCCGCCGAATCGGTAAACAGGTAAGACAGATTGTCCCCTGACGCGGTACCATAACTGAATGACCGGCTTCCTCTCGTGCCGATAAAAGTGCCCTCCCGGGCGGCCGCCCCCATATTGGTCCTGCCGATATCCCCGGCAAATCTTGCCACCATCAGGTTGCCGCTTTCATATTTCCCAATGATTCCTCCGGCGGCCCTGCTGCCGCTGCCTCCCACCGTTCCTTCCACATACGCGTTATAGATATTGGTATTCTCCATGATTCCGGCAATTCCGCCGGCATATCCTCTTCCCTGAATCCGGTCCGAATTGCCTGACCAGGTCTTCACCTCATTGTCCGCCAGGTCGCCGTCCAAAACCGCTCCCGCGATTCCGCCTGTTCCGGACGAAGGCTGGTCGGAACGGACCGCGATTCCGTCCGCCCGGCAGTTTTCAATGGTTACGCGGCCGCCGTTCCCGTCGGCGGTGCCCGTGATTCCTCCTGCGTTTCCGGACCGCTCTCGCCAGACGCTTCCGGAGAGACTGCGGCCGCCGCTTTCCACAAATACATTTCCCGACACGGTCACATTGCGGATCACCGCGTCTCCCAAAACAGTCCCGGCCAGAATGCCGGCGTTGTCCGACCCGCAGATCTCATCCGCCTGAATCCGGAGATTTTTCACGGTTCCTCCGTCGATGACTCCAAAAAGCCCCAGCTGGGACAGAGCTGTATCGGACTGAACCATTCTGAGACCCCGGATCGTATTTCCTCCGCCGTCAAAGGTTCCGCGAAACGGCGTTTCTACCGGTCCCCCTATCTGGTCCTTTGACGAATACCATCCTACCGGCCTCCAACCCCACGGTCCCCGGCTCAGACCGCCCAGATCCAGATCCTGAGTAAGCTCCAGATATTTTCCTTCAAAATCTTCCCCCTGAACTACAGCCTGGGACAGACCCATCAAGTGGGAAAGGGTGCGGATCTGATAAGGCGCCTCTTCCGTCCCATCTCCCGGAAACTCCATATCTCCGTTCCAGTTCTCCCACAGGTCTTCTCCTGCCGCCTGGCCGGGCTGCGCTGCCCATGCCGTCAGAACCGCGGCCTGCACAAGCACGGCTCCTGCCAGTGCCCAAAACAGCTGTCCTGCTCGTTTTCTGACTCTTTCCGTTTTCATCTTCTTTATCATAATCTTCTCCCTTCATTTATTTTTCTGAGGCAGCACAAATGCCGGGCGGATTCCCGCCGGGCTTTCCGCCGGATGGGGATGAATGCTGCCTTCCGTCAGATCAACCATATACACATAGCCTGTGTCGCCGCCCCCGGCTCCGGCCATAGGCGACCGAAGCCAGTATCCCCGGGTGAAGGCGGACGCAGGCAGATCGGGAACCTTCCACAGATAGTCCCGGTACAAAAAAGCTTCGTCCAGCGAAAGTATAAACAGCCGGTCCGTCAGTCTCTGACTGCCCAGCTCAAAAGAGGCAAAGGCTCCCTCGTCAAACTGTTCCTCCTCGCCCTTTTCGCTTCGTCCCATAAAGCTTTTAGTCACTCCCACATTGACCGCCGGTGACGGGGGAAGCTTCTTCTCCTGCTCCTTAAGCCACCTGCGGACCCAGGATTCCCGGTATTCGCTGCTTTCTCCAAACTTCTCGACAGGCCCCGGGCAGTAGACATATTCATGAGTGCCGTCCTCCGCCGTCTCATACACATACCGGGAGCCAAAATCCGCCGGGATTACGGAATCGCACAGAAACAGGGCATTTCCCTGGTAATCCTGGTCGATGCATCGGAAACGGCAGGGCTGGCCGCCAATCTCCCTGAGCACCGTATCTCCCAGGTTCCAGTATTCCTTTGTTTCCTTAAAATCCGGTTTCTCCGGGCTCTCCTGTCTCACAGGCCGCACCGCGAACCGAACCAGAGTATAGATATCTTCCCCCTGCCGAATCCGGTCCTCCGCCGTGCTGGAATACTCCGCCTGATTTCCAAACAGGACCGGAATCATACTCCCCTCCGGCACATAGTTCTTTCCGACAGCATAAAATACCTGTTCCTGTCCGGCTGCCACGCACTTTCCGGCTGCGAACAGGATCCGGATATCATTCTGCACCCTGCTTTCCGCCAGAAACCGGCTGTCGGGAATCTGATCCGGACGCTCGCCGGTTACTCCCGCCTCCTGCTCTTTCGCCCTCTGAAACAGTTCCTCCAAAGAGGCGCCATAGGCAGCGGAGGCAGCGTGAAATGTCATAAATACCATGAAAATACTCAGAAAGACACATCTTCGCAGTCTGTCTCTCATAATAGTCATCGTCCTTTCTGAAATGGGTATAATTCAATTGTCAGGGTTCCTTACTCAAAGGCAATCATAGGCGCCACTCCTTCCCATACCGCTGTTCTCTGCGCATCATTGGGTTCATGGTGAAACACCACATCAGGAATACAGAAATTCCAGAAATCCGCCATCGGAGAATCCTCCGCCGTGATTTGTAGTTCATACTATAAAGCTTTTTCATCTGCCGGTCAATAGAATTCCGCCAGTTTATATTTATTTAACAAGTTTCAAAAAGCGGAGCATCATTCTGACGCTCCGCTGTCTGACAGCCTGACCTATTCATTTTTCGCTATCTTGATATCCACCCGTTTCACAGGAATCTCTATTCCCTCCCGGTCGTAAGCCAGCTTCAGATCCTCCAGAAGCTTCCATCTGGTAGGCCAGTAATCCGCCGTAGCCGTCCAGCTTCTCGCGCACAGCAGAACGCCGCTCTCCTCCAGCTCACTGACAAAGACCGTCCGCTCCTCGCTCTCCAGAACGCAGGGATGGTTCGTAATCAGATCAAGCAGTATCTCCTTGGCCTTTTTAATGTCCGACTCGTAGGAAATCTGCACCTTGATCTCCAGACGCCGCTTCTCCTGGGCCGTCACATTGGTCATATTGGAATTGGCCAGGGCGCCGTTGGGCAGAATCACATTCTTGCTGTCAATGGTGGACAGCGTCGTATAAAACAGCCCGATATCCATGACCGTCCCCTCGGCCTGTCCGCATACAATGTAATCCCCAAGCTTAAAGGGCTTTAAAACCAGAAGAATCACTCCCCCGGCGAAGTTGGCCAGAAAGTCCTGCATGGCCAGACCGATGGCCAGGCCCGCGGAGCCCAGAAGAGCCACAATAGATGCGGTGCTGACCCCCAGCTTCTCCAGCGCCACAAATACCGTGACGGCGCAGACGGCGGCATAAACCATGGACGCCAGAAAATTTCTCACCGACATATCCATATGAGATTTGGAGAACGACCGGTTCATCATCTTCCGCAAAGACTTGGCTATCTGAAAACCGATAAGCAGCACGAGAACTGCCCGCAAAATACTCAGTCCCAGATTGATCAGTCCCGGCAGCGCGTTCTGAGTCGCCGCCGCAAATCCGCCATTTCCCATATTTACCCCTCTCTCCATTTAAAAATATGAGTGCTGAAAGGCGCCACCCGAATCTCCACCGAATACGGACGTCCGTCCCGCTCAATCGGCTCTGAAACCACCGGATGGTCATTTACCGTTCCGCCGCCCCCAAATTCCCTGTCATCGCTGGACAAAAGCTCCTGCCAGCATCCGGCATAGGGCACTCCCGCCCAGTAGCTCTCGTGGGCCTCGGCCCCGAAATTACAGACAACCAGAAGCGTCTCCCGGAGAAGGCCGCTCTTTCTTAAGAACACAAGTATGTTGTCCTGACTGTTCAGGCAGTCTATCCACTCAAATCCGTCCGGATGGGAATCCAGACGGTACAATGCCGGCTGAGTCCTGTACAGACGGTTCAGCGCCTTGACGTAGGCCTGCATATTCCGGCCGGTATCCTGTCCCATAAAAAGAATCTTCCTGCCTGGATGCGTCATCCAGTAACCGTACGCCGCCCGCAGGTTGGCCTGCCGTTCTTCCTCTGCCGCCCCTGCCATACGGCTGACCAGAGGCTTTGCCCCGTTGTCCGCGTCGTCGTGGGTAAAGCCCACGATAAAGTCCTCGCTGTAAGCATACAGCATACTGTAAGTCACCTGACTGTAGCTGCGGCTGCGGGCCTGGGACCCGCACGCCATGTACCGGAGAAAATCGCTGCTCCAGCCCAGATTCCACTTGTAATCAAAACCCAGGGCCCCTTCCTTCAGATCTCCCGTCACCTGGGCCCACATCTCCGACTCCTCGGCGATCAGAAGGGCTCCCTCCTCCTTTTTGTGGAAGACAGATGCCAGATGCTTCAGAAATTCCACCGCCTCAAGATTCTCATTGCCGCCGTACAGGTTGGGAACCCACTGTCCCGGCTGCTTGTCATAATCCAGATACAGCATCAGGGCCATGGATGTGACGCGGATCCCGTCCGCGTGAAACCTGTCCGCCCAGGACAGGGCGCTGGCGATCAGGAAATTGGATACCTGGGGCCGCCCGTAGTTGAAAAGAAGGGTTCCCCACCGGGGATTTTCTCCCTGCCGGACGTCAAGATGCTCATACACGCAGGTCCCGTCGAACCGGGCCAGTCCTGCCTGATCTTTGGGGAAATGGGACGGCACCCAGTCAAGAATCACCCCGATTTCCCGGCTGTGCATATAATCGACGAAATACTGAAAATCCGCGGGCGTTCCGTAACGGCTGGTAGGCGCGAAATAACCGGTGGTCTGAAATCCCCAGGAGGCATCCAGGGGATGTTCCATGACCGGCAGAAGCTCTACATGGGTATAGCCCATCTCCTTCACGTACCGAGCCAGCCCCTCCGCCAGCTCTCTGTAGCCGCGAAATTCTGTCCCGCTCTCTTCAGCCTTTCCTCCCATCCAGGTGCCCAGATGCACTTCGTAGATGGAAATGGGACCGTCCCTGCGGTTTTTTTCGGCCCTTCTGCCGCACCAGTCTTTATCTGTCCAATCGTAGTGATCCGCGTCCCAGACAATGGACGCGTTGTTCGGACGGAGCTCCCCATAGGTGCCGTAGGGATCCGCTTTCAGCACCGTCTCCCCCGCTTCGGATTTCACCGCGTACTTGTAAAGGTCCCCCTGCTTCAGACCCGGAACAAACAGTTCGTAAACGCCGGAATCGCCCAGCTTCTTCATGGGATGGCTTTCCCTGCTCCACCGGTTAAAATCCCCTGCCACACAGACGCTCACTGCCCTGGGCGCCCACACGGCGAAATGAACGCCCTCAACTCCCTCGGACTCCGCCGGATGCGCCCCAAGCTTCCGGTAAATGTCATAACAGATTCCCGCGGAAAACGCCCGAAGCGTCTCCTCCGTAATCCACGGTCCAGCCGTCTCTCTCCCCATATTGACTCTCCCCCCGGCGGTTTTCAGCCGCTCTTTTTTTCAGTTTATCACGTTCCCCCGCAATATTCAATGAAAACCGCGGTAATAAGCCAGCATCAAGTCTACCATCCGGCCGTAGCTTTGGATGCCGTCCTTCTGGCTGTTCATCTTCAGATAGACGTCGTTCATCTGATTGGATACCTCCGCCACCTTCCCCTCAAACCGGTCCCAGAACGCGTTATTCGCCTGAAGATCCTCAATCGCCCTATCATCCAGCTGTTTCCTGAGCCGGCTGTACCGGTCAATATCCTGTCTGGCAAGGGCGTTGCCCGCGTAAACCCAGCCGGTCAGATAACCGCTGTACTGAAATGCCCTGTTTTCAGAACCGATACAGGCCAGATAACCGATAAAATTTGCCTCATCCTCCCGCATAAACCCCCGCAGGTGGGACAGTTCGTGACAAATGGTGTGGGGAATGTTGTACGCCGTCATCTCCTGATTGTAGTTGGCCTCCACCGTAAATGGCGAGTAGATGCCGCTCAGCTGCTGAACCGACAGGATCCTGGACACCAGAAGCCCCTTGGCTCTGGGATAATATCCGGAAAGCTGGGGATAGCTGTCTCCCAGACCGGCCATAGCCTTTCGGCCTTCGACGGCCCAGAACGGCTCATACGGCGAGTTATCCACCGTCTCGTTCACTTTCCCCGTCAGATATTCACATAAATCGTACAGTTCATCCACCGAAGATTCCCGGACCTCCAGGTTCAGATAATCGGAAAACGGCCTGCGGTAATAGTTGACGCCGCAGCATGCCGTATAAAGAAAGGCAAGAAGCCCTGTAAGAGCGATCACCATGGACGCGGCGGACGCAGGACGGTGAATATGGGACACAATGTACCATATCAGCCAGATTATTCCAATATACAGAGCAATTTCCACCACTGAGAACGGAAAAATTCCGCAAATTCTTCCGTAAACTCCCACAATTGCGGGATATATGTTTGAAGCGTACCATTCGCCGAAGCCGGGAAGCAGCCGGGCGGCCGCCTGCAGCGCTCCGGCAAAGCCAAGAAGCGCCAGACCGGCCAACAGCCGGTTCCTTGCTGCGCCGGTTTCCCTGACCGGTTTTTCCTCTGCTTTTTGTCCGTTCTTCATTCCTGCTCCCCCTGCCTGTCCTGCTCCGATTCTCTTTTGGCGGCTGTAAAAAAGTATATCACAACCGCATCCCTCATATATAAATTTTTTCTTACCTTTTTCTAAAACCCCTTGCGGAAACGCTCCATCTCATTTACACTTATAGTCACGTGAAGGAAAGAAGGTCTTTAAAACACATGAAAAACGCCAACTCCCGCCGGGAGACCAAAGAGCCGGAGCAGCCGTTCAACTGGAAGAAGGAGCTTCTCAGCTGGATCCAGATCCTTGTAACTGCCGCCGTCATCGCTTTTATTCTGAATACATTTATCATCGCCAACAGCCGGATACCCAGCGCTTCCATGGAGAATACCATTATGACCGGCGACCGGGTCATCGGCTCCCGCCTGTCCTACCGGTTCGGCCATCCTGACCGGGGCGACGTGGCGATTTTCATCTTCGGATATGCCTGCCGGGACTGCCATGCCCAGTATCAGGAAACCGACCAGGGCGTCTGCCCCAACTGCGGACGGAGTGACCGGCGCAACTCCATCGTCTACTACGTGAAGCGGGTCATCGGCCTTCCGGGAGACGTGATCGATATCCATGACGGCCACGTGTACCTGAACGGTTCTGAAGAGCCATACATCGAACCCTACCTGGCGGAAGACATGGAAACTCCCTATCCCCTTCATTTTGAAGTCCCGGAGGGAAGCTATTTTATGATGGGAGACAATCGGAACTACTCTCTGGACGCCAGATTCTGGGATAATCCCTACATCTCAGAAGATAAGATCCTCGCCAAGGTCCTGTTCCGCTACTTCCCCAGGATCAGCACGATAAAATAACATCAGGCCAGCCCGTTTCCCCGGACTGGCCTTTTCTCACACTATCTCTTCTTTCCCGGTCTGGCATGAAAATAACAGGGAACCTCCACCATCAGCATAACGCTCCACCCGATGGCGCAGGCGAAAGGAATGCCGATGATCCCGTATCTGGGGGCCAGCAGATACACAAAGATCACCCGCAGGCTGGTCTGAATAAAGGTACACAGGAGAGTCATCTTCATATTTTTCATGCCGCGGAAATATCCCTGCACGCCGTTGGTAAACGCGGGAAGCACATAGAAAAAGGCCATAACCGCCAGATAACGGCTGCCCAGCTCCACTACTCCTTCATTGGCTCCCGTCACAAACAGCCGCATGATCGGCCGCCGCAGGAAATAGGCCGTTACGCAGATAAATACCCAGTAGCAGAACTCCAGAAAAAGTCCGTCGCGGAATCCCTGGCGGATCCGCTCATTCTTTCCGGCTCCGGAGTTCTGAGCCACAAATGTGGTGATGCCGCTGGCAATGCTCTGCTCCGGCGTAAAGGCGTAATCGTCCACCCGGGTCACCGCGTTAAAGGCCGCCATCACATCTACGCCCAGGGGATTTACCGCTCCCTGAATCAGAAGCTTCCCCACCGGCTGGCAGGACTGCTGAAGAGCCGTGACTCCGCCGTACTGCAGGGTCTGTCTCAGAAGTCCCCCGTCTATCTGAAATTCGGAAGGCTGCAGCTGCAGCTCCGGAATCCGGCGGTATACGTACAGAATACACAGAATCGCGGACAGGGCTTCCGCTATGACCGTAGTAGCGGCGGAGCAGATGATCCCCAGTCCCAGGCCTCCTATGAGAATCACATCCAGAACGCCGTTTAATACCGAACAGAATGCCAGAAATTTCAGAGGAGTCTTGGAATCCCCTACGCTTTTCAGCGCCGATGACACCGCATTGTAAAAGAATGTAAAGGGGGCGCCCAGGAAAATGATCCGCAGGTATACTGTGGCGATATGGAGAATCTCATCCGGCACATACAGAACCTGCAGAAGCCTCTCTGTCACCAGAATCCCCAGAGCCACCACCACCAGGGAGAAATAGACTCCAAACACTGCCGTCGTCGCCAGTTCCTTTTTCAGCAGATCCATTTTCTTCGCGCCGAAAAAATTGCTCATAAGCACGGAGGAACCGATACAGATTCCGGAGATTCCCAAAATAATAATATTCATCACCGGCGAGCAAGTTCCCACTGCCGCAAGAGCTTCCTTTCCGATAAACCTGCCTACGATGATCGAGTCCACCGCGTTGTAGGTAAGCTGAAACAGACTGCCCAGCACCAGGGGAATGGAATATGTAATCAGATGGCGGGGAATGTTCCCCGAAGTCATATCCTTTACCATAACGATTGCCGGGCCGGCCCCCCGGGGAACCGGCCCCAGCCTTCTTTCTAAAATTATATTCTAAGATTCAAAATCTTCCTTAATCACATCCCAGGCCGCTTCCACACTGTAATGCCGCCGGATAAAGTCCTGGGTTCTCCGGCTCATGGCCAGGCAGGCCTCCGGATCCCCGTAGATAGCCGCGGCCACCTCCGCAAAAGCTTCCGGCTGATCGGCAATGGCCATGACCTCCCCGGCCTCGGGAATGCCCTCGGCACCGATGGTTGTCGTTACAACGGCGGCTCCATGATACAGGGCCTCCACGATCTTTCCCTTCACGCCCGCGCCGTAGCGGAGAGGCACAACCACCATGCGGGTCGTATCATACAGCCTGACCAGTTCCTCCTCGCTGACGAATCCCTTGATGACGATCCCGCTGCCCGGCTGCTCCAGTTCTTTGATCTCATCGGTCACCCTGGAGCCTGCCACATAAAAGTCCGGCGGGGTTTTGCCCTCCGCCTCCATGTTCCGGCGGATCAGCGGATAGACCTCCCTGGCGAACCAGAGTACCGCGTCCGCGTTGGGCGGATGAGCGAAGCCTCCTACAAACAGGAGGCCTTCCCTCTTCTCAAAGTCCTCCGGAATGTTTTCCCTGAAACGGTCGTAGACATAGGCCACAATATCCTTTACGGCGATCTTCTCATCTTCCGCGCTGACGGCCTCCTTCTCCACAAAGGAGGGATAGTAAGATATATCTGCCTTGTAGAACAGGGACATCTCTATGGCCTTCCAGTACTCGGCGGAGCTTAAGCGCTCCTCGTCTTTCGTAAGCATATACTCCCTGCCCTCCCGCAGGAAATGCAGGTCGTGTCCGTAGTAAATGATCTTGCAGTCCGTATTCTCCCTCAGGAAATCGATATACTTGATCGCGATATGGGGCCTGTTCAGATAAGCTATGGCAATGTCCTTCCCGTGCTCCTTCAGCCAGTTCCAGATACCGGCCTCGTAGCCGGCGCCGGACAGGATCTCAATTCCCATCTGTTCCAGGACAGTGGAATAAGGCTCCTCGTGAGCAAAATTATCACCAAGGAATTTGACCACAAACCCTTTCTCCAAAAACATCTTCAGATACTGGAATGTCGTCTTGGACCCGGCATCCTTGTCGTAGGTAGGCACATAGTGGTCCACCACCAGGATGATCTTCTTTCCCATGCTCCGCTCTCTGGCACGGAAGGGATCCGGATTGCCCGTGTTTTCACACTGCTCCGCCAGCTGAACGGCCCATTTTTCCCTCAGCTTTTCAGAGTTTTCCACCTGATACCGCTTAAGGCCCTCTCCCTGAAGGTCGGTCCCGTTGGAGACGCCCTCATAGTGGATCACTTTGGACAGGGGCTGATACACTACCCGGTACCCGGCCTTTCTCACCTCGAAGGCCAGATCCGAATCCTCGCAGTAGGCGGGAGCATACCGCTCATCAAAACCGCCGATCTGATCCCACAATTTTTTGGACAGCAGGATCGCCGCGCCGGAAATATAGTCCACATCTTTGACGTAATTGTATTCCGGTTTGTCCGGATCGTCCATGCGTCCGTAATTCCACCCGGATCCGTCGCTCCAGATGATGCCTCCGGCTTCCTGAAGCTTTCCGTCCGGATAGACCAGCTTAGAGCCCACCATTCCAATGGAATCATCCGACTGAATCAGCCGCACCAGAGAACTGAGCCAGCCGTCCGTCACCTGAGTATCGTTATTCAGAAACATCAGATACCGGCCTCTGGCCTTCTCCGCCCCGTGATTGCAGTTCTTCAGAAAGCCCTGATTCGTCTCATTCCTACAGAGCACCACGCCCTGGGCATACCGGTCCAGATGCTCCGTAGCGTCTGTGGACACATCGTCGGCAATAATAACCTCATAGGACACATCCTGCGTGTGAGCCAGAATCGACGCCAGACACAGATAGGTATACCGGACCTGGTTGTACGCGGGAATGATGATGGACACCTCCGGGTTCTCCGCATAAGGAAACACCAGTTTCCCATGCTCACGGTACACATCTCCTATGGCAAAATCACCGTCTTTCAGGTTGCGCCCCTCCTCCGTCCGGTAGAATCGGAAAGAGCGGACAGGATGAAGCAGATATTCTTTTCTGTAATGGAGCCGCTTTCTTTCCAGGGAGCCCTTGGGATACCTGGCGTTGAATTTCTCTCCCAGCTTCCTGCGGACCTTGAAAACCAGAGCCTCATGGCCGTTCAGATACGTCAGCGTTTTGCCCATCTCGTCAATCTCATGGCGCAGATCGCGAATCATCGCTTCCAGATTCGTCACATGATTGTCTGTGAGCCGTTTCACCTCCGTCATCTTCCGCATGACGGTGTCCTGCTCCTTAATCTGAAACTTCAGCCGTTCTTCTCTCTCTCTGGTCTGTTCCAGTTCACTGGCCACACGCCGGTACTCATCCTCCAGCTGGTCACAGTCCGCAAACAGCTTTGTATCCACCAAATAGTTCTTCAGATAAATCTTCTGATTTTCACCATGGACGTAATACTGGAAAGAAAGCTCCATCTCCTCATAAATCTTCTGGGCCTGTGCGCTGATGCCAAAACGGACCAGCCACTGACCCAAAGAACCGTACTCCGTCAGCAGGCTCTTAAACTGCCGGTAAGCGTAAAAAAGGATCCGGTAACGGATAAACTCCACCGGAATAGGGAAGGAAAACACCCACTCATAGTCGAGGCAGTACATTCCGTCATCCGTCAGAAGTATATTTTCAAACAGCAGGTCAATATTGGAGACACGGAAACAGGCCAGGGCTTCCCCCTCCTCCTTCATCTTCTCAAGGAGAGCCTCCATGGATTCCCGGCCGAATATCAAAGCGAAGGCCTCGCTGGCCGCAAAGGGAATCACCGCTTCCTCCTCCACTGCCAGCAGAAGATCAATGGTCTGCTGCATCAGCTCCGCAGGTTCCTTACCCGCGCGGATCTCCTCATCCAGCCTTCCCAGCAAAGACTTCCCCTGCAGATAGGGAAACCGGCAGCTCCCCGCATCTGAGCCAATCTGAGGATGAAGATAATTCAAGAGCTCATGCTGGTTGGTCAGGGCCTCGCAGTTGACGGCAAACGCCTGAATGTGCGGCTCTCCCACCGGAGCAAGAGCCGATTTTTCCACATAACGTCTCCCCTCATTCCCGTAAATAATAGTCTTAAGCTGAAACTCATCCTCCCGAATCCGGTTGTATTTCAAATATTGGGGACCGTCCTCCTGCAGCTTCCGCCCCCCGTTCTTTCTCCAGATGATCAGGTAGCTGCTGGCATACTGATCGAACTGGCCGTCCCGACAGACATCGTCATAGGCGGAAGCAAGATCCAGAAACATATACTGGGGAAAATCATAGGCCGCTATGGTATCCGTCAGATCCCCCTCTTTCGGCAGATAAGCATCGGAGAAGATAGATACCGGCAGCTTATAGTCCGGCATGGGGTAATAAAACTCCAGATCCTTTCCGCTGCCGTCCTCAGAAAGGAGCTCTGTTATAGTCTTTTTTGAGAAGCTGCAGTCGTCTCTTTTCGCCCCCGCCCAGTATTTCAGCCCAAAGGGATTGCCGGCTGCCGCCAGCAGCTGGCCGTCTTCCTTAAGGAACTCTCTGGCAAGGCGGATCTGCTCTCTGCAGTCCTCCTCCAGCGTTCCGATCAGCACTACATAGTCGTACCGCTCCTCCGTCTGCGCCAGATATTCCTCCAGACTCCCCTGAACATAAGTGACATTTCCGCATTTTCCTGACTCTGTGTGGCGCAGCCGGTTAATCTCCAGATTTACCCAGGAGCTGTCAAGAACATCCACCTTGGATACCCGGCGGCTGTACAGCCCGGTCAGCGCGCCAAAATCAGAGCCGACCTGAAGCAGCGTACCCTCCTTGCGGAATGGGTACCACTCCAGCAGATTCTCTCTCATGGGAGAAAGCGCGTACAGATAGTCAAGACTTACATTGGTCCGAAGGGCCGCCCTCGTATCCTCCCCGTAAGTCTTCACCACTCCCAGCACTTTCCGTTCCAGTTCTGTTCTCAATTTTTCCGATCTCATGTTTATCCTTTCGTCTTCACAAGCGTTGCTTCCACTTCCGATTCCATATCGTAGACGCCAACCGTATTTTTGTTGGAGATCACCGTCAGATTCAGGATATCGTAAAGCCGGTGATACACCACATGCTCGCCCTGCTCAAAGCCGGTGCAGCTCATGGACAGCAGATACTCGCCCCCCTGCAGAGTCATCTTCTGAGTAAAAGATACCTGATATTCATCTCCGCTGCCTACCGGCTTAATGTCGGTTCCCTCATACATGGTGTTGGTCCCTGACAGGTCAGTCCCTTTTTTGTCCTTGATGGTATAAGTAAAAATCGGCGTCTGAATCGGGGCGTGAAACCGGATCTTCTCCCGGATCGTAAACTGCTCCCCCTTCAGAAGAAGGTTCGTCAGATTGCCGCGCTCGTCAAAAAGTCCCATATCATATATCTCAGCCCGCCCGTCGCCGTACTCGGTGCGCTCGGGATTGATCGTCAGCTTATCCTTCATCAGGCCGGGGGCATTCCTGCCGGCGTCCGCCATCCCCTGGCCGGGTTCCTCCGCCGGACCGCCGGAGCCCGACTCTTTCCTGCGCCGGTCCTCCTCCAGCTCTTCCGCCAGAGAGTCCATCTGGTTGGCCAGAATCTTCTTATACAGGTCTACCATATGACCTGCCGTCCCCTCAGCCACAAAGTTCCCCCTGTTCAGAAGAACCACCTTGTCGCAATACTTGAGGATACTGCCCATGTCGTGGGTCACCATAAGGATCGTCGTTCCCCGCTGGCGGATTTCCTCCATCCTGCGGTAGCACTTCGCCTGGAAAAATACGTCTCCCACCGACAGCGCCTCATCCACGATCAGTATCTCCGGCTCCACATTGATCGCCAGGGCAAACGCCAGGCGCACAAACATGCCGCTGGAGTAGGTCTTTATCGGCTGATACACAAAATCACCGATGTCCGCGAAGTCCAGAATATCATCCAGCTTGGCATCCATCTCCTTTCTGGAGAAGCCCATCATGCTGCCGTTCATATAAATATTTTCTATTCCGGTATAATCCATATTGAATCCGGCCCCTAGCTCTAGAAGCGCGGACACGGTGCCGTCCACCTTCACCTCGCCTGTAGTAGGCGAGAGCACGCCGGTAATGATCTTGAGGATCGTGGACTTCCCGGAGCCGTTGGTTCCGATAATGCCCACGGTCTGACCCTTGTCCACAGTAAAGGAAAGCCCGTTCAGGGCGTAAAATTTCTTATGGTATTCCCGGTGAAAGGGGCTCAGGGACTCCTTCAGCCGGTCAATCGGCCTGTCGTACAGCTTATATACCTTTGTCACATTGTTTACGATGATGGCCTGTTCCATTCCATCCTCCTTAAAGCACATCAGAAAAATGCGGCCGCAGACGCTTAAATACCTTAAGGCCTCCCAGGAACAGCACTGCTGTCACCACCCAGAAATACAAGGTATTCAGGGGCCTTTCCCAGAATCCGCTTCCGGTCAGCATACTGTCCCGATAACCGGCGCAGATATAGTACACCGGATTGATCTTCAGCACCTGGTCAAGCCAGGCGGGACGGCTGGGAAACATGGCCGGGTCCCACATGATCGGCGTCAGCCACATGCCGAACTGAAGACAGATATTTACAATCTGGGCCATATCCTTAAAAAAAACGTTGACCGCGCTGGTAAAATAGGTCAGCCCCAAAGAAAACACGCTGGCCGCGAAGCTGTAGTAGACCACCTGCGCCCAGAAAATACCGGGCATCCGGCCATACAGCAGAAACACCGCCGCCATGATGATGACAAAGATCCCGTGGACCAGCAGGCAGGAGACCATCTTGATGATCGGCAGAATCTCAACCTGAAAGACTACCTTCTTCACCAGATAGTTATACTCCTGCAGGCAGCCGGTACCGGCGTTTAAGACCTCACTCA
Source organism: uncultured Lachnospiraceae bacterium (assembly GCA_947626475.1). Classification (GTDB taxonomy): domain Bacteria; phylum Bacillota; class Clostridia; order Lachnospirales; family Lachnospiraceae; genus UBA3402. Next base: position 35,832 of record CANQSK010000002.1, read on the forward strand.
CATAGAACCAGGGCACGATCCCCGGTATCAGCCACAGCACATAAGGAAAACCGGGAACCGGAGGCGCGTTCTTAAATCCCATCTGAAACACAAAAAAGTAGATAAGCACCGTAACCACCGGCTGGACAAACATCCATACCACGCCGAAATAGGAGCCTACAAACCGTTTGTGAAAGTCAGCCTTCGACAGGTCCCAGATCAATTTTCTCTTCCTGACAATCTCCCTGGACAGAGACAACAAATAATTCATAACATGGTCCTTCTCAGAATTTGAATGTATCCTTCAAGCCGCCCCATTTTTTATCCTTTTCTGACAGGATCAGCTCCATATCCCCGGGAATCGGCCACTCCACTCCAATCTCCGGATCATTGTAGGCAAGTCCGCCCTCGTCTCCCGGATGATAAAAATCCGTAACCTTATAGGCGAACTCCGCCTCGTCGGACAGCACCAGAAAGCCGTGGGCAAAGCCTTCTGAGATATAGAACTGCTTTTTATTCTCCGCCGTCAGCTCCACGCCGAACCACTTGCCGTAGGTTTTGGAATTTGTCCGCAGATCCACCGCCACGTCAAAGACACGGCCCCTCAGAACCCGCACCAGCTTTCCCTGAGGATACTGCTTCTGGTAGTGAAGTCCCCGCAGAACGCCTCTTACCGACATGGACTGATTATCCTGAACAAATACCATGGGAAGACCGGCCGCCTCAAAGTCCCGCTGGTTGTAGGTCTCCACAAAATATCCTCTCTCATCCTTAAACACAGTCGGCTCAATCACATAAAGTCCATCTATCTCACAAGGAGTCACTGTTATCTTGCCCATAATCCTTCCCTTTCTTACAATCTGGCGCAGACTACGCTGAACAGCCTGAGCACCACATATAGATTTACGCAATACATCACATACAATATACTACGGTCTTTATCCTTTGTCAAAACCAACCAGTCATTTTTGCAGGCCATGAGAAGAGCCGGCAGAAACGGCAGAAAATACCGCCCCTGTACGCCCTGGATCACCGTTGAAGTCTGGGGCGTCCAGGCGATCAGCATGGACAGCATCAGAGCCGCGCCGCAGACCGCGCAGACGAAGACAATCCACACTCGGGCGGCTCCGGTTATAAAGATCTGCTCTCCCGGCTTCCGAAGCGCCAGAAGAAGCAGTCCCAGGCTCATGGCCAGCACCGCCGGATACGGCACGTTCAGCACCGGGTCCAGATTGCCCAGTCTGGAGCCTATCATGGTCATATGGTATTCTTCCGTCTGGTGAACCAGCGTATTATAAAACATCTGCGCCGTCAGCATCGGACGATGGAGAATCGTAGTCAGGCTGAACCCGGCCTCCTCCATCCCGTAAGTGACCCCTTCCGCCGCTGTGGCGTAATTGACCACCACCCGGCCGTTGACCAGCAGCATGGCCGCTGCCCAGGCTCCCGCCACGGCTGCCGCGGAAAGGAACCATTGTCCCCAGCCGCCGAACTTCTTTACGGGAATCAGCAGGCACAACCCCATCATGGCCCCGTAGACCATTTTGCAGGGACCGGCCACGGCCATCAAAAGAGCAAGAAGCAGAACATCCCGTATCTGCACCCGGTCTTTCCCGTAAGCCAGATACAGACATTCAGACGTAAACAGGAACATGCAGGCCAGGATCATCACATCATAGGAAAAAGATGACGCCAGGTTCAGAGTCATGGGCAGGAGCGCCGCGCCGAACAGCACCTCCTTCCCAAAGGGAAGCCGCCTCATGGCAAGCTGCGTCATTCCCACAAAAAACAGAAGATTGCACAGACGTCCCAGCCAGAGAAGCCACATGCTGTTCAGATTCAGGAGCCGGGCCAGAGAAATTCCCAGCGCCTGAGGCACATAGGCCAGAGGCGTCGTCACCACCGGCGGATAGGCGGACAGAGCCATCTTCTCCGGTTCCTCCGGTTTTCCGCCGTAATCTCCCTCATGGATGGCCCGATAGGTTTTCTCCTCCAGCACCTGTCCCAGGACAACGCCGTCCCGGCCATCCTCTTCCGCCGCCTGTTTCACCAGATATGGCTCTGTCTCCTGTACGACGTAATCCCCATACACATCCTCCGCAAACCAGTCACGGGCCCGCACCAGCACCCGGCCGTCCTCACTGTTGGACGGCTGACCCAGCATACGGCTGGACAGCTGATAAGCGCTGATGTAATGGCTCACCTCGTCGGGGGCGGAAAGAGGCGGGAGTACCACAAGATACAGAATCCCCAGCAAAAGTCCGGCCCAAGGATACACCTGCTCCAGACGCAGGTTTCTGCCTCCCCGTTCCTCAAAAAGGAGAACTCCCGTCAGCGCGGCGCCAGCCAGGCTCAGCGCCAGCAGTCCCCAGTACCATCCGACCAGCCAGCCGTCGCCGCTGCCGACGGCCCCGGCCTCTACCATAATCAGATGCCACAGCCCCGCCAGGGCCACTGCCGGGATTCCCCACAGCCAGCGTCTCTTACTCTTTCTCATCGGATTCCTCCCGGCGCAGCTTTTCTTCCAGAGCCATCTGCTGCACCAGATCCTTGATTCTGGTCTCCAGCTGAGAGATATGAATGGTCATATAAAACACCTTCACGATCAGCACAAAAATCGCGAACAGGAACAGAAAATTGGCCGTGGAGTAGATTCCCAGGCAGTGGGCGGCAAAATCAGCCACCCTCGGAAAAATACTGAACACAACCAGCACCAGAGACAGCACCAGCCAGAAAACGGCGCTCTCAATCTGTATCTTGGACTGGCGGATCTTGCGTATCATCAGAAACATGGTGGTTACCGACACCAGGACCAGCAGAACACGCAGAGTCGTGGTCATCATAACGTTATCCCTCCTTCTCCGCTTTCTTCCAGTATTCCCGGTTGGAGCTGCAGAACAGCACCAGACGCTTCGGCAGGAATCTGTACCGCCTGCCCAGCCAGTAACCGGCGTATTTGCAGCCGCTTCCTATCACCAGCGAAGGCAGAAGCCAGATCCGGCCGTGACTCAGAAGCCATCCGGCCGTCTGCTTTACCAGCCGGATTCCCTCCCCCTCGGAGGAAATGCCGGCAAACGCCTCCGGATGATCCGCCTGAGATACCGCCAGGTCGAAATTTCTCCGAAACTGCTGGGCAAAAGACAGATTGTGGGAATGAATTACCCTGGCGTCCGCCGCGTAGGCTATGGCGTATCCGGCCTGAATCACTCCCGCGGCATAGATCATATCCTCATTGAAAATCGTTCTGGTGATAAAACCGCCCTGTTTTTCAAAAATCTCCCGCCAGTACCCGCAGCACACATTGGAAGCGAAAAAAGTCTTGATCCCCAGACGGGGCAGATCCTCCTTTGTCTTCACCGCGCTTTCCGCCGGGTAATTGAAGGTTCTGGTGTACCGCTCAATGACCCTGCAGTCCCTGGCCGGCATCTGACGGGCATAAGCCATGGCCACCGTCTGTCCGGCCGGCCCTTTCTGTTCCAGAGCCTGCACCAGCCGCTCCACCAGGCGGCTGTCCTGGGGAACCGCGTCGTCCGTCATAAATATCATAATATCCGCTCTGGAAAAGCCGGCCCCCAGGTTCCTGGACGCGCCATGGTCAAACTGTTCTTTGGTCACATGATGGACCGTCAGATTGCCGATTCCCTGATAGCCGGCCTCGTTCCAGTATTTTTTCTCCGTGTTGACGGCTATGATGCGGTTCACCGGCCAGGTCTGCTTCTCCAGCATCCCCAGCAGCCTGGCAAAACGCCTGTCCGGCTTATACACCGGAATGATCACATCCACCGTCAAATTCCTGTCGTTCATCCGCAAACCTCTTTACTGTTCTTTCCTCTGATGCAGGCCAGCAGGCCCCCTGCCACAAAACCGGCGGCCATGACCGCCATCAGGATAAGGTAGGCCCAGGCGGCCCCAAAAAGTCCCGCCCTCTTCACCAGCGCGGGCGCCAGCGCCGCCGCCAGAAGCGTAAGCGCCGCGTAGATTCCAAATATCACCTTCTGCCGGCGAAGGATCACCAGCACATAATAGTACAGATTCAGTATCGCGTAAAAGCCTCCGCCGGCTACCACGACCACAAACGGCATGTGATAACGGACCAGACCTCCCGCGTAGGACGGCCCCAGAATCTCTTCCATGATGCCCAGGACCGGCCGTCCCAGCCCCCAGGCCAGACAGACTGCCAGCAGGCTCAGCCCGGCGACCAGGGCCGAAATCCGCCTCAGCATCCGGTCAAAGGAGGGATAATCCTTCCCGGTCCAGTAGTCCGTCAGGTACGTAAGCACCGGGCGGATCACAAAGCCCGCAGCCAGATTGATCACCGAGGTGGGCATAAATATAATATTAAAATACCCCGACGACGCGTCATCCATATGAGCGTCTATGGCATATTTTGCCGCCGAAAAAATATAAAAATCCAGAAATACCGACACAAACAGCAGCACTCCCGCCCGGGTAAGAGACGCCGCGCGGCAGAAATCCCCTCCGGTATCCACCGGAGAAAGCCGCTTCATCACCGTTACGTCAAACAGCAGCACTCCCGCGGCCTGAGCCGCAACCGCCGCCGCGCAGGCCGGTATCAGCCTCCGGCAGGCCAGAAGCACCGTCAGAAATACCGACACGGAAAGGATCGTCCGGAAGGTATTGGATTTGCCGGTCAGATGAAGATTTCCGCTCCGCTGGAACTCAGACTCATACACATCCGCGAATCCGTCGATCACCTTGTAGCAGACCAGCAGAAACACCGCCGCCGCCTTCTCCGCCCGGTAACCGCAAAACAGCAGCCAGCAGGCTCCCGCCGCCAGCGCCAGTCCGCAGGTCAGATACCGGTGGCGCAGGTAATCGCCGAACCGGTATTCTCCGGCCCCGTCGGTGATCTGAAAAGGCCGGAGTCCGAAATAAGCCACAATGAACATCTGCTGCCCGAGAGTGCTGTAGCCGAAGGCGAACACGCCGCCTTCCTCCTCTCCCGCGATCCTCATTACCAGAAACGCCAGAACCATGCTGGCGAAGGCATAGCAGAAGCTGCCTGTCATGTTCCAGATAATATTCTGCTTTTCCCTGTCAGGCCCCGTCCTCATCAGAAGACCGGCCCACCGATCCGCCAGGCTCATGAGATCCCGGTTCTCCTTTCTTCACCGCTTGCGGAAATTCTGTATCAGCAGAATGGACAGCAGCATACGAATCATATAATTGGCCGCCACAGCAGGCTTCAGATAACTTTCTCCCCCGGCACGGGGCGCGATCACCACCGGAACCTCCGCCACCCGGGCTCCCTGCTTCAGCAGGTAGGATATGGTGTCCGGCTCCGGCCCGTAATTCAGCTTCAGGGCGAACTCCCTGATCATATCCCGGTTGAACATCCGCATGCCGGAGGTGGGATCCATCACTTTCACCCCCGTAGTCATCCGGATCGCGGCTGACAGGATACGGCTGCCGATCATCCTCATGGAGGCGTCCTTGTGACCTTCTATAAACCGGCTTCCGATGACAATATCGTAGCCTTCTTCCATCTTCCTTCTCATGGCCCCGATGTACTCCGGCCGGTGCTGCCCGTCCCCGTCAAACTGAACGGCACAGTCATATCCTTTTTCGTAGGCGTATTTCATTCCCGCCTGAAAACATCCGGCAAGGCCCAGGTTCACCGGCAGGTCCAGAAGATTATAGCCCTTCTCCCGGCAGATGGCGGCAGTCCGGTCCGTGGAGCCGTCGTTGACTACCAGATAATCCGTCTCCGGGCACAACGCTGTGAGCTCGTCCACCACCATCTCAATATTTGCTTCCTCGTTAAATGCCGGTATGATCGCCAGCACCTTCTTAAGCCGCGCCATTTTTTCTCCTACTCCAGTATAATATCGCATATCATATCCACAATTTCCGGCTCCAGATCCGCGTAAAGGGGCAGAGTCAGCACCTGACGGGAAATCTTCGCCGCCACCGGCGTATCCGCCTCGCTGAAGCGGTCCCGGTAACAGTCATAATTGTTGACGCAGGGGTAAAAATATTTCCTGGCATGGATATCACAGGAGGCCAGCTCCGCAAATATCTGATCCCGGTCCTTCCTGTACCCGTCAAAAACCACCGGCATATACGCGTAATTGTAGCGGATCCGCGGATTTTCCCGGCACAGCCGGATTCCCTTTACTCCCTCCAGGCGCTGCCGGTACCGCGCGGCCAGGGCTTTGCGCTTTTCGATCTCCCTGTCCACATAGCGCAGGTTGCAGAGCCCCATAGCCGCCTGAAATTCATTCATCTTGCCGTTGGCTCCCACGGCATCCACTTTTTCATAATCCGTGATTCCGAAATTCTTAAGCTCGTACAGCGCCGGAGCCAGGGAGGGATCCCGAAACGCCACGGCCCCTCCTTCTATGCTGTGAAATACCTTTGTGGCATGGAAGCTGAACATGGACGCGTCGCCGAAGGTTCCCGCGCCCTTTCCGTCCAGGGTCTCCCCAAAAGCGTGGGCCGCGTCATAGATCACCTTAAGGCCGTGCCGCCCCGCGATCTCCTCAATGCGTTCCATGTCGCAGAGATTTCCATATACATGAACCGGCACGATGGCGGATGTCCTGTCCGTGATCAGAGCCTCCAGCTTGTCCGCGTCCATTGTATAGTCCTCAGGATCAATGTCGCAGAATACGGGAGTCAGCCCGTTGCGTACAATGGCATGAGTGGTCGACGCAAAGGTAAACGGGGTCGTGATCACCTCGCCGCTGAGATTCATGGCCTGGAGCGTCAGCTCCAGGGCCATGTGGCCGTTGACGAACAGCTCCAGGCTGGACACACCCAGATATTCTTTTATCCGCGCCGCAAACTGCTTATGATACTGCCCCATATTGGTAAGCCACGCGCTGTCCCACAGGGGCTTTAACATCTCTGCGTACTCCTCAAGGGGCGGCAGAGACGACCTGGTTACCAGCACGGGATGGTCCGGTTTTTCTCTCTTCATATCGCTACCTCATATCCTGGGGTTCCGTCCTGGTGCGGTACTCCGTATATCGTTTGACCAGATACTGATTCTTTATCACTCCCGGCTCGTCCAGCCTCTCCCCCGTAAAACACCGCATATGGTTTCCCACCATATCGTAACCGGCCATACAGGAGAACGCCACTCCGCCGGAGAATCTGGGATTGCATTCCAGAAAATACCAGCTGCCTTCCCTCTCCTCAATAAATTCAAAATTCACACAGCCGCAGATATCCAGGCTGACCGCCAGTTCCCTGCAGATGGTCTCCAGCGCCTCGTCCCTGAATACATAGACCGAGGTCCCGGCTCCGTTGGGGGTCCTGAGAAGTTCCCGCCGGGGAAGACAGACCACCTGGCCGGTCTTTGGACTCCTCACGATGTCCGCCGTGATCACGCAGCCGGAAATCCTTGGCTGGACCAGGTAAGAATCCGCAGACGCCTCCAGGCTCTCCGCGGCCCTCCGCATCTGGTCCGCGTCCTCCGCCACAGTAAGTCCCTGGCTGCTGCGGCCTCCGGCCGGTTTCAGCACCAGCGGATAAGAAAGCAGCTCATATCCGGTATCAGCCTCGTCCCGGATCACTTCCCTTAACCCTCTGGTGGGGATTGCCCTTACGGCGCCCTTCCCCTCAAGGAATTTCGCGAGTTCTCCCTTGTCACGGCACAGACTGACCGTATCCGCCGGAGACAGGCAGACCTGCAGGCCCAGACTGCCGGCTGCCCAGTCCCGCCAGCCGTTGACCGCGTCAACCTCCACATCCGTCAACGGAACCAGATACTCCACCTGATTCTCCCGGCATACCTGCTCAAGAAACGCCAGATACGCCTCTCTGTCCGCAGCGAGAGGCGCCCGGAAAAACCGATCCACCTCCATGGAAGCCACGATCCACTCTGCCGGGTAGATATCGCAGCCCAGCACACAATATCCCATTTCTTTATATCTTCGGATGACCGCCTCCGCCGAGAATGAACCGACGGCAGTCACCAGCACTGTATTCTTCATGAAGACGCTCCTCCAACCTGTCCCTTACCTCTGTCCCAGATGATACAGACGGAACAAAAAACCGTAAAATCCCGGCATTTCTGCCTCCAGCCGGATAAAAAATCTGGTCCTGAGACTCAGCTCCCGGTAAAACATCCTGTATTTCCCGGATAAGACCACTTTGTAGTCTTTGCTGTTGACCTTTGTCAGAAAATAAATCCGCCGGACGGCTCTTAAGACGGTCTCATGGAATCTTCCCTCCGTCATCCTGTCAAATCCCCGGTACATCTCCTTCATCTGAAGATAATACCTTCGGGATTTTTCATCCCGGTCCCCCTTCTTCTGAAGCTCAGTCCAGGAATAAGAGCCTCCCAGCCGGTAAACGCACATGGGTTTGTCCATATAATAGGCCCAGCCCCGGGCCGCGGCCAGCAGCTGCAGGGGAATATCCGCAATCGGCGCTTTCTCATAGAAATCCGGCAGTTCCCTTACCATATCGGTCCGGAACATTAAAGACGCAGTAGGATAGCCGGATGTCTTGTCAATAATCTCCTCCGGAGAAATCCTCCTGCTTCTCCGGTAAGGCCGCATCCGGCTCTCCGTAAAGGCTCTTCCTTCTGTCTTAATCCTCGCGCTGTGAAACACCAGGGAACAGTCGGGATGGGCCTCCATAAAATCCACCTGCTTCTGGAGCTTCCGGGGATCCGTCCAGTAATCGTCCCCCTCGCACATAGCGATATATCGCCCTGCCGCCCTGGGAAAATTGTAGGTTCCGCTGATATTGGTAAAGCCACGGGAATATTGATTTTCCTTCTGAAAAATCGGTTTTATCACATCGGGATACCGGTCCGCGTACTGGCGGATGATCTCCGCCGTCCGGTCTGTGGAAGCGTCATCGTGGATCAGCACCTCATAGGCAAACGACGTCTTCTGACTCAGAAAGCCGTCAAGGGCTTTCCGAATATACGGCTCCTGATTGTAAGTAATGCAGCAGATGCTGACCATGACCGGTTTTTCGCCCAGGGATGCCATAGATTTCCTCGCTTTCCTAATTATTACATGAATTTCTTACATTCTTTGTTCTATCTTTTTTCATTTTGCTTACAATTTTACCATGTGAGCGGAAAAAAGTAAATTACATATGGTATTTTCTCTTCAAATGTGGTAAATTATAGACTGTATACCAGAAGAGGAGGATTTTTCTATGCGTAAACTATTTAGAGCCGTTTTTGCCTCGGCTCTTACCGCCGCAGTGCTGGTAAGTCAGGCAGCAACGGTTTGGGCAACTGAACCGGATTATTCCGGCGGTCCGGGCGTGTATGTGCCCCCGGAAACTCCGGCCGAGGAGGAAACCGTAACAGAAAATCCCGTAGAACCGCTCCCTTTAAACGTAGCAGCCGACGTCCAGGCAAGAATTGACTCTACCACACTCTCTCTGACTCTGCTTAGACCCGACCTTACGCTGACAGATCCCATATATGTAGGACCCGAGGGCTCATCTGTCTCTGTTGAGCAGGGATTTATGTCCATATCCATATTTAACGGCTCCCTGCCCGGAGACGTTCTTTACCGCGTCTACAGCTCGGCAACCGGCTGGACCAGATGGTACATGAACGGCGAACGGACTCCCTGGGACAGCGGAGCTCTGATCGAAGCGATCCAGATCCGGCTGAACGGCGTAATCAATGATTACTATGATATCAGCTACGCGGCGACTCTGTCCGACGGCACCGTCTGCGGATTATCCTACAACGGCGACACCAACGGCACCATGGGCACAGGCCAGTATATCACCGGCCTTCAGTTCTATCTGACCCGGAAGGGCGTCCGCACTGCCAACAAGAACAACGACCGGGTCGCATCCGCCACTTCCTTTGACGGTATCCAGTTCGGCGAGGGACTTCCTACATATGTGAGCGGCACAGGCGCCGCCTTCACCGGCTGGGCCTGGAACGGCAACGACCGCTACTATTTTATAGACAATAATGCGGTAACCGGCTGGCAGTACATCGACGGTTACAAGTATTATTTCGATGAGAGCGGCAGGCTGGTGACCGATCTGGAACCGATTCTCGGCGCGGGAGGGCCTTTCCTGATCAAGATCAACAAACAGATGAACTGCACTACCGTATACGTTCAGGACGGCGGCAACGGATTTATCATCCCGCTGAAGAGCTTCCTGTGCTCCACCGGCGATGACACTCCGATCGGCACCTTCCATACTCCTGAAAAGTTCCGCTGGCACCTGATGATCCACGGTGTATATTGTCAGTACCTGACCCGCTTAGGTTCCGGACTTCACATCCTGCTGCATTCCGCCGTTTATGACGCGCCCAGCTACAACGCGCTGCAGACCGATACCTACAACTACATGGGAATCGCCCGCTCCGCCGGCTGTATCCGCTTCATAGCCAGGGACTGCAAGTGGATTTATGACAATTGTCCCCTGGGCACCACGATTCAGGTTTACAATTCCGCGATCCCCGGTCCTTATGAGAGACCCTGCGTACCGGAATTGATCTCCCTGTCTCAGACCTGGGATCCCACCGATCCTGAGGCGATCGCCGTGAACCAGGCTGCTGAAGCAGCCGCCGCGCAGGCCGCAGCAGCTGCGGCTGCCGCTGAAGCCGCTGCCGCGCTTGAGACCGACGAAGTCCCGCCTGACTCCGAATTCTGGTCCGCTTAAGCTTTTGCAAAAAGACAAAGGCGCTTATCCTGAGAGATCGGGACAAGCGCCTTTCCTATTCATTTTTTATCTGTTTTTCACCGTTCCTATAAGATACCGGAAGCTTTCCACCCGGAAAACCCACGCCAGACCCATATAGATGATCACGCCTGCCAGAATCTGAATCCCCAGCTTCAGCCACACGCCGCCGGGAAGAACAAACTGCAGCTCATATACGCACAGGCACATAACTGCCGAGAGCAGGACGGACGGGGCGATATCTCTCAGCTGGCTGCCCACGCTGTATCCCAGAAGCTTTTTATTCGGCCAGGCATTGACAAACACGCACAGGAAATCCACAGCCGCCTTGATCGACACCAGAACCACCGGGCTGTATCGGATTCCGATCACCAGTCCGGCAATCCCCAGCGCCTTCTTGATGATCTCCAGTCTGAGGAAAATATCGCTGCGGCCCACCGCGTTGATGGCCTGCAGGTTAGTGATATGGATGGGATAAAACGCGTAAGCCACGCACATGATCCGCAGATAAGGGACGCAGACCAGCCATTTCTCTCCCAAAAGGGCCAGAACCAGCGTATTCGCCACAGCGATCAGGCCGAACAGCATGGGCAGGACCAGAAAGGAACTGGTGCGGATCGCCCGGCTGGTCATGCTCTTCACCAGCCCCCTGTCCTCCTGGCGGGAGGAAAAGGCCGGCAAAAGCACCGCCTGAATCGCCGCGCTTAAGTTGGTAACGATCAGTTTGGGGAACTGATCGCCGCGGTTGTACGCTCCCAGCATCGCGTCATTGTAGATCTTTCCCATGATCAGTCCGTACAGATTGGTAAAAACCGTATCGATCAGGGACGCCGTCAGAAGCTTCCAGCCGAAAGACAGCATCTGCCGTATCCGGCTCAGAGAAAACAGCCGTCTGGGCCTCCAGCTCACATGGAAAAACAGGCTGACCATCAGAGTCACATAATAAACCATCTGCTGGCCTACCATGGCCCAGACGCCGTATCCGGTATAGGCCATGGTGATGCTGACGGCGCCGGAAACCGCCGCCGCCGACATGGTCGCCAAAAACAGGCCCCGAAACTCCATCCTTCTGGAGACATAAGCCGTCTGAATGGAGATCACCGCGCCCGGAAACAGCACCAGCCCCAGAATCCGGACAATCCGCCCCAACAGGGGATTGCCGTAGAACCGGCCGATCGCCGGGGCCGCCAGATAAAGAAGGGCGTACATAACCGCCGCCGCCGCCAGGCTGAAATAGAACACCGACGAAAAATCCGTCTCGTCGGAATCTTTCTTCTGGACCAGGGCGACACTGAAGCCGTTCTGAACGATCACGTTGGCTATGATGATGAAGATCATGATGATCCCCACCTGACCGTACTCCGCCGGGCTTAACAGGCGGGCCAGAATAACGGCGACCACAAACTGAAGCCCCTGGGAACCTCCGTTCTCCAGGATCTTCCAGAAAAGGCCTTTGATTATCTTACTTTTCATTCCCGCATCTGTCAAAGTTCATTCTCCCGCCCTTTTTCATATAATTTCCCAAACAGGGCCGCTCCATAGTCCTCCAGAAGGATTCCCCCAAACCACAGTCTCGCAAGGACCTCCTGCCAGGCATGGATTGAAAGATAATGCTTCATATAATACAGGGTACTCTGATTGCGCAGCTTCTGCCTGGCGATCAGGGTATCATAGGTTTTGCCGATGGAAACCGAATGCTCATGCCGGTACCGCTGATTCAGAAGAAGCACCGTCCTGTATCCGCTGCCGCGCATCCTCTGTCCAAGGACCGCCTCCTCCTGATAAAGGAATATCCCCTCGTCATATCCGCCGCAGTCACAAAACGCCTTTCCATTCACCATCAGCATGGAGCCGTGAACCGCGTCGACATAAACTGCCTTCCGGCCTCGGAAATAGCTTTTGGGATACGTCAGAAAACGGCCCAGCAGCCTCCGGCTGACCGGTCCCATATTCAGGAGTTCCCCGGCAAAACCATGGAGCCTCCAGCCATTCATCCGGCCTCCGTACACCGCGTCCTCCATAACCGCGGATATCACTCCCACTCCGGGGCGTTCTTCCAGTATCCGCGCCATCTGCCGGACGCACGGCTCTGAAAAGGTTACGTCCGGATTCGCGATCAGAACCTGCTCAGCTCCCAATTTCTCTATGCTGTAGCGGACGCCCAGGTTGTTTCCCGCTCCGTACCCGCCGTTCTTCTCCGAACAGAGCACAGTCACTTTATCATCCTGCAGCTCGGACAGGCGCTCACAGGAATCATCCGTCGAAGCGTTATCCACCAAAACGATATGTCCGATCGTCCTGTAGTCATGGATCCGCTTCGCCAGATTCCAGGTTGTACGCCAGTCATTGTAGTTTAGGATCACACAGCAGACATTCATAAAATAAGCGCTTCCTTTCTGTCATCTCCTGAAGGACGGGATCGTAAGACACTGGGCCCAGGTCTGAATCGGCGAACTTTTGTAAAAATGATTGCGGGCAATGTTGCGGGCCCGCCCCGCCGGCGACTGAAGGGGCAGCGCCAGGTACGCGGACAGAACCATCTTCTGACCGTCGCTGAGGCGGTCGTGATACGTATGGGCGAAAGCCCTGGCCTGGGCAAACATCCGCCTGTAGTTCTCCCTCACCCCGGCTCCCCGCTTCATCCTGTCCCTTAAATCCTCCCACCCGCCGGTTTTTCTGGCTCCCAGCTGATTGGAGCCGTGCTGGCGGTAACTGTATAAGGGCTCGTCCACCCACCCGATGGTCCCGAAGCAGGTCGCGCAGAGGGCGATCCACCAATCGTGCATGTAACAGTCCGCGGGCACGGTCTGCACCTGACGAAGAAGCGCCCGGTTCATCATCAGGGAACCGCCGGTCACAGGATTCTCCACCAGGATCTGCGACAGCCCGACCCGGCCGGGATCGCTGTGACTGTATTTCACAAAGCTGGGAGAAATCATCCGCAGATTCCGGTCCGTCACCTCCATATCGGAAAAAGTCAGCGCCGGGATCTCCTCCAGCTCGATTTCTTTCATTTTTCCAAGAAGCTTTTCCGTCTTATCCGGCCTCCACACATCATCCTGGTCGCTGAGCAGCACATAATCCGCATCCGCCTGGGACAGCAGCCAGAAAAAATTCATGGCCGCCGCAGGCACACGACCCGGGCGGTCCCGAAACCTTCCCCTCTTGTCCCGGTTCCTCACCCGAACGCGCTGAGGGTATTTTCGCTGGTATTCCCGCAGAATCTCCAGGGTCCCGTCGGCAGAGCCGTCATCTGACGCAAGGATACGGACATCCGGAACCGTCTGGTTCAGAATGGAATCCAACTGCTGGCCGATATAGGCCTCTCCGTTGTACGCGGCGAGCAGAACCTCCGTCTTCATCGTTTTCTCGCCTCCACCACTCTCATCCCAAGCATCCGGCTGAGAAGCCACCGGGCCTCCGGCCAGATTACCGTCATATAGTCCATCATATGGTAGGCAAACATGTACAGCCTGTGTCCCGGCTCTTTCGGCGTCCCGGCCCAGGGCGTCAGCGCCAGGTAATGCTCATAGGCCTTGCGGTAATGATTCATGTTCCCGGCAATCCAGGGCCGCTCATCGCCGGCATAATGAATGATTACCGGATGCCGCTTCGCCTCAATAAATTCTTCTTCCTTCACGGCTTTGTACGTGGGAACCCGGTCCGCCAGGTTCCGGTAGCCGAAGTACCGGTAATTGGGGAAGAAATTATATTTTGGGGGAAGGGGACAGATCTCGCCCTTCAGCGCCCCGTTTAATGTATCCTGGTCGCAGGCAAACAGGCTTCCGCCCATCCTCTCGTAAAAATCAAGAAGCCTTCTCTCCGCTTTCGTCTCTCTCCAGCGCCTCAGATCGATCAACAGCACCCCGGAATTGACGTAAAAGTCTTTTTCCGTCAGCCCGATCTGCTTCTTCACCGCTTCATAAATGGTGGGCTCCATAACCGCCCCCATGACGCAGCCTCTCAGGTCTGTCCTCCAGAGCTCCATGAGAGACTGGGCCACGATGGTATCACAGTCCAGATACAGCACCCGCTCCACAGAGGCCGGCAGAAGCCTTCCCACAAACAGCCTTCCCATGGCGCTGATGTCAAAGCCCCGGGTATCAACCTCACAGTCAAACTGCTTCTCCACGTCCTCCAGCTCCAGGAAATGAAGCTCCCGGCCGTAACTGCTCCCTATGGACTCCAGCTTTGTCCTGCTCTCCGGGCTGATTCCCATAGAGATGATATACACCGCAAGCTCTTTCGCGCGCCGGTTCCGGTCAAAAAGAGAGAGCATGGACGCGGCCAGATGCCTGGCGTAGCCGTCGTTGGACGCGTAAACAACGTTCATAAGAAACCTCCCACTGTGAGATGATTAATGACAGATTTTTAAAACCCTGCCCGATTCATTGCGGACTCGATCACCTTGTCCATATCATAGTACCTGTACTCGGCAAGCCGGCCGCCAAAAACAACATTCTTTTCTCCGGCCGCCAGTTCCGCGTACCTGGCGTACAGCTTCTGGTTTTTCTCATCGTTGACGGGATAATAGGGCTCCATGCCCTCCTGCCAGTCGGCCGGATATTCCCTGGTAATTACCGTCTTAGGCTGGGTCCCGAACTCAAAATGCTTATGCTCGATAATCCGGGTATACGGCGTCTCTCTGTCCGTATAATTGACCACGGCCACGCCCTGGAAGTTATCCGTGTCCAGAAGTTCCGACTCAAAGCGGAGGCTGCGGTACTCCAGCTTTCCGAACCGGTAGCCGTAATAGGAATCAATGGTTCCCGTATAGACTACCGTTTCTCCCATGGCGTCATATTTCTTCCGATTCTCCAGATAATCGGTTCCCAGCTCCACATCGCAGCCCGCGAACAGCTTGTCTGTCAACACATTGTAGCCCCCGATGGGAATGCCCTGGTACAGGTCGTTAAAATAATTATTGTCGTAGGTATAGCGGACCGGCAGCCTCTTGATGATAAAGGCGGGCAGATCCTTACAGTCCCGCCCCCACTGCTTCTCCGTATAGCCTTTTACCAGCTTTTCATAAATATCCCGGCCTACCAGACTGATCGCCTGCTCCTCCAGATTCCGCGGTTCTCCGGTGACGCTGCCCTTCTGCCGGTCGATGATAGCCTTTGCCTCCTGGGGCGTAGAAATACCCCACATCTTACTGAAGGTATTCATATTGAAGGGCATATTATACATCTCGCCCTTATAGTTGGCCACAGGACTGTTGGTATAACGGTTAAATTCCGCCAGGCTGTTGACAAAATCCCAGACCTTCCGGTTGCTGGTATGAAAAATGTGGGCGCCGTACTTGTGGACGTGGATCCCCTCCACGTCCTCACAGTAAATATTGCCGCCGAGATGGTCTCTCTTCTCCACCACCAGGCAGGTCTTCCCTTTCTGTCCGGCCAGGTAGGCCCATACTCCCGCAAACAGGCCTCCGCCCACAATCACATAATCATAGGTTTTCATGTACCACTGCTCCCTTTTCGTTCTTTTTCCGCCCGGGCTTCTTCCCGGAGACTTCCGGCTCCGCCGTCTTCCCCACCAGCACGGCCACGGTTCTTCCCGCCGCGGCGTACCGGCGCTGGTCTTCCAGAAGGGGCTCCTGCCCGGCTTCATAAAATCCGTTGACCGTCTTCAGGCTTGTGTCCGCGGCAACATGCCACCGGCCGCCCTTCGGCAAAGTAGGCAGCGCGAATTCACAGCTCTCCCAGTGCATGTTGCAGATCACGAAATAGAAATCGTCATCCGTCCCGTCGGCCTTCTTTCCATAGCGGCCGCAGTACAGGACGGCTCCCTGCCGCCGGAAGCTTTCATATTCCGGATACCAGGCGTTCACACCGTGGAAGGACACATCCGGAAAACCGCAGGACAGATAATCCATCATCCTGGGGGCTTCCTTTCCATGGAACATCGGATGAGCTTTCCGGAAGGCTATGGCCTGCCTCGCAAACTCATAAATATCCCTGTTGCTTTTCAGAAGATTCCAGTTCAGCCAGGAAATGTCATTGTCCTGACAGTAAGCATTGTTGTTGCCCTCCTGGGAGTTGCCGAACTCGTCGCCGGCCATAAGAAGAGGCGTACCCCGGCTCAGGAACAAAAACAGCAGAGCATTGCGTATCTGCCTCTTCCGAAGCTCCGTCACCTTTCTCTTTCTGGTGGGGCCTTCCTCCCCACAGTTCCAGCTGAAATTCCGGTCGGTGCCGTCCCGGTTGTTCTCCTCGTTGGCCTCGTTGTGTTTCCGGTCATAGGAAACCGCGTCCATCAGCGTAAAACCGTTGGTGTTGGCCATATAGTTGACCGCGCTCATCCCCGGCGAATATCCGGTCAGGCGCTCAAGGGCCTGGCGGAGCATGTCCTCGTCTCCCTTCAGGAACCGGCGCATATCATTCTGAAACCCGTCCTCATAGCGGATCAGATTCTTTCCTCCAAGTCCCTGCCAGTCCGCCGCGTACAGACTCACATCCGCCAGATACGGGTCCGCGCCGATCAGGGCGGCCGGCGGCTGCCCCACCAGGTGAATGCCGTCCACATGGTACTCTCCCGCCCAGAACCGGGCCATATCCAGCGCCTGCGCAGGCGGTTCCTTACCGGTAAAGAACAGCTCCACAATCAGCTCCATTCCGGCACTGTGCAGCTCCTTCACCAGCGTTTTAAACTCCTTCACCGGGTCTTTCGTTCTGCCGGAGGCGTAGGACGCCTTGGGGGCGAAGCCATACCCGCCGGCGTATCCCCAATAATTGATCCTGCCTGTGACCTTTGTCCTGGCATAAGGCCCCTGGCTTTCCAGAACCATGACCTCCTGAAATTCCGAAACAGGCATCAGCTCTACCGTGGTAATCCCCAGTTCCTTCATGTAGGGAATCTTCGCCGCGATCCCCTTAAAGGTCCCCTTATCCCGGACACCTGACGTGCGGTGGCAGGTCAGGCCTCTGGTATGTATGCGGTAAATGATCCGGTCTTCCGCGGGAATACCGGGCCGCTTATCGCCTTCCCAGTCAAAAGCCGCCTGATACAGGGGAGAACGAAGAAGCTTGTCCGCATTCTCAGGACAGCCCCATGTCTCCCAGCCGGTTACAGCTTTTCCGTAAGGGTCCGCCGTCATTTTCCCGTCAATCTCAAAACAATATTCCAGGTTTCTGGGAAGCTTCCCTTCCACCGTCAGGGTCAGGTTCCACACATTTCCCTGCCGCTTTGCAGGGTCCATGGGGTACACTGCCGCCGGCTCTTCCTTCCCCTTCTCAAACAACACAAGACTGCAGGATGACCCTGCCGACGCGACTGAAGCATGGATCCTGCTCTTCGTCACAGTCACTCCCATGGGATAATACCCGTTCTCGCCCGCCGATATACTCAGCTGCTTCACGTTTCCACTCCTTTCACGAAATCACAAGCTCCACCGGGCAATGGTCCGAGCCCATCACCTCCGTGTGGATGGCAGCGCTCACCAGGCGGTCTTTCAGACTTTCCGACACGCAGAAATAGTCGATACGCCACCCGGCATTTTTCTCCCTGGCCTTGAACCGATAGGACCACCAGGAATAGATTCCCGTCTGTTCCGGATAAAAATACCGAAACGTGTCAATAAAACCGGACTCCAGAAGATGAGAAAACTTTTCCCTCTCCTGGTCCGTAAAACCGGCATTGTTCCGGTTGCTCCTGGGATTTTTCAGATCGATCTCTCTGTGAGCCACATTCAGGTCGCCGCAGAAGATCACGGGCTTCCTCTTTTCCAGCCCTTTCAGATATGCCAGAAACGCATCTTCCCAGGTCATCCGGTAGGGAAGGCGGGCCAGCCCGTCCTGAGAGTTGGGCGTATAGCAGGTCACTACATAATACTCCTCAAACTCCGCCGTGATCACGCGGCCCTCATGGTCATGCTCTTCCGCTCCGATGCCGTAAGATACGGAAAGCGGTTCCTCTCTGGTGAACATGGCCGTCCCCGAATACCCTTTCTTCTCCGCATAGTTCCAGTACTGCCGGTATCCGTCCAGCTGCAGGTCCAGCTGTCCGGCCTGAAGCTTGCTCTCCTGAATGCAGAACACGTCCGCATCCGCCTGATGAAAATAATCCAAAAAGCCTTTGCCTACACAGGCCCGCAGGCCGTTAACATTCCAGGAAATCAGTTTCACGACGCATAAAACTCCTTTCTGTCTGTAAAAAGAGTATAACATAACACCTCTTTCCGTTCAAGTGGATAAGACCTTGCGCAGGTCCTGTTTTTGGAGTAAAATATACTTCAGACGTTTCAACAAACAAGAGAAAAAGAAAGGCGGTCAGACTTATGAACGAAAATGAACAGCAGCCCAAAAAGAACAGAAAACTGCTGCCGAAGATCCTTTGGGCCATCGGCACCGTTCCCATGCTGGCAGTGGCCATCGTGCTGGCGGGCATTCTGGTTCTGAACAGCTTTTATACACTGAGAGAAAATGAAGTGGCTGTTCTCAAGACTCTGGGACGCCCGGAAAGCGTCACCGACGCAGGCATCCATTTTAAGATTCCCTTCGTCCAGAGCGTCTACAAAATGTCCCGCGAGATTCTGGGCATGCGCATCGGCTACGACGACACAGATCAGTCGGTGCCTTCCGAGTCCGAGATGATCACAGTGGACGCCAATTTCGTCAATGTGGACTTCTGGATTGAGTACCAGGTAACCGACCCGCTCCAGGCTTATGTCAACCGCGGCACCTCCGAAACCATTCTGAGAAATCTGGCTCAGTCCTACATCCGCGATACGGTCGGTGTCTACGGAATCGACGAGGTCCTGACCACCGGAAAATCGGAAATCCAGACCAGGGTCAAGACCCTGCTCTCCCAGCGGATGCTGGCGGAGGACGTAGGTCTGGGCATCGTCAACGTCACGATTCAGGATTCCGAACCTCCTACCGAAGACATTTCCAAGGCCTTCGAGGCCGTGGAGGACGCCAAGCAGGGAATGGATACGAAGATCAACGAAGCCAGAAAATACGAATCCACGGAGATTCCCAACGCCAACGCCCGGGCGGACAAGATCCGGCAGGAAGCGGAGGCTTACCGCCAGGAAAGGATCAGCGAGGCCGAAGGCCAGGCGGCGCGGTTCAACGAGCTGTATAACGAGTATGTGAAATATCCGCTGATCACAAAGAAGCGGATGTATTACGAGGCTTTGGAGGAGGTTCTTCCTTCTCTGAAGGTATATATTGACAGCTCCGGCGAAAGCGGAACCCAGACCATGCTGCCCTTAGAGCCCTTCGCCGTTCAGACGGCTCCCGCCGCCCAGTCCCAAAGCAGTTCCTTACAGCCGGAAGAAGACGCCGGCACGACAGAATAGGAGGAATCAAGAGCATGAAGAAATTATTTCTGGCCGTTCCGGCCCTTATCCTGTGCGCTGCCCTGGCGGCGACATCTCTGGTTGTGGTCAATCCCGATGAATACGTCCTGATCAAGCAGTTCGGACGGGTGGTGCGGGTGGAATCCCAGCCCGGCCCCGCCTTCAAGATTCCTTTTGTCCAGACCACCCAGTCGGTGCCCCGGCACAAGATGATCTATGATATCGCTCCCAGCGATGTGACCACCAAGGACAAAAAGGTGCTGAATGTAGATTCCTTCGTTATCTGGGAAGTCTCGGACCCGCTGAAATACCTTTCCACCGTAGGCGCCAGCGAGGCGACCGCCACTGTGCGTATCGAGAACGCCGTGTACAACGCCACCAAGAACGTAATGTCCTCCATGACCCAGGAGGAGATCATCGCCAACCGCGACGGACAGCTGGCCGCCGACATCTTATCCAGCATCGGCTCCTCCCTGGAGGATTCCTACGGCATCCGGGTGATCGCCACGGAAACCAAGAAGCTGGACCTGCCCAACTCCAACAAGCAGGCCGTGTACGAGCGCATGATATCGGAGCGCAACAATATTGCCGCCCAGTACACAGCGGACGGCGAATATCAGTCTTCCCTTATCATCAACCAGACCGACCGCACCGCGAGAGAGACGGTAGCCAGGGCCGAGGCTGAGGCCGAGAAAATCCGGGCCGACGCGGAAGCCCAGTACATGCAGATCCTCAGCGACGCGTACAATGATGAGAATAAGGCGGATTTTTATAACTTTGTCCGCTCTCTGGACGCCCTGAAGGCATCTCTCAAGGGCGGCAACAAGACTGTCATCCTGGGCGGAGACAGCGAGCTGGCCGGAATCCTGGCCGGGCAGCAGCCCTGACCCAGGCGGGAACTTATTGACGGAAGTTTGGATACGTGCTACTATTTTATCAATCCAAACAACAGGATTATAATATCTTCCGCAAATCCAAGGAGCTGATTTTTCTATGATTCAGGAAAAGAACATCTCGGACCGTCAGTACGACCGCATGACTCTCACTCCCGTACATAAACTGATTCTGACTCTGGGACTTCCGACTACCATCAGTATGCTTGTCACCAATGTATACAACATGGCTGACACCTATTTTGTAAGCACTCTCGGCACCAGCGCCAGCGGGGCCGTGGGCATTGTGTTCGCGCTAATGGCTATTATCCAGGCCTTCGGCTTTATGTTCGGGCAGGGCGCGGGAAGCTGCATGAGCCGCCAGCTGGGCAAGCGGCACATAGAGGAGGCCAGGACCTACTCCGCCACCAGCTTCTACCTGTCTCTGATGTGCGGCCTGGCGATCACCATACTTGGCCTGCTCTTTCTGACGCCTCTTATGAGGCTTCTGGGGAGCACCGATTCCATCTTGCCTTTCGCCAGAACCTACAGCACGTACATCCTTCTGGCGGCCCCCGCCATGGCCTCCAGCTGCGTCATGAACAATATCCTCCGCTATGAGGGCAAGGCCATCTTCGCCATGTTCGGCCTGGGCTCGGGAGGAATCCTGAATATTTTCGGCGATTATATTCTGATTCAGCATTTTCACATGGGAATCGCGGGAGCCGGGATTTCCACCGCCGTTTCCCAGTATATAGGCGCGGCGATCCTTCTGGCGCCGTTTCTGAAGAAGAAGGTGCAGAGCAGTTTCCATCCCAGGTACTTCACCCACGTTCCCGGCTATACCAGAGACATCGTTCTGGTAGGCTTTCCCAGTCTGATGCGCCAGGGCCTGACCAGCATCTCGGTCATGATCCTGAACCAGTGCGCCGCTGTCTACGGAGACGCGGTCATCGCCGCCATGAGCATTGTATCCCGTGTCCTGAATTTCCTGTTCTGCGTGGGAATCGGCATCGGGCAGGGCTTCCAGCCGGTCAGCGCCTTCAACTACGGGGCCGGCAAATATGACCGGGTCAAGGAGGCGTGGCGGTTTACCTGGCTGTTCAGCACCGGATTTCTTACGGTTATGGCAATTATCGGCTTCACCTTTGCCGCGCCCATCATCACCGTTTTCCGGGACGACCCGGATGTTATCGCCGCCGGTATTCCGGCTCTCAGGATGCAGTGCGTCGCCCTGGTAGTCATGCCTCTCTGCCTCAGCGGCAATATGCTGTTCCAGAGCATCGGAAAGAGCGCCCAGGCTATTTTCCTGTCCAGTATCCGAAGCGGCCTGCTGTTTATTCCGATCCTGCTGATCACCAGCCATTTGTTCGGCCTGTTCGGCATCCAGATGGCTCAGGCCCTGGCCGATGTCTTATCCGGAATCATCACAGCTCCGCTGATCTACCGTTTTTTCAAAACCATATGACAAAACCGGTTGTCACTCATCCGTTTTTGGGCTATAATGGGTCTTAATTTAAGGAAGGAGCTCTTACACAATGAAATCTATCAAGCTGAGAGATGACTTTTTCTGGACCGGCATCATTGACGACCAGCTGAGAGTCTTCGACATCATTATGTACACGGAATTTGGCACCACCTACAACTCTTATGTTCTTAAGGCAGATGATAAAGTCATTCTGTTTGAGACTGCCAAAGCAAAATTTTTCGATGAATACCTGTCCAAGCTTCAGGAAGTCATCGATGTGACAAAGATTGACTACCTGGTGGTAGACCACACAGAGCCGGACCACGCCGGAAGCGTGGAAAAACTCCTGGATTACAGCCCCCAGATGAAGATCATCGCCACAACCACGGCCATCAATTTTCTGAAGGAGATCGTAAACCGGGATTTCGTCAGTCTTCCCGTAAAGGACAACCAGAAGATGACCATCGGCAACCGCACACTGAGCTTTATGGTGGTGCCGAACCTTCACTGGCCGGATACCATGTATACCTTTATCGAGGAAGAGCAGATTCTGGTAACCTGCGATTCCTTCGGCTCTCATTACTGCCTGCCGGAAGTGGTGTCCACCGAGATTAAGAATGAGGACGATTATCAGAGCGCGCTGAAATATTATTATGACTGCATCATCGGTCCCTTCAAGCCCTTCATGCTCAAGGCCCTGAACCGGGTGGAGAAGATGGACATTTCCATGATCGCCACCGGCCACGGGCCCGTGCTGGTGGGCGACCGTATTCCCCAGGTTATGAAGACCTACCGGAAATGGTCCACCGTGGTGAATCCCAACACAAAGAAAACCGTGGTCATCCCCTATGTCAGCGCCTACGGCTATACCGGCATGCTGGCGGAGAAGATCGCTGACGGCGTCAGAGACAGCGGCGATGTGGATGTAAGAATCTATGACATGGTAACGGCAGATAAAGATAAGGTAAATGAAGAGCTGCTGTTTGCGGACGGACTTCTGTTCGGTACGCCTACCATCGTAGGCGACGCCCTGCAGCCCATCTGGGATCTGGTCATCTCCATGTTCCCCGGCACTCACGGCGGCAAGCATGCCAGCGCCTTCGGCAGCTACGGCTGGAGCGGCGAGGGTGTTCCCAATATTATCGACCGCCTGCGTCAGCTGAAAATGAAGGTCACCGACGGGCTGAAGATCCGCTTCAAGCCCAGCGAGGCCGACCTGGTGACCGCCTACGAGTTCGGTTATCAGTTTGGCTGCAAGGTGCAGAATAAGGAAGTGACTCTGCCGAAGAAGAGAGGCGCCCGCCAGCTGGTGAAATGCCTGGTCTGCGGCGAGATTTTTGACTCCTCCATCGAGGTATGCCCGGTCTGCGGCGTGGGCAAGGAGAATTTTGTCCCGGTAGAAGCAGAGGAATCCGATTTCACCAATAATACAGAGAATTTCTATGTGATCCTGGGCAACGGAGCCGCCGGCTTCAACGCGGCCAGAGCTGTCCGTGAGAGAGACAAGACCGGTACGGTCATTATGATCTCCAACGAAAACTACGCCGCCTACAACCGTCCCATGCTGACCAAGGCGCTGGTAGCCGGCCTGGAAGCGGATCAGATCGCCATCGAGACCGCTGAATGGTACGAGAAGAACAATATCTACCAGATGCTGGGCAGGACCGTAACGGCTGTGGATACCGACGCCAGGGAAGTCTGCCTGGATGATGGGGCAAAGATTCATTATACCAGGCTGATCTACGCCATGGGAAGCGAATGCTTCATACCGCCTATTAAGGGCGCGGACCTGCCGAAGGTTGCCGCCATCCGCCGTCTGGATGATGTGCGGAAGGTCGAGAGCCTGATGAAACAGTCCAAATCCGCTGTAGTCATCGGCGGAGGCGTTCTGGGACTGGAAGCCGCCTGGGAGCTGAAGAAGGCCGGGCTGAGCGTGACGGTCCTGGAGGCCGCTCCGGTCCTGATGGGCCGTCAGCTGGATTCCGGCTCCGCGGAAATTCTGAAGGAGCTGGCCGCCAAACAGAATATTCAGATTCTTACCGGCGCAAATATCCAGGAAATTGACGAAGCCGGAGTTCGCCTGGCGGACGGCCAGCTGTTCGCGGCCGATATGGTTATCATTTCCACCGGAATCCAGGCCAATACCGCTGTGGCATCCGCCATGAAGCTGGAGACCGGCCGCGCCGTCAAGGTGAACAGCCATATGGAGACCAGCATCCCCGGCATCTATGCCTGCGGAGACTGTGCCGAGTACGAAGGCCTGAACCTGGGAATCTGGCCGGAAGCTGCTGAGCAGGGCAAAGTGGCCGGCGCCAACGCAGCCGGAGATGAGGCGGAATATACTCCTGTCTCTGCCGCCCTCACCTTCCACGGCATGAACACCGCGCTGTTTGCCGCCGGAGACAACGGCAAGAATCCCAATCTCCTGTACAAGACCGTTGAATTCCGTGATATGGGCAAGGGACAGTACAAGAAGTATTTCTTCCTGAACAACCGCCTCTGCGGCGTGATCCTCATTGGAGACCTGTCTGAAATGGCGAAAATGACCATGGCTCTGGGGCAGCATATGACCTATCAGAAGGTGATGGCGGAGTAACAAGCGCCTCCACACAGTAAAAAGGACAGCCATATTGGGACGTCAATCCAATATGGCTGTTTTTGTTTTTACTTGAAAATATTGGCAAAATCAAGCAGCCTCTCTCCTCAGCGTCACCGCCACCAGCTCCGGCGGATTCAGCACCCGCACCAGAAAATGATTTCCCAGTCCCCGGCTGACCACCAGATGCTTTCCCTTCTCTGTAAATAATCCTCCGTCGTACTTTGGGAAAAAGGTCAGGTCCGGCGACAGCAGGCCGCCCTTTCCGGGAATCCGGATGATGCCCCCGTGAATGTGGCCGGACAGAGTCAAATCGGCGCCCCAATCCCGATAGGAAGGATAATAGAGGGGATTATGGGCCAGAAGAATATTAAAATGCCCGGCGTCAATCTCTCCCAGGAGCTTTCCCGCATCATCCGCTGAGAAATGGGCCCTCCGTTCATACTCCGCCTTCAGCGGATCTTTATAATAAAGCATAGGCGTTGCCAGACCGTAAAAATTCACGTAAGCCCCGCCCCGCCGCAGCTGCCGGCACTCATTGTTCAGCAGGACCACGCCCATCTTCTCCAGGCGTCTCAGCAGCACGGACTGAATGGGCCAATTCAGAGCCTGCTCGTGATTTCCCATGACAAAATAAACCGGATACCGCTGTCTCAGGCGGCGGCACAAGTCCAGAAGACAGGGACCCGCTCCCCGGGACGTGTCCGCCATGTCCCCGGTCATCGCGATCAAATCCGGTTTTTCTCTGTCAATAGCTCTGAGCAGTATCTCATTCCGTTTTCCATAACGTTTCCCGTGAAGATCAGACAGGTGAACAATGCGAAACCCATCAAACGCCTCAGGAAGGCGGACACTTGCAATTTCATATCGAACGGTCTTAAATCGAACTGTCTTGAATCGAACTGTCTTAAACAAAATATTTCTGCCTCCCAAAAATATTTTCCCTTCCATCAAAGCAGAAAAAAGCCGCGCCGTCAAGGGCTTTCTTCGTCCGGATTTGATTTTACCGCTTCCATATGTTATGATGTTGGGGTCAAAAGGTATTTTGACCCCTATGATTAAAAACAAAATATGATCAAAAATATTCCGTGTGAGGTAATAAATCATGTCAGAATTAGTAAGTCAGAAAATGCGTGCGCTGGCCCCGGAGCTTGACCCCCTGCGGCTGGGTACCGGCTGGAAGCCGGAAGATCTGTCCAAGCCCCAGGTGTTCATCGAAAGCACCTACGGCGACAGCCATCCGGGAAGCGGTCATTTAAATATTCTGGTAGAAGAAGTGCGAAAAGGCGTCGCTGAAGCCGGCGGGTACGGAGCCAGGTACTTCTGCACCGATATGTGCGACGGCGAAAGCCAGGGTACCGACGGCATAAACTTCAGCCTGGCCAGCCGGGAGATGATCGCCAATATGATTGAGATTCAGGCCAACGCAACGCCCTTTGACGCAGGAGTCTTTCTGGCCAGCTGCGATAAAGGCATGCCCGGCAGCCTCATGGGACTTCTTCGGGTCAATATACCCTCTGTCGTAGTCCCCGGCGGCACTATGAACGCCGGACCGGAGATGCTGACGCTGGAACAGCTGGGCATGTACAGCGCCGGTTATGAAAGGGGCGAGATCAGCGAAGAGCGGCTGAACTGGGCCAAGCACAACGCCTGCCCAAGCTGCGGGGCTTGCTCCTTCATCGGCACCGCCTCCACCATGCAGATCATGGCCGAGGCTCTGGGCCTTGCCCTTCCCGGCAGCGCCCTGATGCCGGCCACCAGCCCGGATCTGCTGGCCTATGCCAGACAGGCGGGACAGCAGGCGGTGAAACTGGCGGCTATGGAGCATATGCGCCCCAGCGACATCGTCACCATGGAAAGCTTCGAGAACGCCATCCTGGTTCACGCAGCCGTCTCCGGCAGCACCAACTGCCTGCTGCACCTTCCGGCTATTGCTCATGAGCTGGGACTCGAGATCACAGGGGATACCTTCGACCGGCTCCACCGTGGAGCCCGCTATCTTCTGGACGTGCGCCCCGCAGGCCGCTGGCCGGCAGAATGCTTCTACTACGCAGGGGGCGTCCCTGCCATTATGGAAGAGATCAAACCGTTCCTTCACCTGGATGCAATGACTGTCACCGGGAAAACTCTAGGCGAGAACTTAGAAGAACTGAAAAATAACGGCTTCTATGAGCGCTGCGGGAAATGGCTGGAAGATTTCAACAGGCGGCAGCATTGCTCCGTCACCCGCGAGGACATCATCCGCCCCTTTGACAAAGCCATCGGCACCAACGGCAGCATTGCCGTCCTGCGGGGCAATCTGGCTCCCGAGGGCGCCGTCATTAAGCATACCGCATGTCCCAAAGAGATGTATCAGGCGGTTCTCCGGGCAC
Organism: uncultured Lachnospiraceae bacterium; assembly: GCA_947626475.1. Lineage (GTDB taxonomy): Bacteria > Bacillota > Clostridia > Lachnospirales > Lachnospiraceae > UBA3402. The sequence continues at coordinate 63,067 of CANQSK010000002.1, forward strand.
GTCCCTTTGACAGCGAGGAGGAATGTCTGGACGCAGTTCTTCACCATAAGGTGGAAAAGGGAGACGCCGTCTTTATCCGCTACGAAGGTCCTAAAGGCAGCGGAATGCCGGAGATGTTCTATACCTCCGAGGCCATTTCCAGCGACAGGGAGCTGGGACGCAGCATCGCCCTAATCACTGACGGGCGCTTTTCCGGTGCTTCCACCGGCCCGGTCATCGGCCACTGCAGCCCGGAGGCCGCTGACGGCGGACCTATCGCCCTGGTGGAGGAAGGGGATCTGATCGAAATCGATGTGTTCGGAAGAAAGCTGAATATCGTTGGCGTCCGGGGCGAACGAAAATCCCCTGAGGAGATTGATCAAATATTAGCGGAACGAAAAAAAGGCTGGAGTCCCCGTCCCCGCCGCTATCAAAAAGGCGTACTCAGACTGTTCTCTGAGCACGCCGCAAGCCCCATGAAGGGCGCCTATCTGGAATATGACAAAACGGAGGATACCAAAACCGGAAATGATTGACCCCCTGTTATGAGCGCTTCCGGTATCCGGTCTCAAAATCCACCAGATTCTCCATCTCCTCCGTGCGGCCGTCCAGAAGCCGCTCCAGATTCCTTCCGGCGATCCTTACGATCCGCTCAAAGGTCTCCTGCAGATGGAATTTCCCGGCAATGTGGGGCGTGATCACCGTTCTGGGCGCGTCCCACAGAGGATGATCGGCCGGAAGTGGTTCCGGATCCGTCACATCCAGGGCGCAGCCGCCCAGATGGCCGCTTTCCAGTACCCGGCACAGGGCGTCTGTATCAATGGCTTCGCCCCGGCCTACATTGATCAGGAAAGCCGTAGGTTTCATCTTCCTCATCCGCTCTTCATTCAGGATATGCCTGGTGGCAGGTGAATTGGGCAGCGACAGGGCTACAAAGTCTGCCCGCGGAAGAAGCTCATCCAGCCGGTCCGTGGTATAGATCTCATCCAGATAATCCGGTTTCTCGCTTCTGGTCCGGCGGACGCCGATGGTATAGCTTCCCAGGGCCTTCATCCGCTTCGCGTACTCGCCGCCGATATCGCCCAGGCCGATCACCAGCGTGGTGGAGCCATAGATCGATGTGACATCCCCCTCGTCCCGCCATACATGCTCCAGCTGATTCTTACGATAAAGATACAGCTTATTCTGAAGCATAATGGACACGCCTATCATGTACTCTGAAATCGCAAGTCCATACGCTCCTGTGGCGTTGGTCAGAACCGTTCCCGGCTTCAGAACGCCCGGCTTGCAGTAGGCGTCGGAGCCTGCGGAGTTCAGCTGGATCCATTGGAGCCGAGGAGACTCCTGAATCATCTTCGGAGGCACATTCCCGATGATGATCTGGGCCTGCGCCACATCCTCCCCGGTCACCCGGGCAGCCGGCACATAACAGAATTCACAGTCCTTTCCAATATGTTCAAGGTATTCTTTATGCCTGTCATTTACAGGAATCGTAACCAGTACCTTTCTCATCACTTATCTCCCCTCAATATCCATGATCATATCCACCCGGCGCTTATGACGTCCGCCCTCAAACCCGGACTCCAGCCAGATGTCGGTAATCATCTTCGCCATCTCGACGCCGATGACCCTGGCGCCGAAGCACAGCACATTGCAGTCGTTATGCAGGCGTGACAGCTTCGCCGTGTAGGGCTCGCTGCAGACGCAGGCGCGGACTCCCTTCACTTTATTGGCCGCCAGGGAAATTCCCAGTCCTGTGCCGCAGATGGCAATGCCCAGGTCTGCTTCCCCGTCTACCACGGCACGCCCTACCTTCTCGCCGTAAACCGGGTAGTCGCAGCTGCCTGTTCCATTGAATCCGAGATCTATTATCTCAATCCCCTTTTCTTCCAGATGTTTCCTGATTGCCTCCTTCAGCTCCACAGCCGTATGGTCGTTTCCCATCGCAATCTTCATATATCGCGCATTCTCCTTCTTCAAACAGGTCTTATCAGTCTGCTGTTTCCGTAAAAAATATCTTAATCCTGTCCAGGCGGCTGCTCATGCTTAAAAGCAGCATGTCCGCCGCCGTAAATGCCGCCATGGCCTCCACCACCACCACGGCCCGGGGAACGATGATCGGGTCATGACGGCCGCTGATAACCAGATCCACATTCTCGCCCTGCCGGTTTACCGTCTGCTGCGGCTGAGCGATGGACGGCGTCGGTTTAAATGCCGCCCGCAGTACGATCCGGCTGCCGTCGCTGATTCCGCCCAGAATCCCGCCGGCGTGATTGGAAGTCTTGACGATTCGACGAAAACCGCTGCCATTTTCAGAACCGGCGCACTCCGCCGCCCGGAATCCGTCGTTATTCTCCGAACCAAAATGCTGCGCGGCCTGAAAACCGTCCCCGATCTCCACGCCCTTCACAGCCCCGATGGACATGACGGCATGGGCCAGCCTCGCGTCCAGCTTCTCAAATACCGGTTCTCCGATACCGGCGGGAAGCCCGTCTATCACGCACTCCACCACACCTCCCACGGAGTCCTTCCGGCTCATCGCCTCCTCCAGATAAGCTTCCGCCTTAAGCGCTGCCTCCCGGTCCGGCATGCACACCCGGTTCCGTCCGGCCTCATCCGCGTCAAACCGGTCATAATCAATCTCAATTCCGCCGATACTTCTGGTATAGGCCGTCACCGTGATGCCCAGGCTTTTTAGAAGCTTTACCGCGACGGCCCCCGCGGCCACACGGCCTACGGTCTCCCGGCCGGAAGAACGTCCGCCTCCCCGGTAATCCCGAAAACCGTATTTTTCATCAAACGTATAGTCCGCGTGGCCAGGCCGGTAAACATCCATGATCCGGCTGTAATCCCGGGACCTCTGGTCCGTATTCCTCACCAGCAGGGAAACCGGCGTCCCCTCGGTCCGCCCCTCAAACACTCCGGAGAGGATCTCCACCCGGTCACCTTCCTGCCTCTGAGTCGTAAATTTGCTCTGTCCCGGTTTTCTCCGGTCCAGATACCTCTGTATATCTTCCTCGCACAGCTCCAGGCCTGCGGGACAGCCGTCCACCACAACGCCCAGACCCTTTCCGTGGGACTCCCCCCATGTAGTCATGGTGAGCAGAGTCCCCCATTCCGAACCTGCCATAAAACAACCCTCACATCAGTCTGTACCGCCAAGCTTCACCAGCTCGCAGCAGTTGGGCTCGTCCACATGAACCGGCCTTGCGCACATGACCAGCAGACCGTTCTCGTAATCTACCGTAAAAAATGTGACGGTGCAGGTCTCATGGTTGATGGAAGCCACATGCTTTCCGTCCGGGAACACCATAATGTCCTTGGGATAATCTCCGCTGACCGGAAGGCAGCAAAGCTGGCTCAGAAGACCGGTCTCCGCGTTCCTCTCATAAATGCTGATACTGTTATCCCCGGCGTTGCTGCAGAACAGATACTTCTCTTCCGCGTCAAACCGGATCGCGCAGGCCGCAGTCTGCTGGCTGCACTCCTCGCCGGTCGTGCTGATGGTCTGAATCTTCTCCAGACTGGGCACTCTGGCGCCCGTCTCATAAGTATAAACATCGATCACATTCTTAACTTCGTACATCAGATACATGAATCTGCCGTCGGAGCTGAAGATAAAATGCCGCGGCGCCGACTCCAGATCGCAGGGGATCGTGTCCACCAGAACAAGGGTGGCGTCAATCTCATTCAGCCGGTAGACCTTCAGCTGATCCACTCCCACATCCGCCACCATAACATATTTTTTATCCGGCGTCATGCGGACGCAGCTTACGTGAGGACGGAACGTTCTCTCCGCCACACTGCCAAGGCCCTTATGGTACACGCCTGCCGCCACGCTGCCGATGCTTCCGTCAGGATTCAGATTCATGACCGTAGCCTTCCCGTCATGGTATCCCGCCACATACAGATATTTTCCGTCCGGATCCACGGCCATCTGACAGCCTCTCATGCCGCGGATATTGGCCAGGTTCAGTCTGGACAGGGAGCCGTCCTCCATGATCCGGAAAGAGACCACCCCTTCGTCCGCGATCGAGTAAAGCGTTTTTCCGTCCGCAGAGGATACTACGTAGGAAGAATTATCCACATCCACCTCATCTCTCGGAATGAGGATTCCCTTTTCCACATCTACATCACAGATGGTGATTCCCCTGGCTTTGCCAATATAGGAGTATGACCCGATGTAGGCCACGTATCTGTCTTTCATAATATAAGGGCCTCCTTAAAATAATTGCTTTTGTGAAGAGTATAACACATACTCAAAAAAAAATCTATTGACATACAGATTTTTTTCTGTATAATGATACTTACGCTCTGTTTATTATTTCTAAACTTTTTGGTTATTTTTATTGTCAGTTAGTATTTCTAAACTTTAAGGTTAGAGTCATCAAAATGTCTGATATCAGGAGGCGGCGCATGGATATTGGTTCAAAACTAAAATCAATTCGGGTCCTAAAAGGACTGACGCAGGAGGAACTGGCCGACCGGGCGGAGCTTTCCAAGGGCTTCATCTCCCAGGTAGAGCGGAACCTGACCTCTCCCTCCATCGCTACGCTCATGGACATCCTCCAGTGCCTCGGCACGACCACGGCTGAATTTTTCAACGAGGCGCCGGAGGAACAGATCGTGTTCGGCCGTGATGATTATTTTGAAAAATATGACGCCGAGCTGAAGAACGAGATACAATGGATCATTCCCAACGCCCAGAAGAATGTGATGGAACCGATCCTTCTCAGGCTGGAAGCCGGCGGCTCCACCTACCCGGACAATCCTCATGAGGGGGAAGAGTTCGGCTACATCCTGCAGGGAGCCGTGTCGATCCACCTGGGCAGCAAGACCTACCGGGCAAAAAAAGGTGAATCCTTCTACTTTACCGCTGACCGGAAGCATCACCTGTCCAGCAAAACAGGCGCCCTGCTTCTGTGGATCAGTTCCCCGCCCAGCTTTTGAGGCCTCCGGCCTGACTGAAACACTTATACCATCAAACGATTTTCAGGAGGAAACCAATCATGAGTCAGTCATTGATTGATCTGGTCAATATTTCAAAAAGCTTCGACGGCGAACTGGTTCTGGACGATCTGAACCTTTCCGTAAAGGAAAATGAATTTGTCACGCTGCTGGGCCCCAGCGGCTGCGGCAAGACTACCACCCTGCGGATCATCGGCGGTTTTGAGAAGGCCGATACCGGCAAGGTGATCTTCGAGGGACAGGACATTTCCCTCCTGCCTCCCAACAAGCGCCAGCTGAACACCGTGTTCCAGAAGTACGCCCTGTTTCCTCATATGAATATTGCCGAAAATATTGCTTTCGGCTTAAAGATCAAGAACAAGTCCAAATCCTACATCCAGGATAAGATCAAGTATGCCCTGAAGCTGGTCAACCTGGACGGCTTTGAGAACCGCACTGTGGACTCCTTAAGCGGCGGCCAGCAGCAGCGGATCGCCATTGCCCGCGCTATCGTCAATGAACCCCGGGTCCTGCTTCTGGACGAGCCTCTGGGCGCTCTGGATCTGAAGCTCCGGCAGGATATGCAGTATGAGCTGATCCGGATGAAGAAAGAGCTGGGCATCACATTTATCTATGTGACCCACGACCAGGAGGAGGCCCTGACCATGTCGGACACCATTGTCGTCATGAACCAGGGGTATATCCAGCAGATGGGCACGCCGGAGCAGATCTACAACGAGCCGGAGAACGCTTTCGTAGCCGATTTCATCGGCGAGAGCAATATTCTCCACGGCACCATGATACGGGATGAGCTGGTAGAGATCTTCGGTGCCAAATTCGCCTGTGTGGACAGGGGCTTCGGTACCAACACTCCGGTGGACGTAGTCATCCGGCCTGAGGACATCGACCTTGTGGCTCCGGAAGACGGCACTCTGGTCGGTACCTGCACCCACCTGATCTTCAAGGGCGTCCACTATGAGATGGAAGTCACCACGCCGGACGGTTTTGAGTGGCTGGTCCACAGCACCGACATGTGCCCTGTGGGAAAGAAAGTCGGCATCCATGTGGATCCCTTCGATATTCAGATCATGAACAAGCCTGCTTCCGAGGACGAGGAGGTGGCCGCGTACGATGAGTAAGAAACTGCTGTCCGGTCCCTACATTGTCTGGATGATCGGCTTTATCATCATTCCGCTGGTGCTGATCGCCGTCTACGGCCTGACAGACAAAAACGGCGCTGTCACCCTGGCCAATGTACTCGCCATCTCCACCCCGGAACACTCCAAGGCACTGTGGCTGTCTCTGAAGCTTTCCTTCGTGAGCACGGTCATCTGCCTGCTTCTGGCCTACCCGCTGGCCATGATCCTGAGGAAACGGAACATCGGCAAGGGCAGCTTCGTGGTGTTCATCTTCATCCTTCCCATGTGGATGAATTTCCTCCTGCGGACTCTGGCCTGGCAGTCCCTTCTGGAGAAGAACGGTGTCATTAACGGTATTCTGACCTTTCTCCACCTGCCGACTCAGCCCCTGATCAACACCTCGGGGGCCATCGTCCTGGGTATGGTTTACAATTTCCTGCCTTTCATGGTGCTGCCGATCTACAATGTGCTCTGCAAGATCGACGACAGCATCATCAACGCGGCCCAGGACCTGGGAGCCAATTTCTGGCAGACCCTGCTGCTTGTCTGGATTCCCTTAAGTGTGCCCGGCATCATCAGCGGCATCACCATGGTGTTTGTCCCGGCTCTGACCACATTTGTCATCTCCAACCTGCTGGGCGGAAGCAAGATCCTGCTGATCGGCAACGTCATTGAACAGGAATTCACCAAGGGAAGCAACTGGCACTTAGGTTCCGGCCTGTCTCTGGTGCTCATGGTATTTATCCTGTTCAGCATGGCTCTCATCGCCAAGTATGACAAGAACGGGGAGGGAAGCGCATTCTGATGAAAACTCTGAAAGAACGGATTCAATATATCGGGGAAAACTTTTATCTGGTACTGATCCTGATTTTCCTGTACGCGCCTATCGCCACCTTGATGGTACTGTCCTTCAACGGCTCCCGCTCCCGCAATCAGTGGGGAGGCTTCTCCCTGCAGTGGTACGCGGAGATGTTTGAAAGCTCCGCCATCACGGCAGCGCTGCAGAACACTCTGGTCATCGCCCTGGCGTCAGCCCTGATCGCCACCATCATCGGCACGGCGGCCTCCATCGCCATCAACAGCATGAGGCAGCTGCCCAAGACCATCATGATGGGAATCACCAACATTCCCATGCTGAACGCGGATATCGTCACCGGTATCTCCCTGATGCTGGCCTTCATCGCTTTCGGCATTTCCCTGGGCTTTAAGACCATCCTGATCGCTCACATCACCTTTAACATTCCCTACGTGATACTGAGCGTCATGCCCAAGCTGAAGCAGACCAACCAGAGCGCCTACGAGGCTGCCATGGACCTGGGAGCCACGCCTGTTTACGCGTTTTACAAGGTTGTCCTGCCGGACATTATGCCCGGCGTGCTGTCCGGCTTCCTTCTGGCCTTCACCATGTCCCTGGATGATTTTATCATCACCCACTTCACCAAGGGTGCCGGCATCAACACGCTGTCCACGCTGATCTACAGTGAAGTCCGCAGAGGCATCAAGCCTTCCATGTACGCACTGTCCACCATCATCTTTTTGGTGGTGCTGACTTTGTTAATTATTACAAATTTTGCGCCCAACAGAAAAAAGGAGGAACACTGATCATGAGAAAAAGGATTTTTATCTGCGCGCTGACTGCCGCAATGGCTGTATCCGCCGCTCTGACAGGCTGCGGCGGTTCATCCGGAACGTCCGGTTCCGGAGCCGGCTCCTCATCCGCAGCCGGAGGAGATTCCGGTTCCGCGGACGCGGGAGAGGTATATGTCTATAACTGGGGAGAATATATCGACGAAGAGGTCATCGATATGTTTGAGGAAGAGACCGGAATCCATGTGGTCTACGATATGTTTGAGACCAACGAGGAGATGTACCCCATTATTGAAGCAGGGGCCCGCACCTATGACGCCGTATGTCCCTCCGATTACATGATTCAGAAGATGATCGAGAACAATCTTCTGGCAGAGATCAATTTTGACAACATCCCCAACTACTCGGAGATCGACCCGGAATACATCGAGCGTTCCAAGGCCTTCGACCCTGAGAACAAGTATTCCGTCCCCTACACCTGGGGCACTGTGGGAATCCTTTACAACACC
>CANQSK010000003.1 GCA_947626475.1 uncultured Lachnospiraceae bacterium
GCCGCGGCTCCCGGCAATCCTACCGCTCTGGATACCCACTGGATCTGGCAGGACGGCCAGAACCTGCTGAAGGATACTCCGCAGATCGTAGACGGATACCTGCAGGTGCCGAAGAAACCAGGCATGGGCGTGACCATCGATATGGAGAAAGTCATGGAGGCAAACGCTCTCTACAACAAGCTTCCGTCTCATGACAGGGATGACGCTCTGGCTATGCAGTATCTGATTCCCAACTGGAAATACGACTGCAACAAACCGGCGCTTGTCCGATAAGCGCCGGCTCCATGCTGCATAATCTTTGCATAATCTTTCCTGTATATTGTTGTTTTTTTCTCATCGAGATGGTACAATCTTGTAGAATCATATTTTTATCGGAAAGAGGCAGGTTTTATGCGTTCCTCAGGCAAGATCGACATGACCGCCGGTCCCATTATGAGACTGGTGGTCTTGTTCGCGCTTCCCATCTGCATCGGCAATATCCTTCAGCAGCTTTACAATACGGTAGACACGCTGATCATCGGCAATTTCTGCGGCTCTGTCTCCCTGGCTGCCGTCGGAACCAGCGCTCAGCCCGTCGAGTTTCTGCTGTGCATCTTCCTGGGCCTGGGTACCGGAATCTCCATTCTGGTGTCCCAATATACGGGCAGCGGCGAGCTGGAGAATGTCCGCCGGGTCGTATATACCTCCATTTCATTTCTGTACCTGTGCGCGGTTCCCCTGTCTGTTCTGGGCATTTTCCTGGGACCCGTTATCCTGCGGATCATGCAGGTCCCGGACGACACCTGGAATTATGCCTGCGACTATATCCGCATCGTGTTTCTGGGCTCTCTGGGAAACATGGGCTACAACATGAACGCGGGGATCCTGAGAGGAATCGGCGACAGCCAGGCCTCCCTGCTGTTTCTTCTGATCTCCTGCCTGGTCAATATTGTGCTGGACCTGCTGTTCGTGGCGGGATTCGGCATGGACGTGGCCGGGGCCGCCCTGGCTACCTCCATCGCCATGTTCGCCTCCTGGCTGTTCAGCGTCGTCTATATCCGCAGGAAATATCCGGACCTGAATTTCACTCTTCTCCCAAAACGCCTGGACAGGGACATCCTTCTTGGCATCATCACTGTGGGACTCCCCCTGGGGCTGAACAATTCCATCTATTCCATAGGCCATATTCTGATGCAGTCCCTGATCAACGCTCAGGGCTCCATCTTCATGGCGGCCTGCTCCGTGGCTACCAAGATTACCGGCGTCGCCAACGTGGCTATCTCTTCCTTCTCATCGGCCGCCACTACCTTTGCCGGTCAGAATCTCGGCGCGAAGAATTATGTGCGGCTGAAACAGGGGGCCCTGCGGATTCCTCTGTTCTCCGGCCTTGTCACCTGCGCCGCAGGCCTTTTGTTTCTGTCCTGCAGTTCCCTCATCCTCGGCTTTTTTACCAGGGACGCCCGGGTCCTTGAGCTGGCGGCTCTGTACATAAGAGTCGTTCTTCCTTTCATGTGGCTGTACGCCGTGTTCAACGGCATTATTTTCTTCGTCAACGGCATCGGCGAGGTCCGGTATCCTACGATCGTCAACATCCTTATGCTCTGGGTCGTGCGGATTCCCACCGCCTACCTGATTTCCCGGCATATAAACGGCACCTACCTGATGGCCAGCATTCCCATCAGCTTCGCCTTCGGCATGTTCACTATGATGGCCTATTTCCTGACCCGGCGGTGGCGGCTGATCCGGCATCTGGCGGAAGAAGAAGCCGCCGGAAATGCAGGAGGCGCCGTTTCCCCCTGACACTTCCGGCGGCCGCAAACCGCGCGTTTTTCTATCTCCAATTTTCCATCAAAAACTCCGCCATATCCGCTGCCTTCGGCGGACAGCCCTTCAGGCTCTTCGCGAAACAGGAGGTGCATCGTCCCACGCCGATCTCTCCGGTCCGGCCTTTGTAGCCCTGCCCGATACAGACTTTGGGAAGCTTCCCTCTCAGTTTTCCGGCGTCATTTAACCGGTCCAGAGCGTAGATCAGAGAGCCGTAGCAGGCGCTGCAGGCGTCCTCCGGCGCCGTGTAGGCCGCCAGACGCTCCACCCGATGGCTCATGCGGAACTTTCCCGCCGTCTCCTCCGGCTGATTCAGATAGATCATATTGGCGTGAGCCGTATCCGTGCTGCCTACGCCAAGCTCCTCCGCCATGGTGATATAGGGAATCTCCTCCACCGAATAGCCCATGCAATCGCACATGAACGCGTCGCACAGCACCGGGTCCTTAAAGCCCAGAACCCGGTTCATCACCACCGGATTGCCTCCTTCCTCAAAATCCAGATCCCCGCAGATATTATCTACCAGAATAAAATCATTGGGCGCCACCACGTTCAGATGGGCGATCGGTTTATGTAAACCCATCGTGTGGAACCGGCGCTTTTCCACATTGGGGATAATCCCCTTGTTATTCTTCAGCGCGCAGGTGACGATGGTCTGGCAGTGACCCTTCAGCACCGGCATGCTGATCATATAGTCCGACGCCATGGCCTGGTCGCACAGCTTGATCTTCATTCCGGCGGCCTCATATTCCTTCCAGCTGTCCTTCTGCAGATCCACAAAGGGCACATTGTATTTCCTGCAGACCTTATCGTAGCCGGCTGTGCGAAACGCGTCTAACGTGTAATCGCCTACCCAGGAACCTTCCATGATAGTGATTCGCCCAAATCCGTGTTCCTGCAGATACTCCACCGCCCCGGCCAGAAGCTCGCTGTGGGTCGTGGCTCCGCTGGCCGGCGTTCTGGCCGCCACAAGATTGGGCTTTAAGGCGACGCTCTTGTTCCGGTCTCCGATCTCGGCGGCCACGTCCGCCCGCTCCAGGATCTTTTTGGCCATCTCCTTATAATCGGTTCCGTGTATCAAAAGAATATCATTTCTCTCCATAAGTCCTCCTTCATCGAAACACAAACTGAATCAGTATCATATAACAGACTGTGCCGCCCGCGATACTGAGCAGCGTATTCCTGCGCCACAGATGCAGCGCCGCTACTGCCGCCGCCGCCAGAAGCTCCGGCAGCCCGTGGGGCCAGACCAGCGGCGTGATCCCCCGCAGACAGTAGACTACCAGCATTCCCATAATGGCGTAAGGCAGGACTTTTCCCAGATAAGCAATATACTCCGGCGTCTTCCTCTTTCCTCCCAGAAGCCAGAAGGGCAGGAACCGAAGGAGGGCCGTCACCGCCGCCATAACCGCGATAAGAATTACCACCCGACCGTTACTCATGCTCCGCCGCCTCCTTATCCAGCATCTTTCTGCCAAGAGACAGGCTGAGAAGAATCAGCGCCATGGACGGAATCAGAAACAGCTCGCTTCCGAACAGAACCAGGCAGGCTACCGTGATCGCCACTCCCAGCACAGCCGGAACATGGTTTTTGCTGGTCAGCCACTGCTCCACAAAGACCGTCACAAACAGCGCGGTCATGGCAAAATCAATGCCCGTTGTATTAAAATTCAGATTTTCTCCCAGCCAGGCCCCGATCAGAGTTCCCGTAATCCAGTAGATCTGGTCAAACAGCGAGATAAGGAAATAATAGAAATGCGGGTCCGAGCCCTCCACCCCATTGTCGTTGCAGACCAGAGAGTAGGTCTCGTCCGTCAGGGCGAAGATCAGATAGGGCTTCAGTTTTCCCGCCTCTTTATATTTCTCGATCATGGAAATCCCATAGAACAGATGCCTGGCGTTGACCATCAGCGTAGCCAGCGCCGTGGAGATCACGGACGCGCCGTTGGCGATCAGGCTGACTCCCAGATACTGCATGGAACCGGCATAGATAAAAACACTCATGGCCAGAGCCCATCCGATACCGTAGCCGCTGCTTACAAGCAGTATCCCGAATCCCATCCCCAGCGCCACATAGCCGGTCATGACGGGAATCGTTTTCAAAATAACCGCTCTCAGCAAATTTCGATTCATAATCCCGCGTACTCCTTTTTCATTTCCGTATTTTCGCCACAAAAAATCCTTCGTACAGGCCGGTCGGGCAAATACACAAAACTCCCTCCAGCTCCGCGGGCAAAAGCGGAAGTTCCTTCTTCATGGGATGCTCTATGGGCACGATGCGCGCGCCGGCCAGGGGCAGGACCCTCTTAAGCACCTGCTCATTCTCCTCCCGAAGAACCGAGCAGGTCGAATAGATCATCTCGTGCCCCGGCTTCAGAAGTTCCAGCGCTTTTTTGAGAAGCGCCGTCTGAGTCCTCACCGACCGCTCCACCAGTTCCATGGTAAAAGCATTCCCGCCGCTGTCCGGCACATGCAGGGTACCGCTGCCGCTGCACGGCGCGTCCAGCAGAATTTTGTCAAACGAGAAAAAGGGATCCAGCTTCCGGGCATCCTCGTTCATCACCAGCACCCCCGCTGCTCCCTGTTTCTCCAGATTATAGCTTAACCGCCGGGAACGGGCGTAGTTTTTCTCGCAGGCCGTAATCTGGGCCCGTCCCCCGGACAGGGCGGCCATCTGGGTCGTCTTGCCTCCCGGAGCCGCCGCCATATCAAGAATACATTCCTTCGCCCCTGGTTCCAGAAGAATCGGCGGTATCATGGAAGACAGGCTCTGAAGATAAATCTTGCCTTCCTCGTAGATGCTCAGGCGCCGGACCTCCGGCTCCCGCGCCTCCTCCAGGATCAGCGCATCCGGACTCCAGGCAACTGTCTGAAACCGGATACCGGCCGCCGCCAGCCCGCGCTTTACTTCCTCTGCGTCTGCCTTCAGACGGTTTACCCGCAGCGTCACAGGACGCCGCTTCCCGTAACCATCCATGATTCCGGCAGCAGTCTCAGGGCCGTACTGCCGGTTCAGCATCTGCTTCAAAAAATCCGGAATCTGCTCTGACATAGTCTATTTTTCCATCTCTTCCAGAGTGGGATAAGAGGCGATAGCTCCCCTCTTGGTTACGCTGATCCCGCTGAACCGGTTGGCAAAAGCCAGATACTCACTCATCTTCTCGCCGGTCAGGCTGTCCAGGCTGCCGGCTGTAATGCCGTCTCTGGACAGGCAGTACAGGAAGGAGCCGATGAAGCCGTCTCCGGCGCCGGTCGTATCCACTGCTGTCACCTTCCGGCTCGCCGCCTCGCCGCGGGCTGTCCTGGTATAACACTCCGCCCCGTCGGCGCCCTTGGTGTAGATAACCAGCCTGGTCTCACCCGTCAGCAGCTGCGGAAGCGCATCCTGAATCTCTGTCTTCCCGGTAATAAACTCCAGCTCCTCATCCGACACTTTCAGCACGTGGGCCATGGGAGCAAACTCCCGGACCACCTTTCTTAAAGCGTCCTCGCTGTCCCACAGAGCCAGACGCAGGTTGGGGTCAAAGCTGATCAGCGCCCCTGCGTTTTTCGCGTACTCTACGGCTTTTCTGTGGGCTTCCTTCATGGGGCAGTCTCCCAAAGACACAGAGCAGAAATGAAGGGCAAAGGCGCCGTCAAACCACTCCGGCTTCACATCCTCCGGCTCCAGCAGCATGTCCGCTCCCGGTTTCCGGTAGAAGGAAAACTCCCGGTTTCCGTCTTCCTTAAGAGCTACAAACGCCAGGGACGTGTTGGCCTTGTCCGTCCGCTTCACCCGGCTGCAGTCAATGCCGCAGCCCTCCAGCTCCTCCACGATCTTATCACCGAAGGGGTCGTCTCCCAGCTGAGTGATCATGGCTCCGCTTCCGCCCAGCTTCACATAGGCTCCCACCACATTGGCAGGCGCTCCTCCCACCTTAGGCTGAAACGCGCTTACATCCTTCAGCGCGCAGCCGGACTCTGCCGGTATCCAGTCAATCAGCGCCTCGCCGATAGCCAGTAAACGTTTCATAATTGTTTTCCTCCTTACACTGCATTTTCTTTTGTTCTCAGAATTTCATGCCGGAAAGAATCTCTTCCAGCTCCTCCACCACCCGGCCCGCGGACTTGCCGGCCTCATCTATGGTAATATCCGCGTATTTCTCATAATAGGGAACCCGTTCCCGGTACAGATCCAGAAGCGTCATCCCTTCCTTCACGGCTACGCCCCGCTCCTTCAGGTCGCCTACCCGCTCTTTCCAGTCGTCGTAGCCTACCTTCAGATAGACCACAAGGCCGATGGACCGGAAATGCTCCATGGCCTCCCTGCCGTAAACGGCGCTTCCCCCCGGCGCTATGACCGAGCGCTCCGCCTGCACCTCCGCGTTGACGCGGTTTTCAATCTGAAGGAATCCATCCAGCCCTTCCTGCCGGATGATCTCCCGCAGCAGCCGCTTCTCCCGATTCTGAATCACAAGATCCGTATCCACAAAGGAATATCCCAGACGCTTTGCCAGTAATACCCCCACCATGCTTTTTCCCGACGCCGGCATACCGATAAGGATAATGTTGCTGCCTTTTGTCACTTTGGTATCTCCTGTCAGTCTATTTTTTCTTTTTCTCCACGGAATAGCCGAACTTGCCCAGCCTCTGTCCGAGGCTGAAATACTCTCCGTGAGAGTAGGCGGTCAGATTCGTGTCGTTCAGATGGAATTTACCCCCGTCATCCAGGTAAGCGTCCTCCACCATAACGCCCACGATCTCCGCCACAAACATAACGTGGCTCCCCAGATCCAGCGCCTGCGTCACCCGGCATTCCAGATTGACCGGACTCTCCGCGATTCCGGGCGCTTTCACGACCCTGGACGGCTGAGGCGTCAGCTTCATCTCCTTAAACTTGTCCACATCACGGCCGGAACGGACGCCGCAGTAATCGGTGGCGAAGGTCAGATCCCTGGTCACCAGATTGATGACAAACTCCCCGGTCTCCTTCACAATTTCGTAGGAATAGCGCTCCTTCCTGATGGAGACAGACACCATCGGCGGCGTGGAACAGACGGTGCCCGCCCAGGCCAGAGTAATGATGTTGGGCCTTTCGCCCTCCCTCTGGCAGCTGGCCATGATCACCGGAAGTGGGTATAACAGATTGCCCGGTTTCCAGCTTTGCTTTGCCATGATCCCATCCTCCTCAATCGTAGTCCGGCAGCAGCTTCACGATCACCATGATCTGCCGCATGAAGCTTCCCGGAGGCAGCTGAAGGTCCGATTCATGGGATACCTCCGGCATCTCGCAATCATCATCCTCCAGTTCCGCCATAATCCAGTTATACGCCGCTTCTCTGGCATTTTCAAGAGTATCTTCCAAATCCGGTCCGTCCGCCTCGCAGCATTCCAGATCCGGGAAATAGGCGTGAAAGCCTTTGTCATCTTCATGGGGTACAAAAACCGCCGGATAAATAAATGTCATCGTATGTTCCTCCTGGATATCTTCAGAATACGTTCCTCTGTCCTTCCCTTACTCTTGCAGCTTCATCACAATGGCAGGCACCAGCTGCTTTTTCCGGGAGACGACGCCGGGCAGCTCCACAAGCCCGTCGTTTTTCTCAGTCCTGACTCCCTGCTCCTCATCGCTGCGGAAGACGGAGAGCACCAGGGCCGCCGCCCCCTGTCCCACGCAGATCAGGGTCGTGGACTCGCTGAGAATGTTGGTCAGCATAAGAAAGAGCATATCCACACCCTGGCTCTCCAGCGCCTTCTTCAGATAGGGCATCATCCTGCCGCTCAGCTCCTTAAGCTCAGGCGCGTTCAGGGACGTGATCTGGCTCACGCCGAAGCTGACCTTCCCTGCCGTAAACCGTTTATAATCCTGATAAAAGATCTCCTCGTCGCTTTTGCTGGTCAGATTGCTCCCCGCCGCGAACATGGCCTTGGCGTAATCCTCGATCTGGATTCCCGCGATCTCCGCCAGCTCCATACCGGCCCGCTTATCCACCTCCGTACAGGTGGGGGAGCGGAACAGAAGAGTATCGGAAATGATCGCGCTGCACAGAAGTCCGGCGATCTTTTTCTCTACCGGCACCCCCGCCTCCTGATACATCTGATAAATGATGGTAGCCGTACAGCCCAGAGGCTGGTTCCGGAAATAGACAGGAGCGATAGTCTCGATCGGTCCCAGCCTGTGGTGGTCGATGATCTCCAGTATCCTGGCGTTCTCTATGCCGTCCACCGCCTGGGTCCTCTCGTTGTGGTCTACCAGGATCAGGGACTTTCCCTTATTGCCCAGCAGGTTCCGGCGGGAGATCATTCCCTTGTACTTGCCGTCCTTGTCCAGTATGGGGAAATCCCGGTGGCGCTTGCTGGCCATCACATCCTTAATCTCATCGAGAATATCCGTCTCCTCAAAGGTGATCAGGTTCTCTGTCCTCATAAAATAGCAGATGGGCATGCTCTGGTTGATGAGACGGGCCGCCGTGTAGGCGTCATAGGGCGTTGTAATAACCGTACACCCGTGCTCCTGCGCCAGCTTTTTGATGGTCATGGACACGGCCGCGCCCTCGCAGACAATAATACAGGCCGCCTCCATCTCGATGGCGCACAGCTGGGACTCATACCGGTTGCCCAGGATCACCAGGTCGTTCTTGCTTATGTAATATTCCATCATATCCGGGTTGGCTGCCGCGATCAGCACCTTTCCCTCATTGAAATACCGGTCCTCATCGCCGACGATCAGAGCGCCCTCCAGAGTCTCGATAATATTGGAATACTGGGTGTTGGCCTTGGACAGAATGCTGCTGTCCAGAACATCCAGATACGTCTTGGCGATATCGCTTACAGTGATCAGTCCCTCCAGCATACCGTCCGCCGACACCGAGGGAAGGGTCACTACACCGTCCGCCTGCATGATGTTCCAGGCCTTCTTCAGAGATATATTCCGATTCACTCCCGGAACCTGGCGGATATCGATATCCCTCACCTGGGTTTTCACATTCTCGACCAGCTTCGGAGCCCTCACTCCAAAATAATTCAGCACGTAACGGGTTTCTTCGTTGACGCTTCCGGCCCTGGCCGGCTCAAAGTCCTCCCCGGTCAGTTTCCGCTTCAGCTGCGCGTAGCAGATCGCGGAACAGATGGAATCCGTATCCGGATTCTTATGTCCGATCACAATGGTTTTCTTCTTATTGTATTCTGCCACAAATCTGTCCTCCCTGTTTGTCTGTCCTCTTACTCTCAGTCCAGCACCAGCCTGGCCGAGCCGTAGATACCGGCGTCATTGCCCAGCCTGGCCAGCCCGATAGCGGGACGGTAGGCGGAAAGATTCAGGTTCTGCTCATAATGGCCCTGAATCTGGTCAATGAGAAACTGTCCCGCCTTGGACACTCCTCCGCCGATAACAAAAATCTCCGGGTCCACCGTCTGGGCAATCGCCGCAAGAGCCACGCCCAGATAATGGCCCACCACGTCCATCACCTGAAGGGCTAGTTTGTCGCCCTCTTTCGCCGCGTCCAGCACATCCTTGGCCGTCACATTATCTCCAAGCTCACGCAAAACAGACGGCTCGTCCGACGCCGCCATATGCCGTCTGGCCTCCCTGGCAATACCGGTCGCCGACGCCACCTGCTCAAGACAGCCCTTATTGCCGCAGTTGCAGTACTCCGTCTCCTCATCCCTTACATGGATATGTCCGACTTCGCCTCCCAGCCCGTGGATTCCGGCCAGTATTTTCTCATTGATCACCACGCCGCCGCCGACACCGGTTCCCAGAGTGAGCATCACAACGTCCCGGTATCCCTTGCCGCCGCCCTGCCACATCTCACCGAGAGCAGCCACATTGGCATCGTTGGCGCATTTCACGCTGATCCCTCCCAGCAGCTCCTTCAGCTCCCGTCCGGGGTAGGAATCCGTCCATCCCAGGTTCACGCAGGCGGGCACATAGCCGTCACCGGTCACCGGCCCGGGCACTCCGATTCCCGCGCCCCTTACATCTGACAGTTCTACGCCTTCCTCCGCCAGCACCGTCTTGATCGACTCCGCCACATCGCTCAGGATCGCCGCGCCGTGATTTTCTTTTCTGGTGGGAATCTCCCATTTTCTCAGCAGGCGGCCGTCCTCCTCAAAAAGGCCCAGCTTAACTGTAGTTCCGCCTACGTCAATGCCAACGCATTTCTTTCCCATCATCTTTTCTTCCTTTCTTTAGTGCATCATAAGCTCCTGCATGGTCTGAGGTCCGGTGACAATGATCTCGTTGGGCAGGCGTCCTCTCGTGATCTTTGCCACCTGGTAGTCAAAAGTCCCTTCATATTTCAGATTTCCATAGAGATTGTAGACCCGGCAGGAATCATCATTGTACAGCAATATCATATCGCCGTCCACATCCGCATGGGAATAATCATAATTAAATCCCTTTGAAACGATCAGCTCCCCGTCATCCCGGTACACATCCATCCGGTACTCATACTCTCCGGAGGCGGAGTTGACGATAATGCCGGCATAACCGTCGTCGTAAAATATGCTGCGGATCTCTTCCTCTACGGGCACCAGCTTTACCAGCTCCGGCGACATTTCATTTCTGGAACTGTAAAAAGACAGGCTGTTGTCCGCAAACGCCACAGAATACGTATCATTCAGATAGACCACACGGGCCACCATGCTGTTCTCGTAGGCCTCATGAAATCCTCCTACCAGACGGTTCAGCGCATTCTTGCCCACCTCGGAGAAGTTATAAAACGCCACACGGTTCCGCATCTGACCGCCCTGAACGGAAAAGTAAGAGCCCATCAGCATGTTGCCGTCGGGCGACAAACTGGCATCCAGCGAATAGCCGATGCCCCACTCGTCCTGTTCTCCCTCGTTTTCCAGAAGCCCTTTTATGTAAATCTCCATCTCCGAGCCGTCCTGCTGGAAATAATTGATCTCCGTCGAGGTCTTGTCCTCCAGGATGGCCGCCACCAGTCCCTTGGAAGAAATCGTCACGCGGGAGATCGGCAGTACCGTCGTCGCTTCTCCCTGAAGGCCGCTGAGACTGCAGATATAGATATGGTAACCCTGCTGGTCCGCGATCGCCGCGTAATCCCCGCTGACCGCCACAATGGGATTGTTCAGCTCGTAGCTCTGGATCCATACATCGTTGCCGGAGCTGTCTATGTAGGAGGCTCCGTCCCGGCTGTATTTCAGCAGGTTCTCCCCGAACCGGACATAGCCTGAAAGGCCCTCCTCCGAGCGGGTAAACTGCCGCTCCCAGACAACCGTGGTGTTCGCGTACTGATAAAAACGCTGATACCAGTACAGTCCTCCGGCTGCTCCCAGGATCAGGATCAGAAGGATAATGATCAGCACCATCCTGCGGCGGACGGCCCTTCTGTGGGCCCGCTGAATAGGCTGCTCCGCCAGTTCCTCGTTGGTAGGCGCGGCAGCCGGCCGGATCCGGCGCAGCTTCTCAGCAGAAGCCTTCTCTTCCGGCGCTTCCCCCACGAAAAGATTCGGTCCCCGTTTCTCCGGCTCCTTTGTGGAGATCATGCGGCTGCGAAGCTGATTTTTCTTAAATTCTCTGTTTAAATCATTCATCCTTGGTTCTCCAAATCAGGCCTCTCTGTTTTCCTAATGGATTATATCATACTTTTCACAACTAAGGAAGAATCAAATTCTGTCCCGCCATAATCTTATTCTCATCTTCCAGTCCGTTCAGCCTGCATATCTCATCCAGGAGGCTTCCGCTGCCGTACAGCTTCAGGCAGATGCCGTAGAGTGTCTCGCCTTCCTGCACCTGGTAAACCTCCTGCCCTGCCAGCGCCTGGCGGGAATCTTCCTGTCCGGACGCAGAATCCGAAGCCCCTGCTGTTCCGCTGGAATCCGCAGCCTCCGCGGCCCCGTCTGCCCCGGCAGGATTCGTATTCGCGGTCCCGGCGGAATCCCCAGTCTCTGCAGCCCCGTCTGCCCCGGCAGAATCCGTATCCGCAGCCCCGGCGGAACCCACATCCGTATCTCCGGCGGAATCCCTGTCAATACCCACAACAGAATACGAGCCGGTACCCGCCGGATATTCCCCGCTCATAGTCTCACGCTCCGGAACAGAATCCTCCGTGATCAGACGGATACCGGCGGGCTCCTCCTCCACGATCACATCTCCCTGCCGGCCGGCAGTCTGCTCCTGCTTCTGCGTACCGGCAGGAAGCACCGAGGCGATCACCGCTTCCATCTCCTTCATCCTCTGATAGTTCCCCATCATGGCAACGCCGCCGGCCAGCACAAGAACCGTCAGCGCCGTGCAAAGCCCTCCCAGCACCCGGATGGTCCCCCGCCTGGCCGTCACCTGGCTTTTGTTCTCCTCCATCCGCTGGCGGAAATCCCGGATGACCGTGTCCCCGGCCCCGGATTCCGCTCTCCGCACATCCTTTCTCAGGATCATGTAATCCTGCATCATCTGGTTCCGCTCATAATATATACTGTAGCCTCTCAGCCGGTAAAAACCGTCCTCCGACGCCACGTAAGCGGCCTCCTCACCGTCCAGGCCGCTGTTTAAGTACATCAGCTGGTTCCTGCCCGCGAAATACTGTCCGTGCTGCTTCCAGTAGTTCAGAGGACTCAGGGCGCTTCCCGGCAGCCCGCAGAGAAACCAGCCCAGTATGACTCTTTTGGGAAACATCTGCTCCATGGTCTGGTAGGTCTTTTTCCAGGCCGTCTCCGAAAACACTACCTTCTCCCCGTTCTCCGTTACGTCCTCCATCTCCATGGCCCCGTCCACAAACAGATAAGGGGTACCGTCATGTTCCTCCGCCGTTCCCAGCAGGACCCCGACCCGCAGGTCTTGTCCGCCTTTGGGAAACAGGCGTTTCAGATAGGTATTGACATAATCTTCTACGTACAGTCTGACCGTCTGGTCACGTTCCCCGATCTGCCGGATGTTCTTGGGCAGTTTGGGGTATGGATCATATAGTTCACCCATAAGCTCACCCCGCTTCCTTATGCTATCTGGTGTATCATAGCACGGGACGGGCGCGGAATATGTCAAACGGAAGCCGCGGTTTCCCATAATTTTTCGACAAGGAAAATACTGTCGCTGACGCACTCCGCCATCCGCATGACCATGTTCAGCCGGATGCTCTGAAGCATGACCGGGTCATAGCTTCCGCAGCTGCTGACGATCCCGGTAATAAACAGATCTCCCACCGGCCGCAGCTCCTTTCTGACTCCCAGACCCGGCCGTATGGAGCCCTTTCCCAGAGTGATATGCCCTACATGAGCGCCTGTCCCTACGGACGCGTCCACCGCCACCACCAGATGATCGGGATAATACTGCTTCAGAAGCGCCAGTGTCTCCTCCAGGTTCATGGCATGAACCGGCTGGCTCAGCGTCCCAAGCACCTGGATATGCTTCAGACTCCTGCGCCGCAGCTGGTAGCCGATCAGCGGTCCGAGGCTGTCCCCTGTGGAACGGTCCGTACCGATACAAAGAAACAGCACATCTTTTTTCCTTCCGCTTTTCAGCTCCTCCCGTATCATGAGAAAAAGCCGCACCGCCAGCTTGGCCGCCTCAAAGTCCTTCTCCGCGTCATAATAATAAAGCGTCTTTCTTTTTGTTTCCATACCCTTCACCTGGTTCCCG
Organism: uncultured Lachnospiraceae bacterium; assembly: GCA_947626475.1. Lineage (GTDB taxonomy): Bacteria > Bacillota > Clostridia > Lachnospirales > Lachnospiraceae > UBA3402. The sequence goes on from CANQSK010000003.1 coordinate 13,382, forward strand.
ATTTCTTACCTCTATTATAGACCGGGCCCCGGCAGATTATGCGGCCATCCGCCCTGCCGGGCGCGCTTGACATTCTTCTTTTGAAATGGTATGTTAGCCACAGATATAGCAGAGAAAGGAGAAATGCCATGTTCCGTATGTGGGGAAAACTGCTGAAAGACAACAAAACCGTCAAGGATACCACTGTCTCAATCGGAGATTACCGGCTGACCAGGACGCAGATGGTGTTTCAGGCGCTGGATGAAATCTGCCGTGCCTTTGATCTGAGCAAACCTATCTGGCTGGACGCCAACATCAGGGAATTCCGCCGCCGGAACCGTACCCGGTTCGGCCAGGATCATTTTATTGAACAAATTGATTTCGACTACCTGGAGATTCAGATATTGGAAGAATAATTTCGGACAACGATTAAATTTTTTGCAAAGATTTCATATAAATTTGACTTCTTTTTGTTTCTGGAGTAAAATAATACCATCATTTTATTTATGAAAGGGGATGTGGGTTATGGATTCTTCAGTACTTGCTTTTTTAGGCGTTTTTTCCGCCATCGCTCTGGTAGTCGGCATTATATGGTATATTGTCATCGCGATTGCCTGCATGAAAATGTTCACCAAAGCAAATGAAGCCGGTTGGAAGGGCTGGATTCCGATCCTGAATACTTATACCATCTATTCCATATGCTGGGAAGGCAAATTTTTCTGGATCTGGTTTGTGCTCAGAATCGTTGAAGCCTACACCGTCAACAGTCAGAATACTGTCGTCGCGGTCCTGAACGCGGTTGCGATGATCTGCGCCACCGTCATCAATCTGATCCGATCGCTCCGGCTGTCCAAGTCTTTCGGCCACGGAGTCGGTTTCGGCATCGGCCTGCTCTTTTTGGAGCCGATCTTTTTACTGATCCTCGGTTTCGGCAAGTCTCAGTATGTGGGAAAGCCGGAAGGCAAACTGGTGTAATCTGCTGATCTGTTCAAAATCATAATGGCCTCATCTGATCTTTCACCGGATGAGGCCATTAATATTTTCATCATGCCAGATACTGTTTCAGTATCTGGCCAACCAGCTCCAGCTCGTCCGGCGACAGCTCCTTAATCCACTCGCCTTCCGTCCGTCCCTTCTCTCTGCTGGCGGCAATCTGCTCAATTCCCTTCTTCAGATACTCTTTATCCCCGCCGGCTCCCTCCTTCTCAGAGGCCGGCGCCGCGGCAGGCTCTTTCTGCTGCCCCTTTCTGGCAATGGTGCGGATTCCCCCGCGTTTCACTCCATCCCTGCCGGTTCCGTCCAGGGGAACGGCTTCCCGCGAAACCGCCCGGGGACCGTCCGCCGCCGCCACTTCCCTGGCCAGACGGCAGAACAGGGAATTTTCCAGATAATCCTGCAGGGCCGCCAGCAGCTGCTGCCTCTTCTCCGACAGGTTCACCCCGCAGTCCACAAACAGGGTGAGAAGCCCGGCAAGGGCCCCCATGGTGCCGTAAAGCACGATATAATAGTTGTCGCACCGGTACCAGTACGCGCCGAAAGCGGCCGCGCCTCCCAGCAGGAAACAAAGAACAGTCAGCTGGCCTGACAGATTGCCCCAGCCTTCCAGGCTCAGGCCCAGAAAACGATACCCGGCAAGCTGCTTCTCCAGGTACACCTGGGTATTCTGAATCCCCTGGTTCAACCGGTATGTATTTTCCGTCCTCTGCTTAAACTCCCGCAGATACCGGTTCTTGGTCAGCGTCATATTGTCCGTTTCTTTCATTAATCTTCTGTAGAGGCCGCGGGCCGTCAGTCTGCTGAGCAGACCGAGAACACATACGGCCGCGAGTGCGTATAATGCCTTTCCTGATTCCAGAATTTCCAGCATCATCGTAAAACTCCCCTTTCTTTTTCCAGATAGATATTCTCCACTGCTTCTCCGCCATGCCACTGCGCGGCGGCATCCTCCGCGCGCTGAATGATGCCCTTCGCATGTCCGGCTGACGTGTTTATTATAAAGGGAAATTTTCCGTTTGGGAAGTTGAGAAGCCCTAGAATCGCTCGTCAAATTCTGCCAGGAATCGATTCTCAGGTTCAAGCTGCAGCATTTTTTATCATATCCAGCACCAGCTTTACGCTGTGTTCGATCGCCCTGGCTTCAAATTCCTCGTAATCCATCTCCGCGCTGTCGTCCGCCTTGTCGGAGATGGCGCGGATGATCAGAAACGGTACGCCGTTCAGATAAGCCGCCTGGGCTATGGCAGCGCCTTCCATCTCAGTACAATGACCATGGAACGTCTCAAGAAGCCAGGCCTTCTTCCCTTTGTCGGAGATAAACTGATCGCCGCTGACCACCCGGCCGATGTGAACGCCGATTTCCGGATTCACCTTTTCGCAGCTGGCTTTCGCCGCCTGGATCAGAGCCTCATCTCCCGGGAACACAGACACTTCCGTCTGAGGAATCACGCCCACAGGATACCCGAACCCGGTAGCATCCATATCGTGCTGCAGCGCGTCCTCCGACAGAACGATATCGCCGATGTTGATCTCCGCCCGCAGGGAACCGGCGATTCCGGTGTTGATGACCGCGTTCACATGATAACAGTCGACCAGAATCTGACAGCAAATGGCCGCGTTTACCTTGCCGATGCCGGAGCGGACCACCACCACATCCTTTCCGCCGATAGTTCCCTTATAAAATTCCATTCCCGCTCTCGTCTGAATCTCCACATCCTTCATAACATCCTTCAGAGCCGCTACCTCCTGGCTCATGGCGCCGATGATTCCTAACATCGTATATCCTCCTCGTTTTTCGTTATTATATTTGTATTCTGTTTTCTATTTCATCGCCTCCGGCGTCTTCCCAGCTTTTCCGCCAGCGCCGCAAACTGCGCCAGCGTCAGCGTCTCTCCGCGGACTGCCGCGGCCAGTCCCAGTTCCTCCAGAGCCGCCGCCACTTCCTCACGGGAAAAGGGCAACTCCGCCGCGTTGCTCAGGCCGTTCAGAAGCGTCTTCCTCCGCTGGTTGAAGGAAGCCCGGATCAGCCTGAACATCAGATCCGGGTCTGATACCTGTACCGGCGGCTCCTTCCTCTTCGTCAGCCGGATCACCGCCGAACCTACATTGGGCCGGGGCATAAAGCAGTTCGGCGGCACATTGGCCACAATGTACGGCTCCGCGTAATACTGGACTGCCAGGGAAAGAGCCCCGTAGTCTTTGCTTCCCGGCCCGGTCTGCATCCGGTCCGCCACTTCCTTCTGCACCATAACGGTGATATTCTCAACCGGCGCGCTGCCCTCCAGCAGATTCATAATGATCGGCGTCGTAATGTAGTAGGGCAGATTAGCCACTACCTTAACCGGACGGCCGCCGTTATATTCCTCCGTCAACTTCTGAATATCAGTCTTCAGGATATCGCCGTGCAGAACCGTCACATTATCATAACCGGCCAGCGTCTCCTTCAGAATCGGTATCAGGTTGGCGTCAATCTCTACCGCGATCACCCGGCCGGCGCTCTCCGCCAGATACTGGGTCATAGTCCCGATGCCCGGCCCGATCTCCAGGATACAGTCGTCCTTCGTCACCTCCGCGGACCGGATGATCTTGTCCAGAACATGGGTATCGATCAGAAAATTCTGGCCGAACTTTTTCTGAAACATAAAGTTATATTTCTGTAAAATCTCAATGGTATTCCTGGGAGTTACCAACGTAGGCATGTCATTCCTTCTTTCCTGAAATCCCGCTTGTTTTCCGCCGCTGTCACAGCCGGTACATCCGGCGCGCGTTTTCTTCCGTAACCCGGATCACGTCCTCCTCGGAAATTCCTTTGATCTCGCTGACCGCCTTCACCACATAGGGAAGATTCAGGGAAGAGTTCCGCTTTCCCCGGAAGGGAACCGGCGCCAGGTACGGACTGTCCGTCTCCAGCACAATCCGGTCGAGGGGCATATATTCCACCACTTCCTTCAGCTTCCGGGAATTTTTGAAGGTCAGCACACCGCCGATTCCCAGAAAGAATCCCATGTTCAGATATTCCCTCGCCATCTCAACACCGTAAGAAAAGCAGTGGATCACGCCCCCCACGTCCGCGGCCCGTTCTTCCTTTATGATATCCAGCGTGTCTTTGGTCGCGTCGCGGCTGTGAATCACAACGGGCAGATTCACCTTCCCTGCCAGCTGAAGCTGCCGGCGAAACCACCGCTTCTGAGTCCCGCGGTCCGGCTCATCCCAGTAATAATCCAGGCCGATCTCTCCTACCGCCACCACCTTGGGACAGGCGCACATTTCCTCCAGCCAGTCCATCCATTCATCGGTCAGTTCTGCCGTATCGCTGGGATGGACGCCCACAGCGGCATAGATATACGGATATCTCTCCGCCAGCGCCAGCGTCGTTTTCGTCGAACTTATGCTGGCTCCGATGTTTACCACTGTTCCGATTCCTGCCTCCGGCAGCTTCCCAAGAAGCTCCTCCCGGTCCGGATCAAACGCCTCATCATCATAATGAGCATGGGTTTCAAATATCATATTCCGTCCTTTCTTCCGCCTCTCCGATTTCCTGTGTGCCGTAATGGATTATACCGTATTTTTTGCTTTGTGTAAACACTCCCCGGTTAAGAGGCGAAATACTGTCCCTGCGGAGGGGCTATGCATAGCCTTAAGCCAGCGTGAACTTCTGATATAATAAGAATCTGTAACGGGCATTTTGCCCAACTATCAACTCACTTTACAGAGAAAGGGAGGAATTCTTTATGAGATTCCAAAAAGCAACCGCAATGTTTTTAGCTGCCGCCATGGCATTATCTCTGGCCGCCTGCGGCGGGTCCGGCAGTTCAGCCGAGACTACCGCTGCCCCTGAGCCGGACGCGGCTGCCGCGGCGACAACCGACGCTGAGGCTCATGCCGAGGAAACCGAAGCCGCCGGCGCCGTTCTGGAAGGTCCCGTTGCCGTATTCTATTATACATACGGCGACACCTATATTTCCAGCGTCCGCGCCGCTCTGGACGCCGCCCTGGACGACGCGGGCATCGAGTATCAGGATTACGACAGCAACAACAGCCAGACTACCCAGACCGAGCAGGTTACCACCGCTCTGGCCCAGGGCGCTTCCGTGCTGGTCGTGAACCTGGTAGATACCGGCTCCGACGACGCGGCCAGGAACATCCTCGAACAGGCGGCCGGCAAGCCGGTTATCTTCTTCAACCGTTCCGTCAGCGAGGACGTTGTTTCCAGTGTGGACAACAGCGTATTCGTAGGCACCGACTATGAGATGGCCGGCCATATGCAGGGCGAGCTGATCGGCAATTATCTGGTTGAGAACTACGACGCCATTGACTTAAACGGCGACGGAACCATTTCCTATGTAATGTTCAAGGGCCAGGAGGGCAACGCAGAGGCTGATGCCCGTACTCAGTACGGTCAGGAGGACGCTGACGCGGTCCTTGAGGCTGCCGGCAAGCCGGCACTGTCCTTCTACGACAGCGCCAACTCCAACAAGTATCTGGTAGACCAGACGGGCGCATGGTCCGCGGCAGCAGCCACTGACTACATGCAGACCATTCTGTCCCAGTACAGCGAGGCCAACGGCAACATGGTCGAGCTGGTGATCGCCAACAACGACGAGATGGCGATCGGTTCTATTTCCGCCCTGCAGAACGCAGGCTACAACAAAGACGGCGCAGCGGTCATCCCCGTATTCGGCGTTGACGCTACCGATGCCGCCAAGGACGCGATCTCTGCCGGCTCCATGATCGGAACCATCAAGCAGGACGCCGAAGGCATGGCAGGCACTATCGCCGCCATCACCGGCAATTTTGTGAACGGCGCCGACAAGTTTGAAGGCGTTGAGACCGACAATATCGTAGGAACCTGGCGTGTAAACATTCCTTACGGAATCTACACCGGCGAATGATGATGCTGTGAAGCTGCGGCCGCACCTCTGTGTGCGGCTGCGCTTTATTTCAGGACAGGAGGCGATGATTTGGATACACAGAACACTGCCGTTTCCAACACATCCGGAAATCAGGAGGTTCTCCTGCGGATGGAAGGAATCAACAAATCTTTTCCAGGCGTCAAAGCGCTGGACAACGTATCCCTGACCGTGAAGGCGGGTACGGTTCACGCGCTCATGGGGGAGAACGGGGCCGGCAAATCCACCCTTATGAAATGCCTGTTCGGCGTATACAGCAAGGACAGCGGCCATATTTACCTGGAAGGCCGGGAAGTGAATTTCAGGACCTCCAAGGAGGCTCTGGAAAACGGCGTGGCCATGGTTCACCAGGAACTGAATCAGGCCCTGAAGCGCAATGTGATGGACAACATGTGGCTGGGACGTTTCCCAAAAATATCCCCCTGGTGCCCCCTTACCAGCGAGAAAAAAATGTACGCGGCCACCAGGAAAGTATTTGAGGAGCTGGAAGTCAGTGTCGACCCCCGGCGGATCATGAGTACCATGCCGGTCTCCCAGCGGCAGATGGTCGAGATTGCCAAGGCGGTTTCCTTTAACTCAAAAGTTATTGTATTTGACGAGCCCACTTCTTCCCTGACCGAGGAGGAGGTCGAGCACCTGTTCCGGATCATCAATATGTTAAGGAACAAAGGCTGCGGCATCATATACATTTCACATAAAATGGAAGAGATCCTGCGTATCTCGGACGAAGTGACCATCATGCGGGACGGACAGTGGATCGCCACCCGCCCCGCCAAAGAACTGACCATGAACGAGATCATACGGCTCATGGTCGGGCGCGAGCTGACCAACCGTTATCCGGAGAAGGACAATACAGTGGGAGAGCCCATGCTGGAGGTCAGAGACCTGACGGCCGCCTACTCCAAACTGCGGGATGTTTCCTTCGCGGCCAAAAAGGGCGAGGTCCTGGGCATTGCCGGTCTGGACGGCTCCGGAAGGACGGAGCTACTGGAGAATATTTTCGGCACGGCCACACGAAAATCCGGCGAGATTTTCGTCCACGGAAAGCCTGTCGGCAACAAAAACGCCAGGGATTCCATCGCCAGCAAATTCGCCATGCTGACGGAGGAACGCCGCGCCACCGGAATCTTCGCCATCCGGGATATTCAGGCCAACTCCACCATTTCCAGCCTGCGCAGGTACCTGAACGGTCCTTTCCTCAGCGACAGGAAGCTGAGTGAGGCGACAGAGTGGGGCATCAAGGTCATGAGCACCAAGACCCCCAGCCAGAAAACTCAGATCCGTTCTCTCTCCGGCGGCAACCAGCAGAAGGTTATCCTGGCCCGCTGGCTTCTGACGGAACCGGATGTGCTGCTTCTGGACGAACCGACCAGAGGCATCGACGTAGGCGCCAAATACGAGATCTATCAGCTGATCCTGAATCTGGCCAGGGAAGGCAAGACGGTTATCATGGTATCCTCGGAGATGCCGGAGCTTCTGGGCGTATGCGACCGGATCCTGGTCATGTCCGGCGGCAGGCTGGCAGGCGAAGTGGACGCCGGGACCGCGACCCAGGAAGAGATCATGACCCTGGCTGCAAAGTACGCATAAAGGAGGAATAATAATGGCTGACAAAAACGCCGCGGCTTTATCCAAAGAAAAATGGAACAGAATCGGAAATCTGCTCCTGAATAATGCCATGTACATCATTATCGTACTGGCAGTCATCTATATCTCCATCGCAAAACCAACCTTTTTGGGATTGTCTTCTATCGTAAACGTGATCTCCCTGACGGCAGCCAAGCTGCCCATCGCTCTGGGCATCGGCGGCTGTATCGTCCTGACCGGAACGGATATTTCCGCGGGACGCGTCGTAGGCCTGACAGCCTGCATTTCCGCATCCCTTTTGACCACGGTTTTTAAGGTGTTTCCCAACATGACCCAGGCCCTGCCCCTTCCGGCAGTTCTTCTGCTGGTCATGGCAGTCGGCGCCGCGGTAGGTCTCGTCAACGGTTTCAGCGTGGCCAAGTTCAAGCTGCATCCGTTCATTGTGACCCTGTCTACGCAGCTGATCGTCTACGGCATTATCCTAATGTACCTGATGAACGGCACCAACAACGGCCAGACCTTAAGCGGCCTTTCCGATTCCTACCGCTCCTTCGTCACCGGAACCCTGTTCAAGGTCGGCACAGTGTCCGTCCCCAGATATGTGCTGTATTCCATTATCCTGACAGTGATCATGTGGATCATCTGGAACAAGACCACCTTCGGGAAAAATATGTTCGCGGTCGGCTCCAACGAGGAGGCCGCCAATGTCTCCGGCGTCAACGTCTCCCGCACCATTATCATGGTCTTTATGCTGGCCGGTGTCATGTACGCCATCACCGGATTCCTGGAGGGCGCCCGGATCGCTTCCGCCAACGCCAACACCGGACTGAACTACGAGTGCGACGCTATCGCGGCCTGCGTCATCGGCGGCGTGTCTTTCGTGGGAGGCATCGGACGGATCAGCGGCATTGTCGTCGGCGTTCTGCTTCTGCAGATTATTTTTACGGGACTGAACTTCCTGTCCGTGGACGCCAACATGCTGTACATCATCAAAGGCCTGATCATCCTGATCGCCTGCGCCATCGACATGCGCAAGTATCTGGTAAGAAAATAATCTCAGACAGGGGGCGCCGGATCTTATGGAAGAAAAGAGAGAATCAACCAGACGGCGGCGGGACCTCTACAGCCGCGTCAATATTTCCGTCAGAACGCTGAACATCATTATCATCGTTCTGTGCGCGGCTCTGCTGGCATGCATGGCTTTCGGAATCGCCAACCGGTGATTTACGGTGACCTTCAACCCAATGGGAGGAACCCTGATTCTTCAGCCGCTCATATAATAAAACACCAAAACATTCCCGGGTCCGATCGGCCCGGGAAAATTACTCTGTTTATAATTTATAAAATTATCTGTTGACAGGAGAATGCTTTCATGCTACAATTCTACCAACCTTTTAAGTAGGTAATATATAAATCCCCTCCAGGAGGTGCAATTATGTCTGGTTATAAGTTTGAAACTCTTCAGCTTCACGTGGGACAGGAGACTCCGGATCCTGCCACCGACGCGCGGGCAGTGCCCATTTACGCGACTACTTCCTATGTATTTCGCAACTGCGAACACGCAGCCGCCCGTTTCGGCCTTGCTGACGCCGGAAATATCTACGGCCGTCTGACCAATTCCACGGAAGATGTTCTTGAAAAGAGGGTCGCCGCCCTTGAGGGAGGCGTGGCCGCTCTGGCCCTGGCCTCCGGAGCCGCGGCAATCACCTATACGCTCCAGGCTCTCGGACAGAATAACGGTCATTTTGTAGCACAGAAAACGATCTACGGCGGCAGCTACAACCTGCTGGCCCACACCCTTCCCAATTTCGGCATCACCGCCTCTTTCGTAAACATCCACGACCTGGCGGAGGTGGAAGCGGCAATCCAGGATGACACAAGGGCCATCTACATTGAGACTCTGGGCAATCCCAACAGCGACATTCCCGACATCGACGCTCTTGCCCGGCTTGCCCACAAACACGGTCTTCCCCTGGTCGTAGACAACACCTTCGGAACTCCCTATCTGATCCGTCCCATAGAGCACGGCGCGGACATTGTCGTCCATTCCGCCACCAAGTTCCTGGGCGGGCACGGCACAACGCTGGGCGGCGTCATCGTCGATTCCGGCCAGTTTGACTGGGCTGCCAGCGGCAAATACCCGGCTATCGCGGAGCCCAATCCCAGCTACCATGGCGTTTCCTTTGTAAATGCCGCCGGTCCCGCGGCGTTTGTAACCTATATCCGCGCTATCCTGCTGCGGGATACGGGCGCAACCATTTCTCCCTTCGCGGCTTTCCTGCTTCTGCAAGGCATCGAAACGTTGTCCCTGCGGGTGGAGCGCCACGCGGAGAATACGGCGAAGGTAATAGAATTTCTGAAGAACCATCCGCTGGTGGAAAAGGTCAACCATCCGGCCCTGCCGGACCATCCGGACCACGCCCTCTATGAGAAGTACTTCCCCAACGGCGGCGGCTCCATTTTCACCTTTGAGATTAAGGGCGGCGAGAAAGAAGCTCACCGGTTTATTGATAATCTGGAGATTTTCTCCCTGCTCGCCAACGTAGCCGACGTGAAGAGTCTCGTCATCCATCCGGCGACTACGACCCACAGCCAGCTCAGTCCTGAAGAGCTGCTGGATCAGGGCATCCGCCCCAATACGATCCGCCTCTCCATCGGCACGGAGCACATCGACGATATTATCGCCGATCTGGAGCGTGGTTTTAACGCAATCTAAACATCATAAAAGAATCGAGGTCATGATCAGTGAAAATTTATCAGAGCGCAGCAGACATCATTGGCAGAACTCCTTTACTGGAGCTGACACACATCGAGAAAAATCTGAACCTGCAGGCGAAGCTTCTCGCCAAGCTGGAATATTTTAATCCGGCCGGTTCCGTCAAGGACCGGGTCGCCAAAGCCATGATCGACGACGCGGAGGCACGCGGCATCTTAAAGCCGGACTCTGTCATCATTGAACCCACCAGCGGCAACACCGGCATCGGCCTGGCCTCCGTGGCCGCCGCCAAAGGCTACCGCATCATCATTGTTATGCCGGAAACCATGTCGGTGGAGCGCCGCCAGCTGATGAAGGCCTTCGGCGCGGAACTGGTGCTGACGGAAGGCGCAAAGGGAATGTCCGGAGCCATAGCGAAGGCGGATGAACTTGCCGCGGAAATTCCAAACAGCTTCATCCCTGGTCAGTTTGTCAACCCGGCAAACCCCAGGATCCACCGCGAGACCACCGGTCCGGAGATTTATGAGGACACGGACGGGATCGTTGATATTTTTGTGGCAGGCGTGGGCACCGGCGGCACCATCACCGGCGTAGGAGAATATCTGAAGTCCAAAAAGCCTGACGTGAAGATCGTGGCCGTTGAGCCGGCTTCCTCCCCGGTACTCTCCGCAGGCAAAGCCGGAGCTCACAAGATTCAGGGCATCGGCGCGGGCTTTGTTCCGGAAGTCCTGAACACGGACATATACGACGAGATCATCCCGGTCGAAAATGAGGACGCCTTCGCAACCGGCAAAATGATCGGCAGAAGCGAAGGTATCCTTGTGGGAATCTCTTCCGGCGCCGCCCTGTGGGCAGCCATCGAGCTTGCCCGGCGGCCGGAAAATGAAGGCAAGACCATTGTCGCCCTGCTTCCCGATACCGGCGACCGTTATCTGTCAACCCCGCTTTTTGAGTAACTGCCATGATGATATCTACGAGAGGACGTTACGCTCTGCGGGTCATGCTTGACCTGGCGGAGAACAGAAAAGACGGGTATATCCCCATGAAGGAAGTGGCCCAGCGTCAGGAATTATCGCTGAAATACATGGAGCGGATCCTGCCGGCCCTGGTCAAAGAAGGTTTTGTAGAAGGGCTTCACGGCAAAGGCGGCGGCTACCGGCTGGTCAGAGAGCCGAAAGATTATACCGTCAGGGAAATCCTGAGAATCACCGAGGGCGACCTTGCGCCTGTCGCCTGTCTCGCCTGCGACGCGAAACCATGCGGCCGGGCCGGGTTCTGCAAGACGCTTCCCATGTGGAACAGGCTTTACCATACCGTAAATGATTTCTTTGACGGGATTACTCTGGAAGATCTGCTGGAAGGGCGCTTCGACAGTGTTTCCGTGATACCCTGACAGTCAGAGTTCCTGTCGCCAGATTGGCCGGCAACCCTGACTGTATCACAGAAAAAAACAGGCGGGCTAATGTCACTCAGACAAAGGCCCGCTTATTATTTTGCTGTCACATTCTGCCTGTCAGCAGATCTCGGCTCCTGACGGCATATCTTTCTCCGGCGTCATAAGAGCCAGATTGCCCTCCGCGTCCTCGGCGCACAGAAGCATGCCCTGCGACTCCAGTCCGGCCATCTTTCTGGGCGCCAGATTTACCAGAACCATAACCTTCTTACCGACCATCTGCTCCGGCGTATAATTGGACTTGATGCCGCTGCAGATCTGGCGGATTTCATTGCCGATCTTTACCTGGCTGCAGAGAAGCTTCCTGGACTTCTTCACTTCCTCGCAGGCGATAATCTCACCTACCGCAAACTGCAGCTTGGCAAAATCATCGTAGGTAATCTCCGGCTTGGCCTCAACTGCCTGCGGAGCAGGTTCCGCCGCCTTTTCTGCCTGTCCTGCTGCTGTCCCGGAATCTGCCGCCGCCGAATCATTTCCTTCTTTTCCGGCGGCTTTCTCTTCCGCGGAGGTCTCGTACATGGCCTCCACCTTCGCCATCACTTCCTTCAGGTCAAGCCGCGCGAAAAGAATCTCCGGCTTGTCCGTCACCTGGTTGCCGTCAGGATACAGCCCGAAGCGGTCCATAGCGGAAAGCTCCCGCCTGTCCGTCTTAAGCTGAGCCAGGATCTTCTGAGAAGTTTCCGGCATAAACGGCTCCAGAAGGGACGCTCCGATGGCGATTGCCTCCGTCAGATTGTAAAGCACCTCCGCCAGACGGTCTTTTCTGGCCTCATCCTTAGCCAGCGCCCAGGGAGTTGTCTCGTCAATATATTTGTTGCTGCGCCGGAAGATGCCGAATATCTCCGTAATGGCATCTGCCACCCGAAGCTGCTCCATCTTCTCGTCTACCTTCTTCACAGCGTCCAGAACCGCGGCCTTCAGATCCGCGTCTACGTCCTCCGCCGCGCCGGTCTTCCTCACCACGCCGCCGAAATATCTGTTGCTCATGGAAATGGTTCGGTTCACCAGATTGCCCAGGATATTGGCCAGATCGGAGTTGACCCGCTCTACCATCAGCTCCCAGGAAATAACGCCGTCATTGTCAAAGGGCATCTCATGAAGCACAAAATAGCGCACCGCGTCCACACCGAAGAAATCCACCAGAGTATCCGCATAAAGCACATTGCCCCTGGATTTGCTCATCTTGCCGTCCCCCTGCAGAAGCCAGGGATGTCCGAACACCTGCTTCGGCAGCGGCACATCCAAAGCCATCAGGAAGATAGGCCAGTAGATGGTATGGAACCGGATGATGTCCTTCCCGATCAGATGCAGGTCCGCCGGCCAATATTTCCGGAACCGCTCTGAGCTGCTGCCGTCACAGTCGTAGCCGATGCCGGTGATATAGTTGGTCAGCGCGTCCAGCCACACGTAGGTTACATGCTTCGGGTCAAAGGTCACCGGAATGCCCCACTTGAAGGAAGTCCTAGAAACACACAGATCCTGGAGGCCCGGAAGAAGGAAATTGTTCATCATCTCATTCTTGCGGGATACCGGCTGGATAAATTCCGGATGGTCGTTGATATGCTGAATCAGACGGTCCGCGTATTTGCTCATCCGGAAGAAATAAGCCTCCTCCCTGGCAGGCTTCACTTCACGTCCGCAGTCCGGGCATTTGCCGTCCACCAGCTGAGATTCGGTCCAGAAGGACTCGCAGGGCGTGCAGTAAAGCCCCTCGTAATATCCCTTGTAAATATCTCCCTGGTCGTACAGCTTCTTAAAGATCTTCTGCACCTGGGCCTCATGGTCCTTGTCGGTGGTGCGGATAAATTTATCATAAGACGTATTCATCAAATCCCAGATCGTCTTGATCTGACCCGCTACGCCGTCCACAAATTCCTGAGGCGTCACTCCCGCCTCCTGGGCCTTCTGCTCAATCTTCTGGCCGTGCTCGTCGGTACCGGTCTGGAAGAATACGTCATATCCCTGAGCTCTCTTATATCTGGCAATACTGTCCGCCAATACGATCTCATACGTGTTTCCGATATGGGGTTTGCCGGAAGTATAGGCGATAGCTGTCGTAATGTAATATGGTTTCTTGCAATCCTTACACATCGTCATGTTCCTCCTAAAACTATTTACACTAAGTGTACCTTTTTGAATCTTTTTCGTCAATCATTTTCGCTAAATTGCCGTGAAAAAGGCTTCGCGCCAAACTCCCGGTTCTCAGTTGTAAATTCCGACAATATACTTTATACTATAAAGATGGAGGATTTTATTATGAACGGACTTTCAGAAAATTATAACTGGAAAAAGCGGCTGTTTCTCCTGGTCCTCTGCCTGCTTATGGGCCTGACAGCCGGCTGCCGTCAGTACGACCGGATCTCGGCCCCTTCCGGCAAGGCAGGCGGAGCGGATTCCTCCGAGAGCGAGTATGAGATTTATCATCAGGGCTCTTCGCAGGCCAGGGAATCCTTTGAAGAGCTGTGCGGGCAGCTCTTTCGGGAACAGCTCTCATCTTCTTTTCTCACTCTGCACTATACACTGCTGAATCCGGAAGACTACGGCATTACGGATTACGAGAAATCCTTCGGCGATTTCAGCCTGGACAATATGAGGGCGGAACGTCAGAAACAAAAAGCCCTTCATTCCGCTTTCGCCCAGATCGACCCAGAACTTTTGGATCAGGAACAGCAGCTGACATACCGGATTCTAATGGAGGCTTTCGAGGCAGAAGATACCGGCGACGGCCTGGAACTGTATTATCAGCCCCTCGCTCCCTCCACCGGGATTCAGGCTCAGCTTCCCGTTATCCTGGGAGAATTCACGCTCCGAAACCGCCGGGATATTGAGGATTATCTGACCCTTCTTGACAATATTGACGAGTATTATCAGCAGATACTGGACTTTGAAAAACAGAAATCCCAGGCCGGTTTTTTTATGACCGACGCCTGTGTGGACCAGATTACGGCAGAATGTGAAGCCTATCTCCTTCCGGCAGAGCACAATTTCATGACCACAATCTTTAACCAGCAGCTGGAAAACATAGAAGACCTGACCGAAGAAGAGAAGGCAGATTACCGGGACAGAAATCAGACAATCGTCGCAGAAAGCTTTATTCCTGCCTACCAGCTGCTGATCAGCGGCCTTCAGGAACTAAAGGGCACCTGCCTCAATGACCAGGGGCTATGTTATTATCCGGACGGGGCCGCATACTATGAATATCTGGTGCGCTCTTCCGTGGGCACAACCTACGAGACGATAGAAGAATTGCAGGAAGCCATATCCCGGCAGGTGAACGATGATTTGACAGCCATGTCGCAAATTCTAAAAGAACACCCGGAAACCGCGGAACAGATTGAGAATTATCAGTTCTCCCTTACGGATCCGAATGAGATTCTGAACCATCTGAGGGATCAGATCACCGAAGATTTTCCGGAATGTCCGGAATGCCATTATGTCACCAAGACCGTCCCGGAAGACCTGGCCCACACCCTGGGACCGGCTTTCTTCCTGGTACCGCCTATTGATGATTACGACCACTGCATTATCTACATTAACCCGGACAGCACTACCAGCCTGCAGCCCCTTTATTCCACCCTGGCTCACGAAGGCATTCCTGGCCATATGTATCAAAACGCTTATTTCCACTCCAGATGCACCAGCGACATCCGCCGCGTCCTGTCTTTCATCAGTTACAGCGAGGGCTGGGCTTTCTACGTGGAAAACTATTCCTACACGACAGACAACGGTCTCTCGCCGGAGCTGGGCCGGCTGCTGGCCCACAATGCCGCCGCCAGCCTGGGGATTCACGCCCTCATGGATATCAACATTAACTACTTCGGTTGGACCCGGCAGCAGGTAAGGGAATTTCTGAACCCCTATTTCAGCTCGGATTCCGGGGAAGAGGGCGACGTGGCAGAGGCTGTCTACAATACAATGCTGAACTCACCTGTCGACTATCTGAATTACTATGTCGGATACCTGGAAATCCTCAACATGCGCGACCAGGCCATGGAAACTCTGGGCGACCGGTTCGAGCTGAAGAAATTCCATGAATTTCTTCTGGATATAGGGCCCGCTCCTTTCACTGTCATCAACGATGAATTTCATGTATGGCTGATGACCTACGGGCTTCAGTCCTAGGACGTCCCGGAACACCTTGAGTCTCGCGACGCCTTGAGTCGAATCTCCGGCGCTACCTTCGGCGCTATATCGCCCCAACAGCGCCGCCCCGATAATAAATATCCATACTAAAAACTCCGGGAAAGCAAAATGCCTCTCCCGGAGTTTGCTGTTGCTCAGTTCAGTTTTCTATATTCTCTATCTTTTAAATCTCTGACTTTCCGTTCTTTCTCTTAGTTTTTCGATTCTCTGATCTCTGAATCATACAGACTACTGGGCAGTCGTCTCTTCCTCTTCGTCCACTTCCTCCAGCATTCCCCAGCCGGGATCCTCCTCGGTCTCCTCCTCATCCACAGTGTTCACATACTCTGTGTCATACTCCAGATAATCATCGTCTCCTTGAACAATGTGACCGCTCTCATAGTTGGCGCCGTTCACCAGCAGTTTCAGCTTGTCGAGCTCATAATTCTCGATAAAGGTATTACCTACCGCGCCCAGCATCATAATCTCAGCGTCCGTTCCCAGTGACGTCGGCACCTGAGACAGGTCCAGGGTTCCAATACGCTCACCGCCGCTTGCCCCCGCGGGAGCGCCCGGTCCCATGGGAATATCTCCCACAACCTCAAAGGAAAGAATCTCCGTTCCCTCATCCAGCACGCCGAACTCAATCAGTTTATCCAGAAGCACCTGCTCGTTCATCTCTTCTTCATTCACCTGAACTCTCTCCAGTTCAGTGGCGTCGCTGTTGCTGCGGTACACAAACATCATCTCCAGCGCCGGCAGATTCGGGTCCGGTGTCCGGTCGATCACGACCGGCGGATTCGTCTCCGGTGAAAAAGATGTCTCCGGTCTAAGGGAATCATCTACCTTTGTAGGGCTGCAGGCTGTCAGCATGCTCAGCGCCAGAACACCAATCATAAATATCGAAAATCTCCTCATAATCTTAGTTATCCTCCTTACAGTATATCTTGAGCGTACCTTATTATACATGATTTCCAATTTATTGGCAACATTTAATTCCTTATAGATTTCTTACAATCCTATGTAATTTCCCAGCCAGATACTGGCCGCGATCCCCGCTCCGGTGGCCAAAAGGGCTCCCGGAAGCGTATAGCGGGTCCTTTTCACCTTTACCGACATAAAGTAGATACTCATGGTATAAAATACGGTCTCCGTACAGCTGAGCATAATGGAGACCGTCAGACCCAGCCGGGAATCCGGCCCGTATTCTTTGAAAATATCCAGAGCAAGACCTGTAGCCGCGCTGGAAGAAAACAGTTTCACCAGCGCCGCCGGCAGCAGCTGAGGCGGAAACCCCACCTTTTCCAGCCAGCCGTCCATTCGCCCCACTAAAAACTCCAAAAGCCCCGATGTTCTCAGAACTCCCACCCCGGTCATCAGTCCGACGAGCGTCGGCATGATTCCCAGTACAGTCCTGGCTCCTTCCTTCGCTCCTTCCACAAAATCATCATAGACCGGCCGCTTCATCAGTAAGCCAAAACCCACAATGTAAAAAATCATAAACGGAAGCATGCAGTCCGAAAGATACAATAAAAGTTTCATCATCTGCCGGACCTGTCCTTTCGTTCCATCAGCCTGCAGAACAAAACCGCCACCGCGGTACTGACCGCCGTCGCGGCTATGGCCGGACCGACAATGGCAGCCGGCGAGCGGCTGCCATACTGCGTCCGATAAGCAATCATATTAACCGGTATCAGCTGCAGAGAAGAAATATTAATGATCAGAAACGTGCACATCTCCCGGCTGGCGGCAGCCGGCGGTACCGCATTTTTTGACTGCTCTCTGCGTTCTTCCTCCAGCCCGGCCAGCTCTTCCATAGCTTTCAGCCCTGCCGGCGTAGCCGCCCAGCCTAATCCCAGAATATTGGCTATCATATTAACGGCAATAAACCGATTGGCCGGATGTCCTTCGGGAATTCCCGGAAACAGGAAGCGGAGAACCGGCGTCATTTTCCCGGCCAGCCAGTCGATAAGCCCGGCTTTCTCCCCCACCTTCAGAATACCTGTCCACAGAGAGATCACGCCCAGCATGGTAACGCAAAGACTGACCGCCTCTCCGGCTGCGCCGAGAACCCCCTGCGCCACCGCTGCCACATTGCCTCCCGGCACCGCCCACAGGATCCCCGCCAGTATCATAAACGCCCACAGATAATTCAGCATATTCCGCCCGCCCCGAATTTCGTATCAGTTTACTATACTTTGGAGGGGGTGGTTTTATGCCGGAATCTGCTTTGAATTTTTTCTGTGGGTAGTGGACGAATGTGACATCCTTCGTCAAGCTAGGGACATCTCTTCGCCCTAAAAATACAGCTAATCGCTTTAAGTTCGGTGTTTATTTTATTCTGAGGTTTTCTCTGAATCCTTAATACGATAATAATCTTTCAAATCCACATTGATCCTGACTTTCGTATCCGGTTTTCAGTTGCTCAAGAGGCCCACGACTTCGACATTGTTTTCGTTAAGCAACACCTTGTCACCATTTTCAGCGTCATAATCTACGCGGAATTTAAATCTGATACGCTTCAGGATGCTTCCATCTTCCTGTCGTTAAGGAAATAGATTAATCCTCTCAATAAAGATATTTTAAAACTCCGTTCTTCGTTTTGGGTACAAGAAAAAGACCATGCTCTTCACATGATCCTAAACAATCAGCTTTATGTAATTTCTACATCAATTCACAACCTTCAAGTATCTTCTCTATAATCTCCCAGATCATCAGCGATGGATTCTCCTCATAATACGAGTATCCTCTATACTGGTGCAATGTATAACCGTTCTGCTTATTAATCTCCATAATAGCTTTTGCTCTTTTAACAGCTTCGATCACATCCCTCAGAGTCAGTTTCTTCAGACACCTCTTAAAATTCGCCTCATGCTTGAACTCATCCATGTTCTCAAAGCTTTCGTCGTAGGCCTTATTAATCGACGTGATGTATTGTTTTCTGTGTGAAAACGATCCACGACAATCCATCTTATGAAGAATTATCCAGAGATCAAAGGTAAAGTTACTGTAACCAAATTTGTAGGTTATCTGTTTCTTAAGGCTCTTTGTGTCAGCCATACGATCCATGGTCTCTCTAAACTGCTCCGCATGAACCTCTTCAGAGCTTTCATAATCAGACAGATGCCAGATTTCAACCTTGCCCGTTATTGCAAGTGACTTGGCTCGCTTCAGCGGATCCTTCTGGATCTGCTTGTTAAAAGAGACCTTGCTGACGGCCTCAGGAGCATTATTGATCTGATCCTGAAGCCATTCCAGATACCACTGTTCTGTTTCTCCCTCCACGCTGAAGTAATACTTCAGCGTACTTTTACGCTTGATCATTCGTCCACCTCCCTTGAGAGAAGTTCTTCAAAGATCGGCGTAAAGTCGATATCCTTTATCGCGCCATAACGTCCGACAAAATAATTCTTCATATAATCTTCATGCTGTCTCACACCCTTGTCACCTGTGGTTCCAAAGTCTGACAGCGCATAGAGGATGCTCTGGTTGGTATCTTCCTCACGCTCTACAAACTTGATTTCATCCCTCCGGAAGATATTGGAGTTCAGGAAGATTGGATTATGCGTATTAAAAATCAGCTGTGCATGCTTTACGTTGATGTCGTCATTGTGGAACACATTGATTATGCTGTTAAGCGCCATCGGGTGAATCGACGCATCGAATTCATCCACGATTAGCACCGCACCAGTAAGCAATGCTTTTATAACAAGCGGAAAGATCGTAATGAAGCGGATCGTTCCGTAGGATTCAAAAATATCTGCAGCCATTGCCACATTCTTCTTATTCTTCAAGCCATTAAATATTGAGCAAAGCCGTGTTTCAGACTCATCATCAGCCACCACATACCCAACTGCATTGGAATTGATACCAAATATCTTCGCAGCATCATTTGTGGTCTTCTCAATATAGACTGTAGCTTTCTGCGGATCTGAAAAACGTTTGATCAGCTGTATGGAGTCTGCCCTGCAGATTACCATGAACTTATTTGCAAACCAATCAGTAATCAGCTTTGCAAAGGTACTGGAATAGATAAGCCTGAATCCATTAGCCAAAAACAATTCCTCCGGATTCAATCCGCGTTCTGCAATCTCCAGCAGGCTGTCTGAAGAATCGTTTTGCATGTGATCTGTGATAGATTTCAAAGTTCCGATCTTCAGATGATCGTTCCTCTCAAATACCATCTCCCCATTAACCGTCAGACCTTCTCTGATAACTTTTCTCGTTGCTTCGGTCTCCATGAAGGCTCCAAGGTAGATAATAAGCTCATACTGAATCCTGTATCCGCCCTCTGTGAAGTCAATCACAAATTCCACCGGCTTACCATCGACATTCTGATTGTTTGGTATAAGTTCCAGATTAGCTGCTGCCGGATTTGGCATCATCTGCTCTTCGGTGTTCCTGATGTTGCCCCGGAGCACGATTGCCCTCAGAACATCCATTGCGCCGATAATGTTTGTCTTGCCAGACGCATTGGGACCATACAACACAGAAGTACTAAGACCACGGATTTCTTTACCTTTGATCTTTTCCCTGCACAGACTGTAATCAAGTCCCTTCTGCTTTGGTGCTGCCGTCATAATCAAGTCAGCTTCCTCAGAAAAGGACTTATAATTCTTGGTTTTGAATTCCAGAAGCATATTTCTATCTCCATTCTGCAAGTTTTTTGCAAAATCATGGATATATTATAACTGATACAGCTGTAAAGTCAATACTGTTTCACCGATTTTGCAGAATTTATGCAGAATACAACTTCGTAATTTTTCACTTGTCATGAACCCTCTTCGTTCTTGATGCGATAATAGTCAGCTATCTCCACATCAAGTGTAATATATTTCTTCTTGCTTTGGTTGCTCAAACAGCACACTGTCTCCACATGCCCCGTCCACCCAAACATGTCGCAGCACCGCACCTTCTCAAGCGCATACCCCTCCCCGCACAGGTATTTCAGGTCCCGCGCCAGCGTCGCCGAGTCGCAGCTCACATACACCACTCTCCTCGGGGCCATCTTCACAATGGTCTCCAGGCAGGCCGCATCGCACCCCTTCCGGGGCGGGTCCACCACGATCACGTCCGCACGGAGCCGGTTCTCCGCGTACATCCGCGGCAGGACTTCCTCCGCACTGCCTTCAAGGAATTCCACATTGGTCAGGCCATTTAGGCGAGCGTTTGCGCGGGCGTCCGCCACCGCCTGGGGCACCACCTCCACACCAAAGACTCTTCCGGCCTTCTGCGCCAGAAACAGGGAAATGGTTCCGATCCCGCAGTACAGATCCCACACCGTCTCCGTGCCGGTCAGCTCCGCGTACTCAAGGGCTGTGCCGTACAGCTTCTCCGTCTGAATTGGATTCACCTGGTAAAAGGACTGGGGGGAAATCCGATATTTCACGCTGCCGATGTAGTCGGTGATATAGCCGGGACCATAAAGATTGACTATCTCTCGCCCCAGGATCACGTTGGTCTGCTCTGTATTGATACAGTAAGAAATGCTGGTCATGCCTTCAAGCTTACGCAGGGCCAAAACCAGCCCATCTGCTGCCGGAAGCTTCCGCCCGTTGATCACCAGGCACACCATCAATTCGCCGGTCCGGAAACCCTTGCGGATCAGCGCATGGCGCACTAAGCCCCTGTGCGTCTCTTCATCATAGGGGACAATACGATTCTCCCTCATATATTGTTTAATAATCGAAAGAATCTGCTGGTTTTCCTCCGCTCCCAGCAGGCAGTCATCCTGGGGTATGATGGAATGGGTCCGCCCGGCGTAAAAACCAGTTACAATCTCGCTGTTTTTATCCAGTCCAAAAGGAAATTGAGCCTTGTTCCGGTATCTCCAGGGATTCTCCATCCCCATGATCGGATAGAATGGAATCACCGGCAGCTCTGTCTCATACCGCCGCGTCTTATATTGTCCTGCCTCTGGCTCCTCCGCCTCACACTGCTCCACCCTCCGCAGATTCCGGAATCCTCCGATCCGCACCAGATTATGATACACCTTGTTTTCCTTGAATCTAAGGCCCTCCTCATAGCTCATGGCCTGCAGCTGGCAGCCGCCGCACTGGCGGGCTACCGGGCAGGCCGGGTTGACACGCTTGTCCGACGGTTTCAGAACCTGCGTCAGTCTGGCAAAGCCGTAGGATTTCTTTCTCTTCATGACGCTGGCTTCCACCACATCACCGATGACCGTGTCTTTGATGAACCAGATATAGCCGTCCAGTTTTCCTATGCCGGCTCCGTCCTCCGTCAGATCCTCTATGGTCACGGTGAACCGGTCGTTTTTTTTCAACTCACAGTTGTTTTTCGTTTCAGGCTGCCGGTCCATTGTTCCTGCTCCCTTCCATAAATACAGATTTCGTTAAGAATTATTTTCAGAATTTTATACTTATTTTATAAAAAAAACAAATTCTATTCACATTTACCTGCTAATATAAAACCATAGCAAATAGCTATATCTCCTATGAATGGGGCCGGCCGCAACAGCGCGCAAAGCCGCTGGCCTCGACTAACAATAAAAGCTTTCCCCTTTGGCTTTTTACATATTTCGATTACCTCTTAATGAATGCGGAAAGGGCGTCACAGGCGCCCTTTTCGTATGCCGCAAATCATTTATTCACTGAACTTCTTCCGGCCATCGAATCGCTTTCGGCCATTAGATTGCTTCCGGCCATTGATTGCCTCATGGCTCCCAGTACTGTCTGCAAGGAACCCGGGAACCGGCATTCTCAGGCCCTCACTCCGTCGTCCGCCGGATATTGCTCTCCAGGAGCCGGTTGTAACCCAGCCAGCCGGGATTGTCTCCGCCGCTGCGGAGCGCCTCGATCATCGTCTCCATCTTGGCGTCCATATTGTCGGCAAAGCTTAGGGCCAGCGCCTCCAGCAGGGCCGGCTTTTTGGGAGAACCGTACTCCAGCTCTCCGTGGTGGGCCAGAATGCAGTGCTTCAGCTCCGACTCCAGCTTCTCCGGAAATCCCGGTATCCTGCGGATCCGCTCTCCCACCATCTCCACGCCGATGATGATATGGCCCAGCAGCTGGCCGTCGTCCGTATAATCATTCTCGGGGAACACCGACAGCTCCTTTATCTTGCCGATATCATGAAACATGGCGGCGCTTATGAGAAGATCCCTGTTCAGCTCCGGATAATGCCCCGCCTGGAAATCACAGATGTTCAGCACACTGAGAGTGTGCTCCAAAAGTCCGCCCACAAAGCCGTGATGGATGCTCTTGGCCGCGCTGTGGAACCGGAACGCCTTGGAGAACTCCACGTCCTCCACAAAAAACGCCGACGCCAGCTGCTTCAGATACGGATTCTTCAGGGAATTTACGTAGGACAACAGCTCCACGTACATCTTGCTGACATCCTTTCTGGATACCGGAAGATAATCCGCCGGCACATACTCGCCGGCGTCCGCCCTGCGGATCCTCCGCACATTCAGCTGGCGGTTGCCCTGAAATACTGTCACATCCGCGTCCACATACACATAGTCCAGAACATCAAAGCTGCCGATTCCCGGCGAAGTCAGATCCCACACCTTGGAATCAATGGTTCCGGTCTTATCCTGTAGCACCAGATTGCCGTAATCCTTTCCGTTCTTCGTCTGCGCGATCTGCTTGCTCTTGCACAGATATACCTCCGATATGCGCATCCCCTCTTTTAAGCTGTCAATATACTTCATCCCGCACTCCTGTCTAAGGTCACCTGGCTCCGATGGTCACCTGATATTCCAATTCAATATATTCATCCGCGCCCTGCCGCCGGACCCGGATCGTAACCGGAGTCCCCGTCGTCAGCTCGGCCATCTTATTTTCATAATCCATCATGGTGATAATATCCCTGCCACCGATATGGGTAATCACATCGCCGCTGAGGATTCCCGCGTAGTAGGCCGGACTGTCCACAATGCACTCCGACACGTAAACGCCGATGGGCACCCCCTGTTCTCTCATGGCCTGAGTCACCTCCTGGCCATGGATTCCTACGTAGGGTATGGAAATTCCGTTGGTCATCTTCTCCAGGATCATCTTATATTCCGATATGGCCATGACCGGCACCATGCCGGAGCTGCTGCCGGAAAACTCATCCGTCACCCAGCCGACCAGTTCCCCTGCCGTATTGACCAGAAATGTACCTGCTGCCGCGTCTCCCTTCATATCCGCGTACAGCAGCCTGGCGGTGCCGTCCGCCACCTGCACGTTCCGCTGAACATAGGACACAAATCCGTAAGCGCTGGAATGAACCGCCCCTGACGGCGCGCCCACGGCGACAAGGGCGTCTCCCTGCTTCAGGTTATAGGAATTTCCCAGAGTCAGCGCGGTAATCAGGGCATCGGAAGGCTCCATATCCTCCCGGCTGACACTGATAACCGCCATTCCCGACACCGTATCCGTCTGCCGGATGGTCCCGCCGGCTTCCGAACCGTCGGAAAACCGCACGCTGATCACGTCGGCCTCCTTCACCGCGTCGTCTGTGGTCAGGATCAGCAGCTCCCGGTCCGTGGAAGCGATCACCGCCCCAGCGTACATGCCGGAGGTTTCCATGGGATTATCGAACCAGTCCACTCCCTGCTGCACCGAATGAACCTCCACGATGCTCTTGTCCGCGGTCTGGACCACTTCTCTCAGCGCATCGTACATGGTAATAAAATCATGAACATTATACTGGTATTGTTCTATGGCCGACTGCATGATGTCCTCAATCGGCTCCGTCGTCTCTTCCTCCTCCGAAGACCCGGCGGTCTCTTCCGTCTCCGGCTGGGACGCGGTCGTGGCAGGCTCCGCATCCGTAGGGATCGTCACCGGTATGGACGGCTCCGTCGTCTCAGGGACCAGGTACTTCTCTGTGAGAGGACCGGCGACGGCAAAACTGACTCCTGCCGCGGCTCCGCCGAGAAGCGCAATCAGCACATAGGCCAGAACTCTTCTCAGAACCTGTCCCCTGGTCAGCGGCGGCCGCGCGATCTTCTCGCGAATAAACGGGCGTTTCTTATCAGGACCCTGTTCGGAACCTTTTTTATCCGGCATGCGTACCCTCACCCTCCTTTACAGAGACTTAACATTATTATAAATTCAGAATCTGATTTATGCAAGAGGAACTACCGTCTCAAAGCCTTATGCATTTCTTAAATTTTGCAAAATTACCGTACAAGAACCCTGCATTTGTGATATACTAATTGGGAAAGGACTTACTCTTTATGAATGAAAAAGCACTGAAAACCCTGGAATTTGATAAAATCATCGCCCAGCTGGAAAACTACGCTTCCTCCCCTCTGGGGCGGGACCTGTGCCGGAATCTGACCCCTGCCGCAGATCTGTACCAGATCCGGCAGGCACAGGCAGAGACCACCGACGCGCTGACCAGGATCCGGCTGAAGGGCGGCATTTCCTTCACCGGTCTGAAGGACACCGGCGCTTCCTTAAAGCGCCTGGAAATCGGCAGCTCCCTGTCCATCACTGAGCTTCTGTCTGTCAGCGCCCTGCTGACCATCGCCGCCAGGGTCAAAGCCTACGGACGCCACGAGGAGACGGAGCAGCTTCCCGAGGATTCCCTGGAGGAAATGTTTCGTCTTCTGGAGCCTCTTACTCCCCTGAATACGGAGATCAAACGCTGTATTCTTTCAGAGGAAGAGATCAGCGACGATGCCAGCCCGGGGCTTCACAAAGTCCGCCGGTCCATGAAGGTGATTCACGACCGGGTACATTCCCAGCTGAATTCCATACTGAATTCCAGCCGTTCCTACCTGCAGGACGCCGTCATCACCATGAGGGACGGCCGTTACTGCCTGCCGGTAAAAGCGGAACACAAAAGCCAGGTTTCCGGCATGATCCACGACCAGTCATCCACCGGCTCAACTCTGTTTATCGAGCCCATGGCCGTCGTCCAGCTGAACAATCAGCTCCGGGAGCTGGAAATTCAGGAGAAGAAAGAGATCGAGGCCGTCCTGGCCGATTTGAGCAATCAGACGGCCCCGTATACAGAAGCCATCCGCGTAAACCAACAGATTCTGGCCAGGCTGGACTTCATCTTTGCCAAAGCCGCCTTATCGAGACATTACAGGGGCAGCGAGCCTCTGTTCAACACCAGGGGCTTCCTGAACATCAAGGAGGGGCGCCACCCGCTGCTGGATCCCGCCAGCGTCGTCCCGGTCAATATCTATTTGGGGCAAGATTTCGACCTATTGATCGTCACCGGCCCCAACACCGGCGGCAAAACCGTCTCCTTAAAGACTGTAGGCCTGTTCACTCTCATGGGCCAGGCCGGACTTCACATTCCTGCCTTTGAGGGATCGGAGCTGGCCGTGTTTGACGAGGTGTTCGCGGATATCGGAGACGAGCAGAGCATTGAGCAGAGTCTCAGCACCTTCTCCGCCCATATGACCAATATCGTATCCATTCTGAACCGAGCTGACAGCCGCTCCCTTTGTCTTTTCGACGAACTGGGCGCCGGCACAGACCCTACGGAAGGCGCGGCCCTGGCCATTTCCATACTGAATTTTCTTCACAACATGCAGTGCCGGACTATGGCCACCACCCATTACAGCGAGCTGAAGGTCTACGCTCTCACCACTCCCGGCGTGGAAAACGCCTGCTGCGAGTTCAGCGTGGAGAATCTGCAGCCCACTTACCGGCTCCTGATCGGAATCCCCGGCAAGAGCAACGCCTTCGCCATCTCCAGGAAACTGGGCCTTCCCGACTTCCTTATAGAGGACGCCAGGGGCCGTCTGGAGACCAACGACGAGACCTTTGAGGACCTTCTCGCCCACCTGGAGGAAAGCCGGGTTACCATCGAAAAAGAACAGGCCGAAATCCAAGCCTACCGGGAGGAGGCCGCCCAGCTCCGGCAGCGGCTTTCCCAGAAGGAGGAGCGTCTGGACGAACGCAGGGAAAAAATGCTCCGCCAGGCCCGAGAAGAGGCCCAGCGCATCCTGCGGGAGGCCAAAGAAACCGCCGATCAGACCATCAAGAACATCAACCGTCTGGCGGCATCCTCCGGCGCGGGCAAGGAGCTTGAAGCGGAGCGCGCGCGGCTTCGGGAACAGATAAATAAAGTAGACGAAAAACTGACTGTCAAGACCAAGGGACCAAAGAAAACCATTTCTCCCAAAAACATCCGCATCGGGGACGGCGTCCGGGTCCTGTCCCTGAATCTGAACGGCACAGTCAGCAGCCTTCCCAACCAGAAGGGCGAACTGTATGTTCAGATGGGTATTCTCCGTTCCCTGGTGAATATCAAAGACCTGGAGCTTCTGGAGGAATCCACCGTAAGCGGTCCGGGCACTGCCCCGCAGCCGGGAGCCAAAACCGGCTCCGGCAGGATCAAGATGTCCAAATCCTTCAGCGTCTCCCCGGAGATCAACTTGATCGGCATGACCACCGACGAAGCCATCCCGGCCCTGGACAAATACCTGGACGACGCTTATCTGGCCCACCTGCCCCAGGTACGGGTCGTTCACGGACGCGGCACCGGCGCTCTGCGAAACGCCGTCCAGAAACGGCTGAAGAAGCTGAATTATGTAAAGGAATTCCGCCTCGGCGAGTTCGGCGAGGGCGATTCCGGCGTAACGATTGTAACATTCAAATAACAATAACCGGCACTGCCCCCAACAAGAAGGAGTGTTTCCCCTATGGCAGACAAACAGAAAGTCCTGATCGTGGACGACGACAATAATATCGCGGAGCTGATTTCCCTCTACCTGACCAAGGAATGCTACGAAACCCGCATCGTCAATGACGGAGAAGAAGCTCTGCGGGCATTTCCTGAATTTAAACCCAACATCATCCTTCTGGATCTGATGCTGCCCGGCATAGACGGATATCAGGTATGCCGGGAAATCCGGACAACCTCCCAGGTTCCCATCATCATGCTCTCCGCCAAGGGAGAGATCTTTGACAAGGTTCTGGGACTGGAACTGGGCGCAGATGATTATATGATCAAACCCTTTGATTCCAAGGAACTGGTGGCCCGGGTCAAGGCTGTCCTGCGCCGCTGCCACACGGCGCCCGCCGCCGCCCCTGCCGCCGGAACGGCCCCTCAGGGTGAGTATGTGGAATACCCCGACCTGATCGTCAACATGACCAATTACTCCGTCACCTACATGGGCCGCACCGTGGACATGCCGCCCAAGGAGCTGGAGCTTCTCTACTTCCTGGCCTCCTCACCCAACCAGGTGTTTACCAGGGAACAGCTTCTGGACCATATCTGGGGCTACGAGTATATCGGCGACACCCGCACGGTGGACGTACATATCAAGCGGCTGCGCGAGAAGATCAAGGACAATGAAAACTGGGCTCTGACCACGGTCTGGGGCATCGGATATAAATTCGAGGTAAAACGTTGAGCAGAAAACATTCCCTCTATTACAAATTCATACTGGGATATCTGGTTTTCGGAATCCTGAGTTTTCTGGTCATCGGCGTTGTATCCTCCGGCTGGACTTTCCGCCTGCTGCTGGATATCCGCTCGGAGGCCCTTTACGATGAAGCCAATCTTCTGGCCTCCCGCTACAGCAGCATTTACCGGGGAAACACGCCGGAGGAAGAATTTACCCAGACCCTGATCGAGGCCGTCAGCACCTACCTTCACTCGGAAATCTGGATCGTGGACAGCCATGGCACCGTGGTGGAGGACAGCGTTCATTCCTCCCGCGTGGGAACGGTCATCGAGGATTTTGACCCTGCCTTTACCGGAAACCGGTCCTATGACGTGGGAAGCTATCACAATTATTTTTCCGATGACGTTATCAGCGTCTGCGCGCCCATCACCGGCAATTACACCACCCACGGCTATGTGCTGATCCATCTTCCCTTCAGCGAGATCCGGCAGACGCGGGACACGGTCCTGAACATCCTGTACATTTCCTTCTGCATTATTTTCGGCCTGTCCCTGATCATCCTTCTGGTGTTCACTCTGACCGTGTATTTTCCTCTGAGGAAGATTACCGAGGCCGCCTCCCGGTACGCGGAGGGCGACTTAAAACACCGGCTGACCATTCACACCCATGATGAGATCGGTTATCTGGCCGATACCATGAACTACATGGCGGAAAAGCTGGACAAGGGCGAGGCCTATCAGAAGGAATTTATCGCCAACGTATCCCACGATTTCCGCTCCCCCCTGACCTCTATCAAGGGCTACCTGGAGGCGATCCTGGACGGCACCATTCCGCCGGAAATGCAGGAAAAATACCTTCAGCGGGTGATTTCCGAGACCGAGCGGCTGACCAAGCTCACCGAAGGCCTTCTGACCCTGAATTCTCTGGACCAGCGGGCTCTGCTGACCCGCAGCAATTTCGACCTTAATCAGGTCATCAAAGAGACCGCCGCGTCCTTTGAAGGCACCTGCGGCGCCAAAAACATCATGCTGGACCTGACCTTTTCCGACAGCGTCACCATGGTCTACGCCGATCTGGGGGAGATCCAGCAGGTGCTGTACAACCTGATCGACAACGCCATCAAGTTCAGCCACCCGGATTCCACCATATACATTCAAAGCACCATCAAATACGAAAAGGTCTTTGTCTCCGTGAAAGACACGGGCATCGGCATTCCAAAGGACAGCCTCAAAAAAATCTGGGAACGGTTCTACAAGACGGATGTGTCCAGAGGACGGGACAAGCGGGGCACCGGCCTGGGCCTGTCCATAGTGAGAGAAATCATTCAGAATCACGGAGAGACCATCGACGTGATCAGCACCGAGGGAGTGGGAACCGAGTTCATCTTCACCCTTCCCCGGGCTTCGGGATGATCCTGACAACACGCAAAACTAAAACTGCCGGCAGCGCAATGAACGCAGCCGGCAGTTTTAATAATTAATTTATTTGGAGCTCCGATACGCTTCCAGCAGCCGGTTCACACGCTTGGTAGGACTCAGCAGCTCGCTTAGGGAAGCGTCGTGGTTCAGATTGTCAATGATCAGCGCGATATACTTGCTCATGTCTACATTGATGTAGTACGGCTTGGACAGAAGCGCAGGCGTCTGATAGATCAGGTTGGTGGTCAGAAGCCTGTCCAGAAGCCCCTGCTCATAGTACCGGTCAAACTGAGCCAGCCCGCCGGTAAACAGACCAAAGGTGGCGCAGGCAAATACTTTTCTCGCTTTCCGCCTCTTCAGCTCCTTGATCACATCCAGCATGCTCTCGCCGGAAGAGATCATATCGTCGATGATCAGCACATCCTTGCCTGCCACATCCGCTCCCAGAAACTCATGAGCTACAATGGGGTTGCGGCCGTTCACGATCCTGGTATAATCCCGGCGCTTATAGAACATACCCATATCCAGGCCCAGCATATTGGCAAAATACACGGCACGGGTCATGCCGCCCTCATCCGGGCTGATGACCATCATATGGTCGCTGTCAATCTGCAAATCGGTTTCTACCTTCAGGAGATATTTGATAAACTGATAAATAGGCTGAACAGTCTCAAAGCCGATATCCGGAATGGCGTTCTGAACCCTGGGATCGTGGGCATCAAAGGTAATGATGTTCTCCACGCCCATCTCCGCCAGTTCCCGAAGCGCCAGAGCGCAGTCCAGGGACTCCCGCCCGGAACGCTTGTGCTGCCGCCCCTCATACAAAAACGGCATAATTACATTGATCCTGCGGGCCTTGCCTGCCGCTGCCGCGATCACCCGCTTCAGATCCTGATAATGGTCGTCGGGAGACATGTGATTGACCTGTCCGCTCAGCGAATAGGTAAGACTGTAATTCAGAACGTCCACCATAATATACAGATCGTCTCCCCGGATGGACGTCTCGATCACGCCCTTCGCTTCTCCGGAGCCGAACCGGGGCGTCCGGTTCTCTATAATGTACGTATCCCGCTGATACCCGGAAAACGCTATGGTCGACTTGTGTTCGCTCTCTCTCTCATCGCGCCAGGTCACAAGGTACTTGTCCACTTTCTCGCCCAGCGCCCGGATACTTCTCAGCGGAACCAGACCCAAGGGTCCCACCGGTATCGTCTCAATCGTTTTCTCTTCGTATATCATGCTTTCCTCCAAGATGCAATCCCGCCTGCGACGTATTTATTATGCCATTATCTGCTGATTTCGTCAAGCTGAACCTGCCTTTTGGTCCGAATATCGTCCCCATACAGCGGAATGATCGTGTACCGGCCCACAATTCTTGAAGACACCCGGTCCGAATAGGCGTCCCTCAGCATGGACATGGACAGATTGGTGGAAATAACCGTGCTTTTTCCTCTGTTCAGCCTCTCGTTCACACAGTAGAAGAGCTGAGAGGATACGAAGGAATTGTTCAGCTCCGTGCCCAGGTCGTCGATGATCAGCAGGTCGCAGTCCAGGATACCGGAATACATATCCTGGGCGTCATCCTCCGGCTCATAGTGAAACTTGTTTTTGGAAAAAATATCAAACAGATCGCCGGAGGACAGATAAACCACCGACTGATACCGGTCAATCAGCGCCTTGGCGATGCAGTGGGTAAGAAACGTCTTCCCCACTCCGGTGCTTCCGGTAAAGATCAGGTTGCCGCCCTTCTGCTCAAAGTTTTCCACAAAATCCAGGCACCATCCCCGCACCTGTCTCATATACTGGGCCGCCGTCATCTCAATCCCCGGTATTATCTTCCGGTCATCATACACTCTGTAAGTAAACGTGTCGAAATTCTCCCGCTCCAGCACAGCCTCAATGTTGGACTGGGCATAGAGAAGCTTCATCTGCTCCCGGCGGAAACACCGGCATCTCTTCCGCTCCACATAACCGGTATCCCTGCACTCCGGACAATGGTACCGCATCTCCATATAATCCGCCGGGTAGCCGGCCCCGGCCATCAGCTCCGCTTTCTGCTGTCTCAGCTGCTCTGTGCGTCTTCTTGACGCCTCGGCCGCCTTCTCATCACCGTCCAGAAGCAGTCTGGCGAGAGTTACCGCCTGGCTGCCCAGCTCCTCCTCAATGGCCTTCACCTGAGGAAGCTTCTCATACACCTCGCGGCGCCTGATGTCCTGCTCATACCGGTCCTGATACTGCCGCTCGTTATAGATTCTCATGATCGCCTGATACTGAGAATTGCTAAGTGACATGTGCTCTCCTTTACTGCTCGCCCAGACGCGCCTTCAGTCTTTCCATGACTATCGCGTCATAATTGGTATCCCTCTGCTCAAAATTGTGAAACCGGTTCCTGCTGCCAGCCGCGGCCGCCGTCTGTCCCGCCGCCTTCGCCTGGGGCCTCCGGCTCTCTCTCGCCTGATCCAGCTTCCTTACATCCGCCATAACGCGGACTCCCGCTTTCTTCCACTCTTCCAGGATCCGGTCCGCGTAAGCAAAGCTGGGCTTCTGTGTCGCCTTAAGGGTGCGGCCGCAGGCCTCCGTCACCAGCTCCCTGGCAAAGCCCCATTCCTGGAACCACTTCCGGATCAGCTCCATCTCCGAATCGCCGGGCCGTCGGTCGCTCAGGCCGAAAGCCTTCATAACCGCGAAGGCCTCGCCGGAAAATGACGCCGTATGCTGCCGGGCCGCCTCCACCGTGCGGATTCCCTTCTCATGCCAGTTCAGCGCCACTGTCTCCAGATAACGGATGCTGTAATGGCCTCCCTGGACGCAGTACTCCACCAGATACTCCAGCAGCTCCGCCGGAAGCTTCAGTCCGTCGTACAGATACGCGAACACCTCGCACTCCCTGGGCGTAAAAACCTTGTTCATATATTTCTGTGCTATGTACAGAAGCTGGGAAAAATCTTCGTCATCCGCCAGACGCTTCACCTGCTCCGGCGTATACAGGGTCCTCTGGGTCGGTATCCTGGTATCCGCCACCGCCGACCGGACGTCGGCTGCGCCTGCCCCGTCTGCCGCTGCGGCCTCCGCCGTCTGCCGGTCTTCGCTCTCAGGCAGCGGCGCTGCCTCTTCCCCCGCCTCTTCTTTCTTCTCCCCGGCCTCCATGGCCGCTCCGTCCCCTGTCTCCTTCTCATCCCGGCTCCGCACAAGCACCCCGAGACGCTCCCAGTAAGTCATGGCCCTGTGGATATCGGATTCCGTGTGATTCAGGGCGTCCGCCAGCTCCACCTCCGTCACCGGTCTGTCCTGATGGCGGAGCAGATACAGGTAGACTTTTACATATTCTCCGTTGGCCTCCGGCATATACCGGTCAATAAATTCATCCGAAACAAGCGTCGCTCTGACATTCAGGCTGTTTTTCATAATTCCCACTCTCCCCGGTTTTTTGCTCTTTTCTTACTATACCACATGTTTTTTCAAAAGAAAATAGGGCCTCTTTTCCCACCGGCACCCATGTGGATAATGTGGATAGTGTGGACAACCCGTCCTCGCAATATCAAAAACGTCGAAATTTGCCGGACTGCCAACAAAATCAAAATGTTTATGTGAATCAAAAAATCCACATAGTTTTCCCGGACATTTTGTTGAAAACTATGTGGATAATGTGGATAAGTCAGATTCCAAGGATGTTTTCGCCCACTTTTACTATATCTCCGGCTCCCATAGTTATCAACAGGTCGCCGTTTATACAATTTTTTAAAATAAATTTTTCAATTTCATCGAAGGACCCCAGATAGTGGGCTTCTGTGCCCAGCGCCCGGATCCGCTCCGCAATGTCCCGGGAGCTGACGCCCAGATCGTCCGTCTCCCTGGCCGCGTAGATGTCGGCAAGGATGACCTCGTCCGCCGCGGACAGCGCCTCCGCGAACTGATCCAGAAAGGCTTTGGTCCTGGAGTAGGTATGAGGCTGAAACACGCACCACAGCTTCCTGTGCGGATAATTTTTCGCCGCCGCCAGGGTCGCGGAAATCTCGCTGGGATGGTGGGCGTAATCGTCAATGATCGTCAGGCCGCAGACCTGGCCCTTTTTCTCGAACCGGCGGTTCGTCCCGGTAAACCTGGCAAGGCCGTCCTGAATGTCTTTCATATCAATATCCAGCGCCTGACAGAGAGCGATCGCCGCCAGAGCGTTGTACACATTGTGCTCTCCCGGCACGCCCAGCCTGATCCGGCCTTCCCGGCGGCCGTCCACCACCAGCTCAAAGCTGGCCCTGGCAAACTCATCATAGACGATGTCCGCCGCCTGATACTGCGCCTCCGCGCTTCTTCCGAATGTGACTGTCCGGCAGGGCAGCCCCTCCACGATCTCGCGCCAGTTGTCGATATCCGCGCCGATGACCACCAGGCCGCCCTCCGGCACCCTGGCCGCAAACTTCCGGAAGGAACTGCGGATATCATTGATATCCCTGAAAAAGTCCAGATGGTCTTCTTCAATATTTAAAATAATCTCCATGTTAGGGAAGAAGGAAAGGAAACTATTGGTATACTCGCAGGCCTCCGTCACAAAAAGCCGGGAGCCGCCTACGCGGATATTTCCGCCGATGGAATTCAGAATGCCTCCCACAGAGATCGTGGGGTCCTGGTCCGCCGCCAGCAGAATCTCTGTCACCATGGAAGTCGTGGTAGTCTTGCCGTGAGTTCCGGCAATGCCCGCGGCATATTGATAATTCTTCATCAGCTGTCCCAGAAGCTCCGCCCTGGTCATCATCGGCAGCCCTTTCTCCGCAGCCGCCATAAATTCCGGATTGTCCGGATGAATGGCCGCCGTGTAAACCGCTACCTGGATCCCGTCTGTGATATTCTCCGCCCGCTGGCCGATAAATACCCTCGCGCCTTTCTCCTCCAGGTGCTTTGTCAGCTCAGACTCATGGGAATCCGAGCCGGAAACCGTAAATCCCTCGTCCAGAAGGATCTCCGCCAGTCCGCTCATGCTGATGCCGCCAATTCCTATAAAATGTACATGCCCCGGTTTACCAAAGTCAATCTGATACATAGCTCCCACCTTATATACTCATAGTTTATCTTATGAATAACCTTCCAAAAATAACGTCTTTATACCTTTCGAGCGCCGCCAGGAGCAGATTTCCCAGCACCCCTATGGCCAGAATCTCACCGATCCCGACGGTTACCATCATGACCGGAATCAAATCCGCCGAACCGTAAGCGTACCGAAGCACCCACGGAATGATGATCGTGTTGGACAAGATCGGTGGCACGCATACCAGCCACTTGTTTTTCCTGAGCATCCAGGAACCCACTGCCCCGATCAGAGTGGCCAGACTTCCGAAAACAATATCCAGCGCCGCGGAGCCGTACAGGATGTTGGACAAAAGGCACCCCAGGGTCACCCCGGGAATCGCCGCCGGCGTAAAATAAGGAAGCACGCACAGCGCCTCTGAAATGCGGAACTGAACCGGCCCGAAGGCGACGGGCACGATCATCCCTGTCACAACTACGTAGATGGCGGCAATGGCAGCCGCCTGGGCCATAGAATATATGGCCTCATTTGATGTTTTTTTCATAAATGTATTCTCCTTAGTTTTGTTTTTCGTCAGGATGGTTTCGAACTGACGCGCCGCACGGTAATGTATGCCCGCACAGCAGATAACAGTATAGCATTTCCCCAAATAAAACGCAAGATTTTTATGACGCGGCCCCTTTTCCCGATAGCTTTTTTCCCGAATATGTGATACAATCCCCCTACAAACCAAACTGCCTTCAGGAGGACGGACCGTATGCGCTCATTCAAAGCTGTTGTATTTGATATGGACGGAGTTATTTTCGATTCTGAACGACTGGTAATAGACTGCTGGAGCATCGTCGCCCGGTGCCATGGGATCCCGGATATAGAGACAACCTGCCGGGCCTGTATGGGTCTCAACCGGGCTGCCACCAGGCAGATCATGACCGATCGGTACGGAGACGATTTACCTTACGATACCTACCGGGGGGAGGTGTCCCGCATCTACCAGGAACGCTCCGCCGGCGGCCGACTTCCCATGAAGCCCGGCGTCAGGGAGCTTCTGTCCGCCCTGAGAGAGGCGCAGGTCCGTATCGCCCTGGCCTCCTCCACTCAGAGCTCGGCAGTCCGGCGGGAACTGTCGGAGACAGGGATCATTTCCTGCTTTGACAAGCTGGTCTGCGGCGATATGGTGGAAAACAGCAAGCCGGCCCCGGATATTTTCCTGGAGGCCTGCCGGCAGCTTCAGGTTCTTCCCGAAGACGCCTACGCCATAGAAGACTCCTACAACGGCATCCGCTCCGCCTCCGCCGCCGGCCTTCATCCTATCATGGTCCCGGACCTGGCAGAGCCGACGCCGGAGATGGAACAGCTGACGGAGGTAATCCTTCCGTCGCTTCTGGCCGTGAGGGAGTATCTCCTGTAGCATCTGAACATAAAGAGGAGTTTCTGTTATGCCTGAACTTAGATTTATCAGCCGTTATGTAAAGCGCTATGGCCTTCAGTACGCCATAGGCATCGCTGCTCTGCTTATCGTGGATGTGCTGAACGTCAATATTCCCAAAATCACCGGACAGATTACCGACGGACTCAAGACCCACGCTATCGCCATGAACGATATCTGGTTTCTTATCGGGAAAATTCTGCTGTTCGGCTTTCTTATCGCCGTCGGACGGTTCTGCTGGCGGTATTTTATCCTGCTGCCCGCCCGCTGTATCGAGCGGGAGCTGCGGGACGACATGTTCGCGAAGCTGGAAACCCTGTCCATGCGCTACTTTAACGAGCACAAGACGGGCGACCTGATGGCCCATTTTACCAATGATCTGGGCACTATGCGGATGTTTCTGGGATTTACGATCATCACTGCCTTCGACGCCACAGTCATGCTGGTACTGGTGCTGGTCCAGATGATACTGTATGTCAGCCCCAAGCTGACCTTTGTAGCGGTTCTTCCGCTGCTTCTGATCATGTTCGGCGACTACTATTACGGCAAGATCATGCACCGGCGCTTTCTGGAGAAACAGAAGGCCTTCTCCGACCTGACGGACCAGGTGCAGGAGGCGGTATCCGGCATCCGCGTCATCAAGGCGTTTGTCCAGGAGCGGAAAGAGCTGGCGGCATTTGCCCGGACCAACCTGTACAACCAGGAGAAAAATCTGGGCGTAGCCAGGCTTCAGGCCCTGTTTCTGCCTCTTCTGGAGCTGGTGATCGGCGCCAGCAGCCTTCTGACCCTGCTGTACGGCGGTTATCTGGCCATCAAGGGAGAAATCTCCCTTGGACAGTTTGTAGCCTTTAACCAGTACATTACCATGCTGATCTGGCCCATGTTCGCGGCCGGAGACTGCATTACCTACATTTCCCAGGGTCTTGCTTCCTTGAAACGGATCCTCATTATCTTTAATGAAAAGCCGGATATTGTGGACGGTCCCGACACGGACCGCTCCATCAAGAGCCTGGACGGCCGGATCGATCTGGACGGACTGACCTTCTCCTACCCGGACCAGGAACAGGCTCCGGTTCTGAACAATATCAGCCTGCACGTGGAAAAGGGAGAAACCCTGGCCATCATCGGGCGGACCGGCAGTGGCAAATCCACACTGGCCAACCTGCTTCTCCGTCTTTATGACACCCAGCCGGACATGATCCGCATAGACGGCAATCTTCTGTGCGAGATCCCGCTCTCCGTGCTGCGGGAAAACATCGCCTATGTTCCCCAGGACAATTTCCTGTTCTCCGACACTCTGGAAAACAACATTGCCTTCGGCATGGAACAGAAAGAACGCCGGGCCATTGAGCAGGCAGCCAGAGACGCCTGCATCCACGACAACATCATGGAATTTCCCGACAACTACAATACCCTTGTGGGCGAGCGGGGCATGACCATCTCAGGCGGACAGAAACAGCGGACCTCCATCGCCAGAGCCCTCTTAAAGGACTCCCCGATCCTGATCCTGGACGACGCCCTCTCGGCGGTAGACACCGATACGGAAGAGCAGATCCTGGGAAACCTGCGCAGAAACCGGGCCGGCAAAACAACCCTGATCATCGCCCACCGGATCTCCACCATTCAGAACGCGGACCACATTCTGGTGCTGGATGAGGGCCGGGCCGCCGAGTACGGCACCCACGAAGAGCTGATCGCCCTTGACGGCATTTACAAGAGTATCTACGACAAGCAGCAGCTGGAAAAGCAGCTGCACGAAGAAGGAGGTGAAGCGTGATGCGGTTATTCTCATCCTCCTCAGGCAGATCCGGGGAACCTTCCGACGTTCACTATGAGGGCAACGCTCTTCTGCGGATGCTGGCCTATATGAAGCCCTACAAATCCACTGCCGCCCTCTGTCTGGTGCTTGTCCTGATGATCACCGGGCTGGAGCTGTACAAACCCATACTGATCGGCGGCGCCATCGACCGGTACATTACCGGCGGCTACGCTGCCGGCGAGATGGTACGCCAGCGGTTTGCCGGCATCCTCATGGCGGCCGCCAAATACCTGGCGGTTCTGGCACTGCTGTTTGTCTTCAGCAGGATCCAGTACCTTCTTCTCCAGACTACCGGACAGAAGATCATCTACGAGATGAGGAACGAACTGTTTGAACACGTGGAAAGCCTTTCCATGCGCTTTTTCGATCTGACGCCTGTAGGCAAGGTGGTGACCCGCGTCACCAACGACGTGGAGGCCGTCAACGAGCTTTACGCCAACATCCTTGTCAAGCTGTTCCAAAACACGGTAAAAATCATGGGGCTGGCTCTGGTCATGGTCCTTTTGGACTGGCGGATGGCATTGTTCTCCTTTATTATGGTTCCGATCGTGACCATCCTGACCATCGTCTTCCGGAACCTGGCTCACCGGGTCTTCCAGATGACCAGAACAAGGATCACCGCCCTGAACACATTTTTGTCTGAAAATATCTCCGGCATGAAAATCATTCAGATCTTCAGCCGCGAAACAGAAAAGCACAGGGAATTCTGCCGCAAAAGCGACGAGCTGTATCAGATGAACCACCAGGAGATCATGGTCAACGCCGTCTTTCGGCCTGTTATCTACCTGGCCTCTGTCATCGCGCTGATCATTGTCATCGCCTCCGGCAGCTACGGGGTCTTTAAGGGAACCATTACCCTGGGCACCATGTATATTTTCATCCAGTATATTCAGACGTTCTTTGAGCCGATTCAGGAGCTGACGGACCAGCTGGCCACGCTCCAGTCGGCCACCGCTTCCGCGGAAAAAATCTTTACGCTGCTGGATGAGAAGCCTCTTATCCGCGACCCGGAGAATCCGGTGACTCCGTCGGAAATCAAAGGCCGCATCGAGTTCCGGCACGTATGGTTCGCCTACAATGAGAACGACTACGTCCTGAAGGATGTCAGCTTCGTCATTGAGCCCGGCCAGAAGGTTGCCTTTGTGGGCGCCACCGGCGCGGGGAAATCTTCGATTTTAAATCTGATAGGGCGTTATTATGATATTCAGAAGGGTGAAATCCTTATAGACGGCATTAATATCCGTGATATGACCAGAGATCAGATTCGCGGCGCCATCGGCCAGGTACAGCAGGATGTTTTCATTTTCACGGGAGACATTAAAAGCAATATCCGCCTGAGAAACGAGGAGATCTCCAACAAAACCATACGGGAGGCCTCCCGGCAGGTGAATGCCAGCCGGTTCATCGAACGCCTTCCCGGCGCCTACGACGAGCCGGTATCCGAGCGGGGCTCTACCTTCTCGGCC
This sequence comes from uncultured Lachnospiraceae bacterium, assembly GCA_947626475.1. Lineage (GTDB taxonomy): Bacteria > Bacillota > Clostridia > Lachnospirales > Lachnospiraceae > UBA3402. The sequence continues at coordinate 52,619 of CANQSK010000003.1, forward strand.
GGTCAGCGGCAGCTGCTGTCCTTCGCCCGCACTCTGGCCTTTAACCCTGCGATCCTGATTCTGGACGAGGCCACCGCCAACATTGACACGGAGACAGAGCAGTGGATCCAGGACGCTCTCGAAAAGCTTATGGCCGGCCGCACTACCATCATGGTGGCCCACCGGCTGTCCACGATCCAGCACGCCGACAACATTATCGTCATGCACCACGGCCGGATCCGTGAAACGGGAACTCACCAGGAGCTGCTGGAACAGGGCGGCATCTACAAAAAGCTGTATGAGCTTCAGAAAAACGAGCAGGGCTGATCCAGGTACCATCCCATAACGCCGTTCTTCTTCACCAGCAAACCGATGGAGGTCTTCTCGACTACCGACAGAAGATCTCCTTTTTCTATATCCAGGAGGGCATCGGAACAGTCCTCGCAGTTCAGCTTCCCCTCTGTCCTCCTGTACAAAAAGGATTCCGGAGCAGGAAACTCGATTCCGGAACTTACATGGCGAAGCCGAAGGACCCGGTTTTCCCCGACGGCGTCTCCCAGGTATCCGAGACATTCCACCTCGCTGTCCTGGTAATGAACCACAATACGGGCCGGACGGCCTTTCTGAGGCCTGTCCGCCCTGACAAGAGGCAGACCGTCGTAGGATACAAACTTCGCCTCCCGGCGGACGTCACCAGTTTTCCCGCTTTCCGCGGTCTTCCCCGGAAGGATCAGGCCGTTCAGCTGCTGTCCGATCTTCAGCCCGCAGCCGCCGTCCAGGGCGATAATGTGCTTCTCCCAGTCGCAGACCGGCTCCATGCTGTCCTCGTCGTCCCGGTAAAGACATACCGGCCAGTGACCGACCACCACGTACTTTTCAAAAGCCACCGGCTCCCGCAGAAATTCATCCCTCTTCAGATAGGAAAACGCCTCCGTTCCCTCCAGCTCTTCCAGCCGGTCCGTGGGAACTCCCGCATGGACAAAAATGAAGCTTCCAGCCGTGATGATCGCAGGCAGGCTCTGTATGAAATCAAATTCCGGCTGAAAGCGCTTCTCCAGTTCCGCCTTCACACTCCCAAATCCCTCTTCCGTGACCGATTCCAGCTTTATTCCCAGCTCTTCCATCATATCCAGGAACATGCTTCCTCCCCAGACCCGTTTCATCTTGTGCAGGAGCCGCAAAAACCGCCGGTTTCCCTCCGGGCTGTCATCCCGGAAGCATTCCATCCTGTGATACTCCACATTTCCCATGGACGCGTATACATGAAAGCCCTTCTCCCTCAAACCCATAACAAAACGGACCGTATTCAGACTCTCCGGTCCTTTCTCGATCATATCGCCGATGAGTACCAGCGTATCTTTTTTTGAGAACTGTACCTTTTCCAGCAGGCCCCGCAGGTACTGCAGGTGCCCGTGGACGTCGCTGACAGCGATCAGGCGGCCGTCAGGAAGCGGGTTTATCCTTTTTACAATCGTATCCATAGTCTTTCTCTTTTATACTATTTATTGTTTCATCTATTATTTCATCTCGACATTATTATATATCTCGACTGGCGTCCCGATGGAGATACTCCATCTACGCAAAAACAGCGGTCTTCCTCAAAGAAAAAGGATTTTCCGCTGTTTTCTCTCCTGAGCGTGCGGGGATTCGAACCCCGGACAACTTGATTAAAAGTCAAGTGCTCTACCGCCTGAGCTACACGCCCGTCCTGCTCCTGAAACGGAGCCTTATAGCAAGATATGCCTTGGACCGGAATCGAACCAGTGACACGAGGATTTTCAGTCCTCTGCTCTACCAACTGAGCTACCAAG
>CANQSK010000004.1 GCA_947626475.1 uncultured Lachnospiraceae bacterium
CCACGCCGCGCAGTTTCCCGGCTTTGATGCGGATGCCGTCTTCCGGAAGCGGGCCGCCGTCATGGCCTCCGGCCACCCGGCCGCCGTCCAGGACCACCGGAACCTTCTGGCCCTCTTTCACATTGGGAGCTCCCGTGACGATCTGGATGGTCTCCGTGCCGATATCCACCTGGCAGACCACCAGTTTGTCCGCGTCGGGATGCCGCTCAATCTTCATGATCTGTCCCACTACAATCTTCTCCAGATTCCTGTCCAGGCAGACATAACCTTCTACCTTGGTTCCGGAGAGGGTCATGGCGTCCGTGTATTCCTGAGCCGTCACATCCAAATCCGGAACATATGCCTTAATCCATGATAATGCTGTATTCATGATCTCAATTCTCCTTTTTTATTCTTTCGGCAAATGCCGCTGCTGTCCGGCATGGACAGGCTTAAAACTGCTTCAGAAATCTAGCGTCATTCTCATACAGCAGTCTCATATCGTCAATCTCATATTTCAGCAGGGTAATACGCTCCAGGCCCACGCCAAAGGCAAAGCCGGTGTAAACATCCGGCTCCACGCCGCACATCTCAAATACATGAGGATGAACCATACCGCAGCCGAGGATCTCAATCCAGCCGGAGCCTTTGCAGAACCGGCAGCCCTTTCCGCCGCACTTGAAGCAGCTGACATCCATCTCGGCGCTGGGCTCGGTGAATGGGAAATGGTGGGGACGGAATTTTACCTTGGTATCCTCGCCGAACATCTGTCTTGCAAATTCAGCCAGAGTTCCCTTCAGATCTGCGAAAGTGATATTCTTGTCAATGACCAGTCCCTCAACCTGATGGAAAGAGGGGGAATGGGTGGCGTCCACCTCATCGGAACGGAACACGCGGCCGGGAGAAATCATCCGGATCGGCAGCTTGCCCTTCTCCATGGTCCTTGCCTGTACGGGAGAGGTCTGAGTTCTCAGAACAATGTCCTTATTAATATAAAAGGTATCCTGCTCATCCTTTGCCGGATGGTTGGGAGGAATATTCAGCTTGGTGAAATTGTACTCGTCGTACTCAATCTCAGGGCCCTCCACCACTTCATAGCCCATACCGACGAAGATCCGCTCCAGCTCTTCCAGAGCGACGGTGTTGGGATGGCTGTGGCCCACATTGCTCTTCTTTGCCGGCAGAGTCACGTCAATAACCTCCGCCTTCATCTGCTCCTCTCTGGCCTTTTTCGCCAGGATGTTTTTGGTCTCTTCCAGGGAAGACTCGATAATCGCTCTCACGTCGTTGACCATCTGGCCTACTTTCGGTCTGTCCTCGGGCGCCACGTCTTTCATACTTTTCAGAACACTGGTCAGCTCGCCCTTCTTGCCCAGATAGGCCACGCGAATCTCGTTCAGCGTGTCCAGAGTCCCGGAAGCCTGAATCTGTCTTAACGCTTCCTCCTTGATTCTCTCCAACTGATTGTTCATAACTGTCTCCTTTTCATGAAATAAAAACGCCCCTCCACAAAATGAAGGGACGAATATTCTCGCGGTACCACCCTGATTCCTGCCGGCGGCAGGCGCTCTCTCTGCGTAACGTGCAGCCCCGTCACAGCCTACTCAGCTCCGCTTCACGGGCCGTTCTGCCGTGCGGCTCCGGCGTGAAATTCAAGTGCTTAAGGGAACTGAAAGGAACTTGCAGCCAATGATTCCTTCTCTCTGACAGAATTGAAAGCCTCTACTGTGCGCCGTCATTGCCTTTTCGTGTAAATCTTAATTGATTTTAGCATACGAAAAGAAAATGTCAAGCACTTTCTTATTCAGCGCTTCTCCTTCAAAAGCTCCCGATATATTTTGCTGCAGTCATAATCCTTCCCCAACGTTCCCGCCGCCTCACAGATCGGACGAATCACGGCGATGTCCTCATCCAGTTCCTCCGCAATGGCTTCGGGAGTCTTCCCTTTATTCAGCTTGCGGCATACCATGGCGATCAAATGGCAGGCCTTGCCCTCTTTTATTCCTTCTTTTTTGCCGTCCTCAAGCCCGTCCTCATACCGTTCCTCGCCCCTCACCTCAAGGGCATCCTCCAAATTGAATTCCGTAAACAGCATATTCATTACCTCCGAGCCATGCTCCGCTATGAAATCTGTCAGAATCCCCGCCCGTCTGCAGTCTTCCATTGCGGCACGAAGCGCATGCTCCCGGCTTGTTCCTTCCAGAAGATATTCCTGGATTTTCTGGATAAACCAGGAGTATTCATACATGGAACGGCTCTGCCTTAATATCGGATGGTCAGCCGACAGATTTATGTTGATTACTTTCACTTTCAATTCTAACATAGGTTCACCGGCCTTTTCAAGAAAAGAATCCGATAATTTGAGGATCTGCTCCTGGGGCTGTTCTTTTACTCCGTTATAAAACGTATAAAACTCCGGCGTAGGAATAGAAAGACGCCTGGTCCTGTAAATATCCCTGGAAGGAATCAAACGTTCCAGGGTCCGCCCGAAGTAGATGGCGTCCCTTAAGGGCATGTTCAGGTTAATCGTCGACTGGTGTTCGCTTATGACCAGAACCTTCGCTCCGGCTGTAAAAGCCAGATCATTTTTTCTCGCCATAAAAAGGACCCCTTTCAGTGTTGTAAAATGGATGTCTTCCGGTCCGATATCCATGGCATGATCCAAAGCCCTGAACAGCTCCGCCGCCCTTTTCGGATTGCTGAAATAAGCGGTAAAGGCGCTGCTTTTGTATTCTCTGTTCGACAGATGGAAATTATTCTTTTTTTGCGGCATAAATCCTCCTTCTTATTCTTTTTGTAAAAACTAACATGGAGTCATTCAACAGATTTGTTGATAAAATAAACTCTGACTGCAGACAGTACTTTAGGATAACTGATTTTATTATAATAGACTCCTAATATGACAAATCCATGAACGGAGGATAAAATTTTTATAAAACAACGGCCCGCGGAATTATTTTCTGCAGGCCGAATCTATGTAAAGTTTAATCAAAGACGTGTTCTTATGTCACAGGAAAATGATCTGGTGAGCGTTTTCCGTTCCAGAAGGGCGTTCCGTTCTGAGGAAGCGATACACCAAAACAATCGCATACCGTAGCGCCCACATCAGACAGAGTCTTTCGGATTCCCAGTTTTATGCCTGAAACGCCTGTCTGATATACCAGTATGGGAACACATTCCCGGGTATGTTTGCTGTGCCCGATATCCGGATCATTACCATGGTCCGCCATGACCAGAAGCACGTCCTCTGGAGTAAGGCGATTTATCAGCCTGCCGATGCCTTCATCGGCCTGCTGTAATATTTTCTGATAAGTATCTGACGACTGAGAATGTCCCGCCAGATCGGTTTCCTGAATGTTGGTGCAGATAAACCCGCGGTCCATATGGTCAAACTGACGAAGCGTATGCTCCATACATTCCTCTGTGGGAACACAGGTGATGCTCAGTCCGCCGTCATTCGCCACAATATCGGCGACCTTGCCGATCAACACCACCGGAATACCGGCTGCAGTAAGGATAGTCGGTGCCTGAACGTTCTTATCTACTCCGTAACCCAGATGAAGGCACTGATAACCCTGCTCATAGGATTTGGACTTGGCGGAAGCGATACCGATAAAACGCCCCGCCTTCACTTCCTGAGCCTTCCACAGGTCATCCATGGTATTTCCCGTGCCTCCAAATACGATAACGCGCCCTACCGTCACCACCTGCCGTACCAATCTGGCAATCTCGCATTCTTTCTCAAATGAAATAAAATCCAGCGGAGCCGTCACGTTGTAGCACATTCCCAGGTCCGCTTCAAGATTATCCGCTACCGTTACATAGTCGTCACAGAGCACATACTGAAGGCCCTGGCAGGTAATCATTTCCACCTTGTGACCGTTTTCCTTCAGGTGACGGTACACAATCTGAGCCTTTTCCTGAAAAGGATGAACGTCCGGCTTTTTGGGCAATGTCCCCATGATCTCCTGGTGCCCCATGAAGGTATCCGCACCAAAATGCATCAGTTCCGATTTGCCGTAATTGGCCGCCGGAGAAAATTTCATCCGGCAGCTCTCACGTCCAAAGGCGTTCATCAGGCCCAGGCGCTCCAGATTGGGCAGCTTCAGATCCGGAAAATCCCGCAGTATACTTCCCAGCGTATTGGCCTTCTCATCCTGAGGCCGCACAGTATGGGCATCCGCCATGGCGCCGATTCCGAATCCGTCCAGAACAATAACAACAAACCGTTTCATCCCTCCGCCTTCTTTCTGCCCAGACTGTCATATATGCCGGCAATTTTCGGCCTGCCGGATTGAACCCCTTCCACCAGGACCACGTCGCTTCTTGTGACGAATATCTGATAGCGGAAGGACATGATCACAGTATCGCCTATCCGGCATTCTAACGGCATCTCAAAATGATAATCAATACAGTCTTCCTCCGGCGTTTTTACAGAACAAAGCTTTGCATTCTGGTAACTTTTTCCCACCAAAGCTTTTTCCATATGTGAACGCCGATAATATCCGCCGCCATAACAGAAAGAGTTTCCTTGAAAATTGTGAGACACTTCACTAACATATACTACAGAAGGAATCTCTTCCATCTGAGAAACAGCATGCATAGGTGTAGTCCCGCTAAGACCATGGCCTGGTTCTCCACAATTGCATCCCAAATGAGCCATTTTACTGATAGTCTGCACACAAGTGGCTGATGGGGCATTAATCATCAAATCCTGGTATCCCAATCGTTTTAAAGTCCCGGCTGCCTCCAGAATCGTATTCAAATTAGAAGTAGAGCAGATGTCCTCTTTCTCCTCGTCATACAGAAAACAGGGAAATGATGTTACACCACCTATGGATACATGATGAAATTGTCTCTGAATCCGGCTTACGATTTCCTCAAGTTCATTCAAAAGGAATCCGGCCGTTTGAGCAGGATAAATATAATCGGATTTACCATGAATTCTCAGCAGCAACGGCTGTACTTTTCCAATCTTTTCCGCGGCTTCATTTATTTTCCTGATTTTATCAAGGGAATACACTGTAATAAATTGGGGCCCATACTGCACAATTCTGGAAATCATAGCATCTGGAATCTGTACCAGATGTCCGACATTTCCTATAGGAATCTGATGCTCCATCATAATCAATGCTTCTTTATAATCCACCGCTACAGCGCCTTGGTATCCTATCTGTATTAATTTCTCTGCCAAATACGGATTTCGTCCTACCTGTTTCAACATAAAATACAGACAAATCCCATGTTTATTTCCCGCCTCAAGGATTTTTTCTGCGTTGGAAAGAAAAGAATCCACGTCAATAATATAAGAGTCTGGATAAATGAGTCCCTCTCTATGTAACTCAAAAGCTGCTTCGATTAATGCTTTATTGCGTCTTATTGTTTGCTCTAAGAACATTTGCTCACTCTCTCCACTGAATTTTTTATAAGTTCGATTACTGTATCAGCACCCGCTCTCATAGGATTTACACGAATCATTCTCCGCTCCAAAGTTGGATCCTCCTTGCGGAAGGTCCCTGAAATACGATAAAACAACGGAACCATTTCATATCTGGACTCAGAACCGACCGGGTATGGCGCTGCTCCTATTTTCTCTGCTTCCCTAAGAACATCCGCCGCAATATCCTCGTGAAATTCCACCAAAAGAATTCTGGACTGGGCATTAGCCAGATAAGCATCCTTTACTTGTGGTATCTCACCATTATGAATCCGCTCTAAACATTCATCTACAACCTGAGCCTCTACTGCCAAAGCTACCGGCGCGTACACTAAACCGCTGAGAACATCAAGAGCCTCATGACCCTGGGTCTGCATTCCGCCAGAATAATGTTCTTCTCTTAATTTGTCTATATAGACTTTCCTTCCCGCAATAATGCCGATACCTTCAGGTCCAAGCAGTTTAAATGAAGAAAAACAGGATAAATCCGCGCCACACTGAATCCCTATTTGCCTTACCTTCATTACGGCATAATTATCATCCGTCAATATAGGAATATTTCCGCATCTATGAATCGTCTCTATCACGTCTCTCATGTGATATCGATCGTCAATCTTTTGTCGTGTATGTTGGATTAATGCACCTTTGATATCTGTATTTTCCTTAATAACCCGGCATATATCTGACAAATCATTGAAATCGGCTTCTATAGGTATGAGATTCAGCATTTCAAGAGAGTATTTTGTAGTGGAGTAAATTGGTGCCTTGTGAACCAAAATCTTCTCACCGGCTTTCATTATTGAATGAAGGCCAAAGCGAATAGCACCTGAACCACTGCCTCTGACCAAAATACAGCCCTCAGCATCAAATATCCGAGCAATAACACGTTCCGTTTTTTCTGTAAATATTGGCCTGTTCAACTGGGGAGAAACTCCCAAATCCCCTCTCGTCAAAATCTCATGTCCTTGAAATTCTCTGGTAATGCACTCCACCGCTCTAAACTGAACTCTAATGGCTTCTTCTAATGACATACTTTCCAAAGGATATGTGTTCATAGCGTTCCTTTCTTCATGGAAGAATGTTGAATATTCTTGCCGGATTACTGACCAATAACTTATTCAGTGTTTTGGCCGGTATCCCTCTGCTTTTAAGCAGAGGGACAAAATCTTTCATAACAGCCATATAACCGGAAAAGCTGCCGGCTGATGAAAAATAGGATTTCCGGGAAATGTCCTGAGACAACACAATCTGGTTTTCATATCCTCTTTCAATGAGCCACATGAGATTATCTGCCCGATATCGGTCTTCCAGATAAGTACGCTTTCCTATCGTATCAAAACCAATATTAACGCCCATATTCAAAACCATTTCATAATACTTCCTGTCATTAGCCAAATCAAGATGTCCCAGGACTATTTTTTGGGGATTCATGCCATGGGATATTAAAAGATTTGCCTGCTCTAACGCCAGCTTGCCCAGTTGACAATGTGTCGTAACTGCACATCCCAGTTTTTTTCCTGCTAAGGCTGCCCCAATCAAAACATTTCTCTCACTAGGAGCTATTTCTTTCTCCCCGGAAGCCACCTCTCCAATTACACCAGCACAAATCCCTGTTCCATCAATTCCTTCCAGGACTTCCCGCATAAATATGTCGGCAAGCTGCTCCGGAGAGGCCTTGCGAACATAATCTGGATGATAAGCCTCTAGGTAGTAACCGGTAGCCGCGACGACATAAATGCCGCATTTCTGGCTTAACTCTTTTAGTGCGCAAATATCTCTCCCCATGTCATTACAGGTCACTTCAATTACGGACTGGACGCCGAGAGCCTTCATTTTCATAACTTCTTGTATTACAAGCACCCTGTCATCAAAAGTAGAATCACTATCCTTTCTAACAGAAGCTAAATTCAATGCTAAATGTTCATGTGCCATAGTAATTCCAAGATTCTCAGGCAAAATATCCCCTGTTACAGTCCGTATCATAGATTCTCCCCCCTATACTAACGGAGTAATGCCAAGCAAATAAGTCAAGTTCAAAATCAGTCCCGTAGCGATAGCAGCCACAGGGCCAATTGCCATACGCATAATCTTTCTTCCGGTCATCTCGTTAATCAGATAAATCATACCGCCAATAATAAATCCACCGGCTGCCCCCGCGGATGTAGATGCTCCCATAGTGCAGCAGGCAGATACAGAACCAATGAGCAGAGCAAACTCTACGCAGGTATTCATGGAACTACGGATATTATCAGATGCATCCCGCATAGATGGGAAATTTCCTAAAAACTTTCCGATAAATCCCAACAGCATAACTTCAACAAAGATAATGACCGCTCCCAGAATAACTGCCACGATTGGATTGGGAGATAAATAACCAGCCACATATACAAAAGTAAATCCAGCTACGCCGTAGACTCCAGTCGTTACTGCTGTAGTAGCAATCAACGGAATAAAGCTTAAACCTCTCATAAATTCATTAGTTGCCACAATGCGAATCAACGAATTCATCTCCGCTGAATCAGTCATTGCATATGCTCGTGATAAGTCAAACATAGACACATCAGAACCGGCGAAAATGCGCACATTACAGGCGAGAGCAATCAACGCCCCGGCAACCATGAGGAAAGGCAGGTTTTTACGTATCCTTGCGACTCGTTCTGAAAAAATATTTAAATCTCCCTGGCCTGCATCCTTTTTATTTTGAGAATCTTTCACTATGCAAAGAACAACCAGTGTGATCACGCCGACCATCATTGTCCAAGCATCTGCGCTAATGGGCGAAAATCTCGGGCCAAGGAACCGGAAAATGAGAACAATAACTGCGGTCAGACCGCCCTGCTTCATTCCAAACTGCATTATGATAGCAATAACCGGGAAAATAGCAAACCCAGTCACGACGTAGTTACCGACATCACCCATAGCCGTAATCAAATCAACCGGCATGCCGGTCAGCACTGCATTAACACCGCCTATACCAGTCAGACAGAGAAGACCCCAAATAGCACCAAGAATTGGAGCAATCCATTTCTTTGGTGAGGCAATGCCGATAATATCTGTAGCTAAAAACAGAAGCCAGGGATTCAGCAGATTGGTGGCCAGAGCATTGCCAATACCTACAGATGCAATAAAACCAACGCTCAGACCAAAGGCTATAGAAGCCATTTCTGTTCTGTGCATACGGCCCTCAATGTATTCCGGAATAACAGGACGAATACCGTCATGGAATACGGCCATTCCCATATGGGACAAAAATGCTGTCGTTGCGCAAACAAGCATTACCACAATCACATTAACAATACTAAATTCCATACCATTTCCTCTCTTTCGTTAATAAAAATATCTAATGGTTAAACTCTCGCAATACTTCCAGTAATACAGGGACGGTGCCATCAATGTTGGAGATAGTCATTCCGAAACAGATTTTTCCATCTTTAACAAATTTCCGAATTTCCTCCTTGTTGGGTTTTCCACCGTTTTTGCAAACAGTACAGCACTTACCGTATCCCATCAGACCGATGAGAATAGAAATAGCCGCACCTCCCCCACTTTCACAGGCTCCAAAATAATAATCCGCGCGTCCGTCCTTCAGCATAGGAACCGCACCCATATCTGTCGTAATAATGGTTTCGGCTTCCGGACACGCCTTTTTGATAGCTTCCTGCATTACTGTTTTTTGCATACCGCCAATTGCAATTTTCATAGGCAACCTCCTTACATTAACAAATTACATAAATGAACTTCCAGAAAACCTTGCTCTGTCTCAGAAATCTTTTCCGGGAACAAACTGCCAACCTGTTCAGCCAATTTTACCGCTTCAGGATAAACAGGCTCTGATTTTACCGCATTCAATACCTCCTCTCCTATTGGATTTTCTTCTTTTTTGTCGACAATTCTCTGCATGGCCATGGCCAGGTGCGTCATAAACATCTCAAACTTCTCATTGTTCAGCGGAATTATCCGCTTCTCCAGCAAAGAGGCCACCTTCCGGCAGCTGCCGGCTACGTCGGATGAAATCAGTTTATTATCCTCCAGAATCTTAAGCCGGGTTTCCATTTCCAGTGTCATGTGAAATCTCCTTTCCAAGCAAATGTACATTATTTTGTATATTGACATACAAAAAATCAATAAAATGGAGTTCTGACTTTTCTTCTGACTTCATCTAAAATCATAAGCGTATACTCCTTACTGATATTTTTACACAGAAATTCCTTCAGATAAGTATTGCCGCCGCGCACCACCATAAGGGCGGTTGAATATTTGGGACTGTATTCCTGCTCATTCAGAAACTTCACCTGCAGATTTCCCAGATGATTGTTCTCAATAATATCGTCATAGTTCCAGACACCGGCGTCGATTGTCCCTGCAGCCAGAGCTTCCAGCGTCTGCTGGGTGCGGATCGGAACCAGGCGAACATCCCTGCCTTGAATCAGATTGCGCGTAATCTCCCTCTGGTCCAGAGAATCCTCATCGTAAGCCACTTTCATGCCGCCGCACAGCCCGCTGTAACTGCTGTTCCGCAGCAGGAGCACATGCTTTGACAGAAAACTCCCTTCTCCGAAGTCAATGGCCTCTTCAATCTCCTGGCCCTGGGAAATGGCATACTCTGCCGCGTACCGGGAGCACACGGCAAATTGATAGGTCCCCGACTCCACCAGGCGGATACGGCCTACGGCGCCTCTGGCATATGTCATATTGAACTTAAAATTCTTCAGCTGCTCATAAATGGCAGTGGCAAAGCCTTCATAAGTCAGTGAGTACGGCAGGGGCATAATGCCCATCATCTCATGAATCAGACAGTTCTCCTGAAGCCGGGCATAATCGATTTTTTCAATATAGGTTCCCAGATGCCCGTGGGACGCCAGCTGAATCGCGCCCGCCTCCTTAAGGTAGTTCAGCGCATTCTGAATGGTCCCTCTGGATACGCCATACTCCTCCTGATAATAGGAAATCGGCGGAATCCGGTCTCCCGCGCTTTTTGACAGCAGGCTGAGGGCCACGTTGCTTATGGTAACGCCGGTTTTCTGATACAGAACATGGTTGACGTCCCTGGTCACACTGCCCACCGCCTTTCTGAATGTTCAAAATTTTATATATTCATTATACAGCATTTCCATTAATTTGTCAATCAATTTCGACAATTTTTATGCCCGCCTTCCAGTCTTCTGAAAAGCGGGCATCTCATCTTTTATGTCAGGAAATATGGAAGAATAATCCGGCCTTTTTCAGTACAGGCCGCAGGGCCATATAGGCTATCACCACAACAATGGTGCCTGCTACGGCGTTGATGAAGGTCACCCCGGCCGCCCAGGTAGACATGATGGCGGCTGCCGTCGCCTCAACGCCCAGGACATAGTTCTTGTAGAAATATCCCACGATAGGATCGGCGATCACATTAAAGCCCAGGCCGGCAATGGAGGCGATCAGGGTCCACTTGAAAACATACCGGGAATCATGGTCCTCCGTGATATGGGCAATCCGATGAGCCACCAATCCTGAGATCAACCCGATGCACAGTTTCAGGAAGAAGGTTTTGGGAGCGCTGGTCACATAGGCCGGGTCGATAATATCCGCGACCGTCATTCCCAGAGCCCCGGCCAGCCCGCCGTATCCGCCTCCCAGCAGAAGCGCCGCCAGAACGCAGAAAGCGTTTCCCACGTGCAGGGCTACCATGTCCCCTCCGAACGTTGGGATGGGGATTTTCAGAAATGTAAACGCCACGTAGCAGAGAGCCGCCATCAGTCCGGTCGCTGTGATCTTATAAACTTTCTCATGTTCCTTTTTCATTTTTATCATCCTCCTCGCATATGTGCTATGCTTTATGGCAGAGCATATCATATATGTGATATGATAAAAATGTCCAGTTTAATATTTTTTAATAAGACCAGATTGCCGTCTCTAGGACACCGCGAACTGACTGTTGTACAGCTGGGCATAAAAACCGCCCTTCGCCAGGAGAGTCTCATGGTCTCCCTGTTCCACAATATGGCCGTCCCTCATGACCAGGATCACATCCGCCTCCCGGATCGTGGACAGGCGGTGGGCCACAATAAAGCTGGTGCGGCCCTCCATCATCTTGGCAAAAGCCTTCTGGATTCGGATTTCCGTTCTGGTATCGATGGAGGAGGTCGCCTCGTCCAGGATCAGCATGGGAGGCAGGCAGAGCATGACGCGGGCAATGCAGAGAAGCTGCTTCTGCCCCTGGGAAAGATTGCCTCCGTCCTCACTGATCACCGTGTCGTAGCCCTCCGGCATGCGCCGGATGAAGGAATGGGCGTGGGCGTCTTTGGCTGCCTGAATGATCTCCTCCTCCGTGGCGTCCGGCCTTCCGTAGGCAATGTTCTCGCGAATCGTACCGGATTTCAGCCAGGTCTCCTGAAGTACCATTCCGTAGTTGTCCCGCAGGCTTTTTCTGGTAATCCGGCGGATATCCCGGCCGTCCACGGAAACCGCCCCGGAATCCACGTCATAAAACCGCATCAGCAGGTTGATGACCGTGCTCTTCCCGCAGCCGGTAGGCCCTACAATGGCGATCCGCTGTCCCGGCTTCACATTCAGATTGAAATTTTCGATGAGAGGAGTCTTGGGGTCATAGGAAAAGTATACCTGATCCATCTCCACACGGCCTTCCGCCTGGGAAAGCGCGACGGCGTTTTCCGGTTCCGGGACCAAAGGCTTTTCATCAATCAGGTCAAACACGCGGGATGCGGACGCCAGAGCGTTCTGCAGCTCCGTCACCACTCCGGATATCTCGTTGAAGGGCTTGGTGTACTGATTGGCGTAGCTGAGGAAAACCGACAGCTGTCCCACCGACAGAAATCCCCTCACAGCCGCGAACGCTCCCACGATCCCCACGCTGGCGTACACCAGCCCGTTGACGAACCGGGTGGCCGGATTGGTGATGGATGAGAAAAAGATAGCCTTCAGGCTGTAACCTCTCAGCCTCTCATTGATTTCCTCAAAGGTTTCCTGCGCCTCGTCCTGATGGCCGAAGGCCTGAACCACCTTCTGACTGCCAAGCATCTCGTCAATGAGCGACGTCAGCTCGCCCCTGGTCTCCGACTGCTTCTGAAACATGGTGAAGGTTTTTCGTGCAATGTAGCTGGCCACCAGCAGGGAAACCGGGGTCACGCAGACCACCACCAGAGCGATGACCGCATTGATGGCGAACATAAAGCCGAGAGTGCCCAGAATCGTAATCACACCGGTGAAAAGCTGGGTAAAGCCCATGAGCAGTCCTTCCGAGAACTGGTCGATATCGGCGATGATCCGGCTGATAATATCCCCTGAGGGATGGGAATCCACGTACTTAAGAGGCAGATTCTCCAGATGCCGGAAGGCCTTCGTCCGGATATCCTTCACGACCCGGTAAGTGATCAGATTGTTGATATGGTTCATCAGCCACTGGCTGACAGCCGTAACACAGATCACAGCGGCCATGCGCAGCAGGATCTCCGTCAGACCCTCAAAATCCACATTGCCGGGCGCAATGATCAGATCCACCGCGTTTCCTACCAGGATCGGCGCGTAAAGGGTGGTGGCCACCGTCACAGCCGCCAGGAAGAGGGACAATACAACGCCCCAGCGGTAACGGCCGATATACGCAAAGATCCTCCTGATTGTCGACATATATTTATCCATTGCGGCGCGCCTCCTTTTCTGAAAGCTGGGACAGACAGATCTCCCGATATACTTCACAGGTATCCAGAAGGGTATCATGGGTGCCCAGGCCTGCCAGCTTTCCGTCGTCCAGCACCAGAATCTGATCCGCGTTTCTGATGGTAGAAGCCCGCTGGGACACCAGGAAAACTGTCATATCCCCGGTGGCGGCCCGGATTGCCTTTCTGAGTGCCGCGTCCGTGGCAAAGTCAAGAGCCGACGCGCTGTCATCCAGTATGAGAATCTCCGGCCGGCGCACCAAAGCTCTGGCGATAGTCAGACGCTGCCGCTGCCCTCCCGACAGGTTCCGTCCACCCTGCTCGATCATCATATCCAGGCCCTGTTCCCGGGAATCCACAAAATCCCTGGCCTGGGCAATATCCAGGGCCTCGTATATCTCCTCGTCGGAAGCGTCCTTTTTGCCCCAGCGCATATTGTCCCGAAGGGTCCCCTTAAAAAGCAATGCCCGCTGGGGAACCACGCCGATCTTGTCACGAAGCTGCCTGAGGGGATACTCCCTCACGTCGGTTCCGTCTATGAGAACGGCCCCCTCCGTGGCATCGTAAAAGCGGGGGATCAGATTTACCAGCGTGGATTTTCCGGAGCCGGTGCCGCCGATGATTCCGATGGTCTGTCCCTTCCCGGCCGCGAAATCGATTCCGCTTAGGGACGGTTCCTTGGAGCCTGCGTAGGCAAAGACCAGCTGTTTAAACCGCACCCTGGGAATCCGCTGTCCTTCGGACGCGCGCTCCGCCTCCGTCACAATGGTTCCGTGATTTTTTTCCGCAATGCTTCCCTGCACCTCAAACACGGCGCTGATCCGGTTGGCGCAGGCAAGGGATTTGGAGATGGTGATGATCAGGTTGGCCAGCTTCACCAGCTCCACCAGAATCTGGGACATATAGTTTACCAGCGCAACCACTTCGCCCTGGGTAATGACGCCGCTTTCCACCTGCCAGGCGCCTGTCCATACCAGAACAATGGTGGCGCCGTTGACGATCACATAGGTAACCGGATTCATAAGGGCCGAAACCTTGCCCACAAACACCTGAAACCGAACCAGAAGGCTGTTCTCCTCATCGAATTTTTTGATCTCATCCTGCTGGCGGTTGAAGGCCCTCACCACACGGGCACCCAGAAGATTTTCCCTGGTTGTCAGAAGCACCCGGTCCAGCTGTCTCTGGACCTTCTTATAAAGAGGCATGCTGATGATCAGAATGCCGAATACCACGATGGAGAGCAGGGGAATCGCCACCACAAAGACCATGGCCGCCCGCACATTGACGGTGAAGGCCATGACCATGGCTCCGAACACAATGAATGGGGAACGCAAAAACAGCCTCAGCACCAGGTTCACGCCGGACTGCACCTGATTGATGTCGCTGGTCATCCTGGTGATCAGCGTAGCCGTTCCCACCGTGTCGATCTCGCTGTAGGACAGGCTGTTAATGTGCCTGAACAGATCATTCCTTAGGGCAGTGGAAAATCCCACCGCCGCCTTGGCAGAGAAATACTGGGCCGTCAGGGAACATGTCAGTCCCACAACACCCAGCAGCACCAAAACCGCCCCCATCCGCAGGATGTGGGACGTATCGCCGTTTTTGATGCCGGTATCAATGATCTGGGCCATAACCAGCGGAACAAACAGCTCAAAGCTGGCCTCCAGCATTTTGAAAAGCGGCCCCAGAACACTTTCCAGCTTGTAGGCGCTTAAGTATTTTAAAAGCTTTCTCATATCAGTTAACCCCCTGCCGCCGCGAAAAACGCGGCTGAATATCGGTAACGCCCGCGCTTAAGCCCGCTCATTCTCTCTCGCCGCCGCGGAAAACAGCACAAACCCGACGGCAAAGAGAATCGCCAGCATGCCTACGCCGCTGCTGGGATTCTGAGTCAGCTGAGTCATGGCTCCCACCAGGGCCGTGCCCAGGAAGGAAGCGCCCTTTCCGCAGATATCATAGATTCCGAAGAACTCGCCTGATTTCTCGGAAGGTATGATCCTGGCAAAATAGGAACGGGACAGGGCCTGAACGCCTCCCTGAAACATGCCCACGCACACCGCAAGCAGCCAGAATTCCCACTGCCTGTCCAGCTGGATGGCAAACAGGGCGATACAGAAATAGGCAAAAATACAGAGCTTGATCAGGGACGTGTTCTTATATTTTTTGGCCGCCCGTCCGAAGATCAGAGCGAAGGGGAAGGCCACGATCTGAGTCACCAGGAGGGCCAGAAGCAGGCCGGAGCTGTTGAGCCCGATAGCGCTTCCGTAGGCCGTAGCCATGTCGATGATGGTGTAGACACCGTCGATATAGAAAAAGAACGCCAGCAAAAACAGAAGGATCTTCCGGTGCCCCAGAATATCATGAAACACCCGCGCCAGTCTCCGGAAGCTTTCCCTGAAAGCGTGCTCCTGCCGGGGAACGCCGTGCTTCTGCCGGTAATTCCTCAGAAGCGGTATGGTCACAAGAACCCACCAGCCCGCATTGATAAAGAAGGCCGCCGCCATGGCCGTACCCATGGAAAATCCGAAGAAATCCTTGCCCAGCACAAACACCAGGCTGATGACAAAGGGAACGCAGCTGCCGATATAGCCCCAGGCATAGCCGCTGGCCGACACCTGATCCATCCTCTCCGGCGTAGTCACATCGGAAAGCATGGCGTCATAAAACACCAGACTGGCAGAGTAGCCCACCTTCGCGATCACAAAAATGGTCAGGAAGATGATCCACGGTACCGGCATCGCCAGTGCGGCGCAGCCGATCACTCCTATCATCATACAGATCGTAAAAATCGGTTTTTTGTAGCCGTCCGTGTCCGCGATGGTGCCGAACACCGGTCCGATGACAGCGACGATCAGTGTGGAAACAGACACTGCGTAGCCCCAATAAGCCATGGCATCCACCTCCGACAGTCCTCCCTGCCCTGCCAGATAGTTAAAATAGATCGGCAGGATGGTGGACACCAGCAGGGTGAAGGCGGAATTGCCGACATCGTACAGTACCCAGTATTTCTCCAGTTTTGTCATCTTAAGTCCGTTCATATGGTCTCCTGTTCTGAACTTTAGTCCCGCGGCATAAGAGCCGCTGTTTCCGTGTCCGTTACAGTATAACACATCTGCTTGATATTTTCCATCACTGATGGTAATATGTATAATTAAATAAGATTATATCGACTCAGACAGGAGGCGCCCGGTCATGTTTTCTTTTCTGCTGCACATCAGGGAGATCATCAACAAATACAAAACAGACGAAGTGGCCGTTTACGCCTCCCAGGCCTCCTTTTTCATTGTCATTTCCTTCTTTCCGTTTATTATGCTGCTCCTTACGCTCATTCAGCTGGTTCCCACTGTGGGCAAATCCGACCTGATGGAGCTTATGGTCACCATTGTCCCGGATATGCTGGACGCGCTGGTCATCGGCATCATTGATGATCTGTACACCAAATCGCCGGGCGCTGTAATATCCATGACCGGTATCGTCGCCCTCTGGTCCGCGTCCCGGGGAATGCTGGGCATCGAGCGCGGCCTGAACCGGGTCTATGAAAGCCCGATCAAGCGAAACTATATCGCCAACCGGCTGATCTGCACCGGCTACACCTTTCTGTTTATTCTGGCCTGCGTCGCCAGCCTGATCCTGCTGGTGCTGGGCCACTCCATCGAATCCTTTGTTCTGAAATGGTTTCCCGCCCTGTCGGAGGGAATCACCGGCCATATTCTCGACCTGCGCTCCTACATGGCGACGGCGCTGCTGGTGCTGATCTTCACAGGCTTGTACACCGTAGTTCCGGTGCGCAGGCATTCTCTGAAAAGCCAGATACCCGGCGCGCTGTTTTCCACTATCGGCTGGATTATTTTTTCCACTTTGTTTTCCATTTATTTTTCTCATTTCAGCAACTTTTCGTACATGTACGGCAGCCTGACCGCCGTAGTCGTGCTGATGCTGTGGCTCTATATCTGCATCTGCATCCTGTTTGTGGGCGCTGAACTGAACTATTTTCTGGAAAAATACCTTCCGCCCGCAAGAAAAACGCAGAAAAATTAGTATTTTCTCTGGATTTTCCCCATGGCTTATGTTATAATCGGCGGTAATGCAGTGCCCGTACAATATATTTTATTTAAAATGGAGGAATTTACTATGCATGGTAATGTAATCGTTGGACAGTCCGGCGGCCCCACCGCCGTCATCAATTCCAGTCTGGCAGGCGTTTTCCGTACTGCCATTGACCGCGGCGCCAAGACCGTTTACGGCATGCGCAACGGCATCCAGGGACTTATGGATGAGAAATATGTTGACCTGTCCGACTACATCAAGAACGAACTGGACATCGAGATTCTGAAGAGAACTCCGTCCGCTTTCCTCGGCACCTGCCGCTACAAACTGCCGGCGATCCACGAGGACCAGGAAATTTATAAGAAGATCTTTGAGATTCTGAATAAACTGGACATCGAATGCTTCATCTACATCGGAGGCAACGATTCCATGGACACCATCAAGAAACTGTCCGACTACGCGATGCTGACCGGCCAGACCCAGAAATTCGTGGGCGTTCCCAAGACCATTGACAACGACCTGGCCCTCACCGACCACACGCCCGGCTACGGCAGCGCCGCCAAGTATATCGCTACCTCCACCAAGGAGATCATCCGCGACGGCAACGGCTTCTCTTACAAGAAGGAGCAGGTTACCATTATCGAGATCATGGGCCGCAACGCAGGCTGGCTGACCGGCGCCGCCGCTCTGGCCAAGGGCGAGGACTGCGAGGGCGTAGACCTGATCTATCTTCCTGAGGTTCCCTTCGACATTGACAAGTTCCTGGAGAAGGTGAAATCCCTGCTGGAAAAGAAGTCCACTGTGTTCGTGGCTATCTCCGAGGGAATCAAGCTGAAGGACGGCACTTACGTAAGCGAGGCCGGCGGCGGCTCTGATTATGTGGACGCTTTCGGCCATAAGCAGCTGACCGGTTCCGCCACCTATCTGTCCAACCTGGTAGCCCACACTTTCGGCTGCAAGACACGTGCCGTGGAGTTCAGCACCCTGCAGAGAAGCGCTTCCCACCTGGCTTCCCGCACCGACATCAACGAGGCGTTCATGGTCGGCGGCGCAGCTGTGAAAGCGGCTGACGAGGGCGACACCGGCATGATGGTTGTCATCGACCGTGTCTCCAACGATCCGTATCAGTCTGCTACCGGCGTGTATGACGTACACAGGATCGCCAATGATGAGAAGCTGGTTCCCAGAAACTGGATCAATAAGGACGGTACCTATGTGACCGATGACTTCATCGATTACGTACGTCCCCTGATTCAGGGCGACTACCCCAGCGTTATGGTTAACGGTCTTCCCAGACATCTGTATCTGAAGGAAGAGAAATAATTTTTCCTTGATCTTTAAGAGGGCGTCCTAAAAGCCAAAATGACTTGAAGGACGCCCTCTTTTTCCTTACCGTTTAAAATCAGCCGCTGATCTCATAAATTTTTTTGTATTTTTCGATCAGATAGTCCACGTAATACTGTGGATTAAAATCCTCTCCCGTTATATCTTTCAGAATCTGACGGCTGCTTTTCAGCTTGCCGTATTTGTGAATATTCTCTCTCAGATACTCTGTGATTGCGGCGATATTTCCCTGACGAAGCAGTCCGTCAAAATCCATCTGCCCTTTCATATGATGATAAATCTGCGCTCCGAAGGCGTTGCCCAACGCATAGGACGGGAAATATCCGAAGGATCCCTGGCTCCAGTGAATGTCCTGAAGAACACCCTCTGACACATTCTCAGGGCGAACGCCCAGATACTCCTCATACTTGTCCGCCCAGACCTGTGGAAGCTCCTCAACAGGCAGATTGTCCTCTACCAGCATTTTCTCAATCTCATACCGGATCAGAATATGAATGCTGTAGGTCAATTCATCAGCCTGAGTCCGGATCAGTCCCGGACGGACCTTGTTGACGGCGTCCACAAACTGGTTTACGGTCACCTGCCCCAGCTCCTGAGGGAATATCTCCTGCAGTTTTCCGTAAACAGGCTCCCAGAATGCCAGGCTCCGGCCGATGATATTTTCATAAAATCTGGACTGGGATTCGTGCATACCCATGGAGGCCCCCTGACCGGCCAGGGTCTGGGTCAGCTCATCGGGAATCCCCAATTCATAGAGGCTGTGCCCGCACTCGTGTATGACCGAAAAAAGAGAATCGTCCACATGTTCGCTGTAGGCCGTGGTGACCCGCACGTCATGATTGTGCAGGCTGGTGGTAAATGGGTGTACGCTCTCTCCCAGGACTCCCCTGGAAAAATCAAATCCCACATACTCCGCCAGGTATCTGACGGCCTCCTCTTGCTTCCCGGGATCGTAGTTTCCCGTCAGAAAGCTGTCGTCAATTTCCCTGCCCCTTTCCGTCAGCTGTTTCAGAAAGGGGATCAGCTCCTTTTTCAGGATTCCGAAGAACCGGTCCAGACTCTCCGTGTCGAAACCCTTTTCGTAGGTATTCAGCATCACGTCATAGAGCTTTTGCCCTTCCTTCGCCTGATAGGAAGCGAATTTCTTCTGATAATCCAGAACCTTTTTCAGCGTAGGGGCAAAGTGGTCAAAATCCTGTTCCTTCTTCGCCTCCGCCCAGATTCCGGCTGATTCCGCCGTAAGCTCCGCGAAAGCCCTGTATTCCTCAGGCGGAATGCAGATCAGGCGGTTTGTCTCCTCAGAAAGCTCTCTCAGGACAGTCTCTTCCACCTCTGACAGACGGCCCTCTTTTGCGGCCTTTTCCGCCAGTTCCTGCACTTTGCCGTCGGTCACAATCCGAAAATAATCCTCGGACAGGATTCCGACGATTTTGGCTGTGTAGGGAGCCGCCTCCCTTGGAGCCAGAGTTTCCGTATCCCATTCAAACAGCGTCAGCGCCGTCTGCAGCGCCGTCATTTTCTCCAAATAAGGCTTCAGATCTTCCCAGGCCTTTCCCATCTCTTCTCTCCTTTTGCTCAATTTCAGTTCCACTGCAAAGCAAAGGACACTTTCCTTCAAAAGTGTCCTCCCTGCGCGCTCATTAGAAGTATTTCTTGGAACCCCACAGATTATTCTTCTTCAGCTCCAGATATTCGCTGTAAGCTTTTTCCAGTATCTGCTTCTCGTTGGAAAATTTCAGCAGATGGTAGGCCTCGTAGAATTTGTAATACCCGGAGTCCATGAAATATTCTTCACGTTGTGGTTTGCTGTAGTAGCTGTCGGCCATCATCAGATACCAGTGTACGTCCTTCTCCACCATATCCTGGGGAGTGCTGAAGGAATACTGGCTCTTTCCGATATACTTGATAATGGAAGCGCTGGCCCCTGTCTCTTCCTTCACCTCACGAAGCGCCGTCTCCTTGTAATCCTCGCCTGCTTCTACAGTTCCTTTCGGCAAAACCCAACCCTCGTATTTGTTTTTATAGTTCTTATACAAAACAAGAATCTTACCTCGAAAAATCACCACACCGCCACAGCTCGTTGCCTCTATCATTGCAATCCCTCCTGGTTCGGTCTGACAGAGCCTTCAGACCGCTGGTGTGCTAGAACTGAGGTTAGTATACCGCATATTTTCCTCTTATGCAAGTTATCTGGCAAAATAAATATCAAAGATATTTCTGGCAATGGGGGCCGCCGCCGCGCCTCCGGAGCCGCCCTCCTCCACAAGGACCGTCACCGCCAGCTTCGGATCTTCCGCCGGGGCGAACCCGGTAAACCAGGCATGGGTTTCCCTTCCCGTCTCAAACTCCGCCGACCCGGTCTTTCCCGCAGCCGTGTAGGCGTCGGTCCGCAGCGCCGAGCCGGTGCCGGTCTCTACCACCTGTCTCATCAGCTCCGCAAGAAACGAGGCTTCTTCCGCCGACATCAGATTTCCGCCGGAAACAGGCATGAACTTTCGTATGGAATCGCCGCCCACATTCTCCACGTGGTCGATAAAATAGGGATTCATCAGGGTTCCGCCGTTGGCGATGGCCGCCGTGATCAGAGCCGCGTGCATGGGCGTCGTCTGGGTCCGCCCCTGGCCGATGGAGGTCTGAAGAATCTCCCACAGATCCGCCCCAGGCTCCATCTCATAGGTACTCGGACTGTAAGCGATGGAAAGAGGCAGCTCCTGATCAAACAGAAGCTCCCGGGCCGTGGCCCTCAGGCGGCCCAGGTCCAGCGTCTTTCCCAGGCTGGCAAAGGCGCCGTTGCAGGAATTGGCGTAGGCCTCGGCCAGGGTCTGGCTGCCGTGGGCGTTTCCGTGGTAACAGCGAATCGAATACTCTCCATCCTCGTAGACTCCGTCGCAGTCGAAACGAAAATCCTGCCAGGTGCCCGGATTCTCGCGGACATATTCCAGAGCGGTCACAGTCTTGAAAATCGATCCAGGCGGATACAGGCCCTGGGTCGCGCGGTTCAGAAGCTGAGCCGACGTATTGTCGGGCGACGTCAGAGAATCCCACTCCTGCGCCAGATGATTGGGGTCAAAACCAGGCTTGGAAACCATGACCAGCACCTTGCCTGTGTCCGGTTCCATGGCGATCACCGCTCCCCTCCGGTCCCCCAAAGCGTCTGAGGCCGCCTTCTGCAGTTCCAGGTCCAGTGTCGTGACAACGCTGTCGCCGGGATTCTTCTGACCGGACAGCTGGCGGAACGCCTGCTCGATCAGATTGATGTGGGAGGTCAGCAGATAGAAATGAGCCAGGTCCTCCAGGCCGGTCTTGCCCATGGTGGAGTAACCCACAACGCCGGAAAACAGAGAGCCGTACGGGTAATTTCTCGTCTCGTTCCCTTCCTCGTCCACCAGGGTTTCCGCAAGCACCGTTCCGTCGCTGCTCAGGATCTTTCCACGGACCACCCGCTCCGCGAAGCTGTCCAGTCTGGCGTTGTAGCTGTTGTTGATCACATCCTCGCGCCGGACGGCCAGGAACCAGCCCTCGTAAAAGATCAGGGCCGCGAAGGCGAACACCGCCAGATAAGTTAGCTGCATCATGCCGCGGTTGGACTGTTCCGGCTGCTCGGTCTTTGTTTTCTTTTTTCCGATTATTTCCCTAAACTTTTTCATGCCGCGCCCTCATCTGTCCTTCCGGCTGCTTTTCTCCCCGGCCGGATGGGATTCCATTTCCGCCAGATCCGCCGCTTCCTCCTGACGGATCACAATATACAGCCCCTGTATGACCTGAAACAGGATAAAAGTACTGAAAAGCGAACTGCCGCCGTAGCTGACCAGAGGAAGCGTAACGCCGGTAGAAGGAATGAATTTGGTCACGCCGCCCACCGTCAGAAACACCTGAACCAGGTACATGACGCCCAGCCCGAAAGCGATCAGCTTATAGAACATCACCAGCATCTGACCGGCGATCATCACAAACTGGAGAAAGCATCCCAGGCAGATTAGAATAAGGCACAGGGCGAACAGGGCCCCCATTTCCTCCGAAACTGCCGCGAAGATAAAATCCTTCTCCACCACCGGGATCTTTTTGGGCATTCCCTCATACAATCCCAGGAACCAGCTGCCTGTGCCGATGGCAAACAGAGACTGGGTAATCTGGTAGCCGGTATCATCAATATCCGCCCAGGGATTCCTCCAGGCGAAAACTCTCTGCCGCACATGGGCAAACAGCCGGTAAGCCAGCACAGCAGCCCCGCAGCCGCTGAGAAGCCCTACCCCGCACAGTTTCCAGTCCGAGGTAGCCACATAAAGCATGGCAAGATAGGTGACAAAGAAGATCAGCGCGCTTCCCAGATCCCTGGAAAGAACCAGGATCAGCACATGAAGGGCCGCCATGACCGTAGTCAGGGCCACCTGCCTTCTGCTGACAGACCGGTTGAACATGGTCGCCACGAAAAACACAAACAGGATCTTGACAAACTCCGACGGCTGAAGGGATATGCCGTGAATGGTCAGAGACAGCTGGGCTCCGAAGCTGGTGTTTCCCGCCAGACATACCGCCGCCAGAAGGACTACTCCGGCGATTCCGTAGATCCACGGAATCCGCTCCAGAAGCAGCACCTTGTCAATGATCAGCGGAATGATCCAGGTAACAGCCGCAGCCATGACAACGATCACAAACTGACGCACCGCCTTCTCAAAATCCAGCCTCGTTAGCATGATGAATCCCACGCACAGAAGCATGCACATATTGTTTAGCAGGATTCTGGACACATACCGGTAAAACAGCCGTGACAGAAAAATATAGCACACGAAAAAGACCACCTGTGCCCCATAGAACAGGGCGACGGCCCCGTCCTGAGTGTGGACCAGCAGCACAGTATAGGCCAGAAGGTGCAGCACAAACATATACCGCACCTGCCGTCCGCAGATATCCGCCTGTTCTTCCTCGTCCACTCCAAAATACCGGAAATTCAGATACGTGTACATGCCCATGAAAAACAGCATCAGGTATCTGGCTCCGTCCAAAAACATTTTCAGCACATGATCACCTACTCTACTCCGCGCTTCATATGGCCTCTGGTATATTCCTTCACAGGGGACGCCGTTTTTCGGCCTCTTAAGAAGGAATCCCCGTAAGCGCGGATAACTGCCGACACCTCGTCCGGCTTCTCATACAGAAACTGGAGACGCAGGGCCGAGGGCGCCGCCCTCATCACCGCTTCCTCCATTCCGATCAAGGACAGCGGCGTTGGATTATAAATCGTATTGTAACAGAACACACAGTGATTCTTTACCGGAAGTTCCTTTCCGGTGCGGTCCCTCAGCCGCCATAGTTCCGGATTTCCATTGCCATCTGTATTTTTTTTCTTCCCCGCGCCCGGTTTCGCGGCGCATCCGGCGGCGCAGCTTCGGATACACTGAGCTGTGACCATCACCGGAAGATACCCGTAAGCCACAAGCTCACTGCCTCCCTCCAGGTCTTCCAGTTCCCTGCCGTTCAGCTCCAGAGGATAAGTGAGCCGGCTGATTCCCCGTTCCCGGAGAAATGCCCCCGCCTCCCGGTTGAACTGGTACAGGGAATGGTCGCCGTAGAGGGGAGTTTCCGCTGTTCCGGAAAAATTCCTAAGAGCCCTGACCTCCTCCAGGCTGCGCACCAGAATCCCGTCAAAGCCTGCGCGTTCCAGCGCTTCCTCATGCTTCCGGAAAAAATCAGCCGCTTCCCTGCGGTATATGACCGGCATGGCCAGAACGCAGGCTTTTCCCGCCTGGCGGCACTGTCCGGCCAGCTGCTCCCATTCTCCCGGCCCGAAGCCGTCCGACTCTATCTGAATCTCCGCCACGTCCCTCTCCTCAAGGGCCCGATAAAACTGAGGCCGGTTACAGACCAGAACATGAAGGGACAGGCCGGGCATCCGGGCCTCCCCGCGGAAAGAATCCATGCTCTCCGGCGAAGCCTGATATGCCGGCTCTGCCGGATGAACCTGATATGCCGGTTCAACCGGCGGAATGGCCTTTCTCCGGAAGGGTTCAAGAATCGCCTGTTCCATCTGCTTAAGCCCCTCCCGCCGAAGCTCATTGAGCGCCTGAAGCGGCAGAAATACGCTGCCCTCCAGCCTTATGTCCAGCTCCTCAAACTCAAAGGGGGTTCCTCCGGTCCTGCGCATCTGCTTTTCCAGCTGCTCCCGGCTCACAGGCTGATTCCGGGCGGTCTCTGCCGCCGGGCCTGTAAGTGTGACCGCCGGATTCCACAGCTCCAGCTTCACAGGCTGGCCCTCAGTAACCGTCAGTCTTCCGCTTATTTTCTCCTTCTTCTCCGTCTCCACATACGTCCGGTCCAGATGATCAAACAGCTCCTGGTTAGTCTGGCGGAAAGCCGGTTTTTCCTTCATCACCAGCATATCCGGCCCGTTGTGCCGCCGGTAGTAGCCCTCCGTCTGGCCGCCCCGGTCAAAAAGGTCTAAAAGCACCTTTCGGTCCTGCTCCGACACATGATAGCCTTCCCGCCCCTGATCCAGATACAGATCCGTATATTTTCGGTAGATGCTGACCACCCCTGCCGTGTACCTGGGACTTTTCATCCGACCTTCTATTTTCAGGGAAAACACGCCGCTCTCCAGAATATCCGGAAGGATATCCAGCATACAGAGGTCTTTCATGCTCATTACGTACTTCTGTCCGCCGGGATTCTGCCGACCTTCGCCGTTTCGGATCTCATAAGGCAGGCGGCAGGGCTGGGCGCATCTTCCCCGGTTCCCGCTGCGGCCGCCGATCAGACTGCTTAACAGACACTGTCCGGAATAACAATAGCACAAAGCCCCATGGACAAAGCTTTCTATCTCAATATCCACCTGGCGGTGGATTTCCTGCAGTTCTTTCAGGGACAGCTCTCTGGCCGTCACCACCCGCGAAGCTCCCAACTCCTTCAGAACCGCCGCTCCGTCCGCCCCTGTGATAGTCATCTGGGTGCTGGCGTGGACATGCAGATCCGGAAACCACCTGCGGACCGCTCTCAGCACGCCGAAATCCTGTACGATCACCGCGTCCAGCCCGCGTTCATAGTAAGGCAAAAGATAATCGTACAGATCCTCAAACTCCCGCTCCTTCACCAGGGTATTCACTGTCATATAAATGGATACTCCGTGAATATGGGCATAATCAATGGCCTCCAGCATCCGGTCCTGATCCAGATTGTCCGCGTAGGCCCTGGCGCCGAACCGGGATCCCCCGATATAGACAGCGTCCGCTCCCGCCGAGACAGCCGCCTTCATACTATCAAACGAGCCGGCAGGCGCGAGAACTTCAACTTTCCCTTTCTTCATACTTAATTCCTCTTGAAACAAAAAGTGTCTGAAGGTTTCTGTCCAGACACTTTATCAACTGGTTTATCCTCTGCGGTTATTGTTGTAATTCTGATTGTAGCCGCCGTTCTGACGGTACGGCGGCTGGTTTCCCGGAATCTGGGAGTACGCCGCCTGAAGCGCCTTCAGTTTCAGGATCTCTGACTGGGCTTCGTTCAGCTTCTTCTGAAGGGCTTCCTCTCTTCCGGCCGCTTCCTCACGCTCCCGCGCTGCCTGTTCCTTCGCCTGTGCCAGCTCCTGTGCCGCCTGTTCTCTCGCCTGCGCCAGTTCCTGTGCCGCCTGTTCCTTCACCTGCGCCAGTTCCCGCGCTGACTGTTCTCTCGTCTGCGCCAGCTCCTGCTCTTTCCGCTCCAGGTTCATCTGGGTCGTCACCAGCTCATGCTTCAGACTGTAGCTGTCCCGCTCCATGCTGTCCCTCTTTTGGTCGCTGACCGCGGCCCTGTCCAGAGCCTTAAAATAATCATCCGCGATATTCATCTCCACCATGACCGCCTGATATTCCTGGCTCTGCTTGGTGAATCCTTCCTGACGCTTCAGCTGAGCCGTCTTCTCGCTGATATAGCCTGCCACCTTCTGAAGGTACTGCTGGTCCTCCGTGCCGCTTAAGGAATAGATCTTTCCATCGATCAAAACTTCCGAATTCTTTATATTGTCCATGCTGCGTCCGCTCCTTCTATCATAAAATGTTGCCCGAATTTACTGATCCGGCATCTGAATGCCCAGATGCCTGTACGCGTTCTCTGTGGCGACGCGGCCTCTTGGCGTCCGGTTAAGGAGCCCGTTCATCAGAAGATAGGGCTCGTACACATCCTCAAGCGTTCCGGCGTCCTCTCCCAGAGCGGCCGCCAGGGTATCCAACCCGACGGGCCCGCCGGAAAATTTCTGAATAATGGTCATCAGTATCGCCCTGTCATTGTTGTCCAGACCCAGCCTGTCCACATCCAGAATGTCCAGAGCAAAATCAGCCACCTTTTTTGTGATATTGCCGTCATATTTCACCTGGGCGAAATCACGGACCCGCTTCAGCAGCCGGTTGGCAAGTCTTGGGGTGCCCCGGGAGCGCCGGGCCAGTTCCATGGCTCCGGCATCGTCGATGGACACGCCCAGCACCTTCGCCGAGCGGAGTATCACCTGCTTCAGTTCCTGGGGCGTATAGAAATCCAGCTTCTGCACCACGCCGAACCGGTCCCTGAGAGGCGCCGTCAGAAGCCCCGCCCTGGTGGTGGCTCCCACCAGAGTAAAATGAGGCAGCTCCAGACGGATGGAGCGGGCGGAGGAATCCTTGCCCAGCATAATGTCGATAGCAAAATCCTCCATGGCCGGATACAAAACCTCCTCCACCTGCCTGTTCAGCCGGTGGATCTCATCCACAAACAGTACGTCGCCTTCCTGGAGATTGTTCAGTATAGCCGCCATCTCGCCCGGCTTTTCAATGGCCGGTCCGGAAGTCACCTTCATATTCACGCCCATCTCATTGGCGATAATGCCGGAGAGCGTGGTCTTTCCCAGTCCCGGCGGTCCGTAGAACAGCACATGGTCCAGGCTGTCCCCGCGGGATCTGGCTGCGTCAATATATACTTTTAATACGGATTTCAGCTTCTCCTGACCGATGTAGTCCCGCAGATACTGGGGACGCAGGCTGGATTCCACCTTCTCGTCCTCCGGAGTGAGCTCCGTATTGATGATTCTTCGTTCCATGATGTTCCCACCTTAAAATGCCAGATATCTGAGAGACGCCTTCAATACCTCCTCAGAGGTCATAGACTCAGCCGCGTCCACCCTGCGGACAGCCTTCGCCGCCTCCATGGGCGAATACCCCAGGGCCACCAGGGCGTCCAAAGCCTCCTTGGCGGCAGGACCAAGGCCTGCCTGCTTCGCCTCACGGGCAGGCGCATCCTCCGCCAGAGACGGAAGAACATCCTCCATGCTCACCTTGTCTTTCAGATCCAGGATCAGCCGCTGCGCGGTCTTGAGTCCGATGCCGGGAGCCTTGGAGATAGCCTTCGCGTCGCCGGACAGGATCGCCAGTCGCAGGTCCGCCGGATTCAGAGCTGAGAGAATCGCCAGGGCGCCCTTTGGCCCCACGCCGTTCACTCCTAAAAGCTGCCTAAACATCTTAAGGTCCTGGCGGCTTCCGAACCCGTACAGGGTCATGGCATCCTCCTGCACCTTCAGATACGTATAAATCCTGACCTGACTGCCGAGAGGCGGAAGCTGCTCCAGGAGAGACAGGGGCACGTGGATATTGTATCCTACCGCTCCGCCCTCCACTACGATCATATCTTCCTCTATCTCTGTCAGAGGTCCGCTGATATATGAAATCACGCTTATTCCTTCCCAATTCTGTGAATCTACACAAAATATAGTGTATTTACGTGATTATCTTACCATAGGTTGCGCCTGTTTGCAAGAAAAAGCAGACAATTCTTCTGCCGCCTTTGACTTCCGCCTGTTTGTCCGCTATAATAGACCCAGAAATACCCTGCGAAAGGCCAGATTCCATGATTACTGTAGAAAAAACGATCTCGCTTCCGGATACCTACCCGTTGACCCGGCTGGGAACGCTGGAAAAGCTTTTGTTCTTTGATATTGAGACTACCGGTTTTTCCGGAGATTACAACCGGCTGTACCTGATCGGCTGTACCTTCTTCCGTTCCGGCTCCTGGCGCCTGATCCAGTGGTTCGCGGACACGGAGGCGGCGGAACCGGAGCTTCTTGCCGCCTTTTTTTCATTTCTGCAAAATTTTTCCGCTGTCATCCATTTTAACGGGGACGGCTTCGATATCCCGTTTCTTCTGAAGCGCTGCCGGGCTTACGGCCTGCCCATGGATTTTTCAGGGGTGAGCAGCATCGATATCTACAAAAGGATCCGGCCCTACCGTGCCCTTCTCGGCCTTGAAAGCATGAAGCAGAAAGCCATTGAGCGATTCCTGGGCGTTTACCGTCAGGACCCGTTCACGGGCGGCCAGCTGATCGAAGTCTATCAGCGCTACCTCTCCACTCATCAGAACCGTCTCTATGACATGCTGATGCTGCACAACCGGGAAGATCTGGAGGGCATGCCCCTGATCCTTCCGATCCTGAATTATCCCGATTTTTTTGAGCATGACTTTCGGCTGGAACGACAGGAAGTTCAGGAGGTCACCGATCTGTTCGGCGCTCCGGAAAAGTATTTGTCTCTCCGTCTGAGAAGCGCCTTCCGCCTTCCTGTGGAAATTTCCTGGGACGGCACATTCTGCGGCTGCCGCTTTCAGGCGCAGACGCAGGACGACATATTGTCTGTCCGGCTGGAGCTTTTTTCCGGCATCCTGAAATATTTTTATCCCGACTACCAGAATTACTATTATCTGATCTATGAGGATACTGCCATTCACAAAAGCGTAGGGGAATTTGTGGAGAAATCCGCCCGCAGAAAAGCTACGGCCCAGACCTGCTACACCAAAAAAGAAGGGCTCTACCTTCCTCAGGCAGAACCCCTCTGGGAACCTTCCTTTAAACAGAAATACAAAGACAAATACTCTTACGTTCTGTACCGACCGGAGCTGTTTGACGACGGCGGGAACCTGACGCGCTATCTGAAATCCCTGCTGTTTTCCCGCTAATCGATCACATTCCGGATCCGGTAAGGCGTCCGGTAATTCCAGGTGGAGATACGGATGCCGCTCTTCCGGCTTGCCGCGTGAACGATCTGGCCGTTGCCGATATACATGGCAACGTGATTGACCACGCCCTTGCTGTTGGTGTAGAAGATCAGATCTCCCGGCCGCTTGTCCGCGGAGGAGACCGCCTTGCCCGCATTGGCCTGGTCCCTGGACACACGAGGCAGATAGACTCCGAAATTCTTAAGCACCGACTGGGTAAATCCGGAGCAGTCGCAGCCGTTGGTCAGGCTGGTGCCGCCCCACACATAGCGGTTGCCCACAAAACGGAGGGCATAGTTGACGATCTGGGCTCTTCTGGCCGCCTGCTGGTTGGCAATCTCCTGAAGGGGATGAAATTCAATGGCCTCCTCCAGGGCGTAGCGGACCTCCACGTTATTGTCCCTTGTGGAGATGAACGCGCCCTCTCCCTCGCTGTCCTCGTCGCCTGTATCCAGCTCGATCTGCACCCAGCCGTCCAGCTGGTCCAGCACGTAATACCGCTCGGATTTGGAGATTTGGGTCCACACGCCGGAATCGGTGGACGGTTCCTTCCGCACGTTCAGCTTGTCCGTGTTCACAACGGCCATCAGCGACGCGTTCTGCATCGCCAGGTCCGTGGCCTCCTGCCCTGTAGCCACATATTCCGGGCTGGAGGATACATATCCCGTAATATTTCCGGAACGTATCTTATACCACCCGTCTGCTGTCTCCAGAATATCCGCCGCGGCCTTGCCCGGCAGCTTGCCGATAATATTGTCATTTCCCTCATCCGCCGGGGTCTCGCGTATGTTCAGATAATCCGTCACCTTGGATACCAGAAGATTATGATACCTGCTGACCGCCATAGCCTTCAGATCCATCTTTCTGGCCTCATTCAGAGCCAGCCTCACCTCCACATAGTCGGAAGACATATATCCGCCGGCAATCTTTACCCAGCCGTCCAGCTGTTCCTCTACCACATACCGCTCTCCGTTCAGCGCCTGGCCGACCACATTGTCCGGCTCTATCGCCGGTGAGGACCGGATGTTTAGGCTGTCCTCGTCGGACACGTGCACAACTGCCCTCAGCTGCACCTGTTCAAGGGCCTGGGCCCTGGCCTCTTCCCCTGTCGTCACAAACTGAGCGGAAATGTATCCGTCCACGCCGCCGGAGCTGATGTGATACCATTCGCCTTCCTGCCCAAGTATCTCACAGACGCTGTTGTTCTGCATCTTTCCGATGATATCCCCGTCCTCCTCAGGCGTCTTCCGGACGTTTAAGTAACCTTCCACATGGACCATGCCCAGATTCTCGTAAGAATCCACCACCGCCTGCCGCTCCGCTTCCTCGCGCTGTTCCGCTTCCTCCTGAGCCTGGCGGCTTTCCTCCTCACGAAGGGCCTCCGCGTCCATGGTTGTCTCGGCCGCAGAGTCCATAACCGGACTGTCCGGCTCTTTTTTCCCTGTCAGGACCACAATGATCACAATGAGAGCGACAAGCGCAGCCGCTCCCGCGCCAAGGAATAGATAAGGCCTGTAATAGCGGCCCTCCCTTTTGCGCCTTGCCCTCTCCAGGGATATTTTGTAGTCTTTTTTGTTGTCATCCATCCGACTATAATCTCCTACCGCACGTTGATTCCCCTAAGCCTGAGGTATTCCTTCACCAGCTGCACAGCCGCGTCCGGCTCAAGCATGGAAGCGTTGATAGGAAGGTCATAATTGGCCATATCCTCCCAGTCTTTTCCGGTATAATACTTATAATAATCCTTGCGCTGCCTGCTGATCCGGTTCACCCGGCGCAGGGCCTCCTTGGTATCCACGCCGTCAACCTCCATCGTCCTGCGGATGCAGGTCTGAATATCCGCGTAGACAAACAGCCTGATCAGGTTCTCCGTTCCCTCCGCGCTGAGAATAAAATCGGCGCAGCGGCCCATGATGATGCAGGGCTGCTCCGCGGCCACCTTGCGGATCATTCTGGCCTGGAACCGGAACAGATTCTCCGGCGAGGCCACATCGTCATCCACTGACGGCTCCTCCAGACTGGAGTTCAGCCCGCCCATGGCGCGGAAGAACAGGTTGCTTCCCGCTTTCTCGTCATTGAGCCGGAACAGATTCTCGCTGACCGCGCTCTCCTCGGATGCCATCTTCAAAATCTCTTCATCGTAAAAGGGAATCCCAAGCTCCTCAGACAGTCTGCGGCCCATGATGCGGCCGCCGCTGCCATACAGACGATCAATCGTTATCACATATTTATCTGTCATAATTATACCCTCCTTCTCATATAAACAAATATTATTCCTAATACCATTATCTCAGTTACATAAAAATTGTCAAGCATTTTTCGGCAGGCAGGGCGAAGCAAACAGACAAAAAGAATGCCTCCGGAATGATTCCGGAGGTATCCTTTATCATAGATGTTTTACTCGCCGATCGTTCCTATTATGGCCTCAACTCCATAATACCGGGCGACTGACTCGTTGAAACTGTACAGACTGTCTCGCCCGGGTTCTACGTCATACAGACCATAGAGGGCATAGCGATTCGCTTTCAGCGGATATTTGAGTTTGTACACTGGTACGGAAATGACAGTCTCTCCGTTTTGTTTCGCAGTCATGATTCTTTCTTCCCGCTGGACAAATTGCTGATGAATATCGTAGGTAGCCAGTATCGTATCTGCCGCCATCGTTCCGAGTATAATGAGCGCTGCCGCGCAAAACACAATCCTGGCCTCGCGGGAGACCTTTTCCGGCGCAAATGCGTCCTGCATGACTATGCCTGCCGCCGCTGTCATAAGGGAAACCGTTATAAACCATGTTCTCTCAGGACTGGCGGGCGCGGCAATCATACAATATGCCGAGACCAGCGCCGCTGCAGCGAATACTAATCCTTCGCGGATCGCACCGGGGCTGCTTTTGCGGCACTTTATAATCCCAAATACGAACACCGCTGTCAAAACTCCGGCGAACATAATCCAGTAGTAGGTTATCACAGCAAATTTGAACGGCAGTAAAAGCGACACAAACTGCGTTTCACGATCAGCGCGTTGAAAATTCCCGGGAGCGGCAACCAGCAGGATATATCCGAACACACTTCCTGCCAAACCGGACCATGCCCATTTTGGCACTTTCGCCCCTTTTAGTTTCCAAAGGCAGATGTAGGCCAGTATGACAACCGGAACAGTGATCGAGGAATTTTCCAGCTGCCAGCCGGATATCACGCCAAGCAGGGCTACCAACACGCATTTCAATGCTCCGTCACTTGCGGAAGAAGAGACGTAACTGCGCCGGTATATCAGCATCATTCCAAGGACAGGCAGCATTGGCAGAAGATAGTTTACCACTCCGGACGTCCAGAATATATCCTGTCCCAGCTCCGGTACAAATATCCACAATGACAAGTTTATCCCTACAAACAGGCATATGCTGTTTTTCCTTTTGCCACGTATGATAAGATACAGCAGCCACACTGTCAGCATATATGCCGATGATTTCACCAACGCAATCGAAGTCTTATTAAGCAGGCTAAAGAAAGCAACGTAAGAAAGAGCAGTAAGCGCTCTGCCGGTATACATCCTGTACGCATATGCAATATAGCGGCACGTACCAGAAACAATATCATCCCCGAAAGCTAACCAATAACCGTAATCATAATCATCCCCAATGGGAGGAGTAAGAAGGTTCACAGTCAGCAGCGTCCCGAACATCAAAGCGGTGACGGCTATTGTCAACGCGATGCGCATCCTACCGTTTTTGAGGAGATTTATGGTCGATTTTGATAATTTTCTCATGTCATATTCCTTTTCTGTATCTTTTCAGGATTTGGATGCTTTTTCCCTGCGCCGTTTCACCAGGAACAGGATAAAGATGACAATGTTGGCAATTACGCCCGCAGCCAGAATGATCCAGAGCACAAGGTTTATCCCTCCGGACGTTTGCTGGTTGGTATAGGCGGTCTTTCTGTTTGTGTAGGTGACAACCTCGGGTGTCAGATCATCCGTATCAATCTTTCCTTTGACGGTTACGTTCTGGTTCTTATCGCTTGTTCCGTCCGGAACTGCCCTTATCAGGTAACCGGAAACAGGCTTCTGAGTTACCGTATAGGAAACGTGTCCGGACAGACCGCCTACGGTTATCTGCTGTCCGCATTTAAGCGTAAAACGCCATACTCCTGTATGGGACGCTTTGATGTCATCCTCCGTCTCCTGTTTTTCGCCCCGGGAAAGCAGGGTTCCGCTTCTGATTGTCACCGTCTTCCCGTCTTTAACGCCGGTGATGGAGTAAGGCAGATCAGAATTTATATTCAGTCCGGCTATGCCTTCCAGAGTAAGAGTAAACTCAAACTCCTGCTCCACATTCTCCCGGGTCAGGCTGACATTTTCACCGGCAGGCTCCAGCCAGTTGGAGATTACCAGAGACGCGGGCGCATATTCATTTATGTAACGGATAAATTCTTCTCCGCTGCCGGCAGTGCCGTAGCAGTTATAGATGCGTCTGCCGTTCCCGGCTTTTAAGAAACGCGCCTTAGGCAGCTGTGCCATCTGCTCCATGGAGCTGTTGTCCATCTGCAGGTTGTCACTGACGACCCAGTGCCGGATTGCCTCCTGTCCTTCATATTCATCGGGACCATTCGGGAACTCTCCGCAGTCCCGGTGAAGGCTCTCTTCGCCGTCATAAATGCGGCGCCACGCGCTGATAACCGCGCTGCCGCTGGGCGTACTCATGTCGTTGATGGCATAATGTATCTCCTCCGCGCTTCCGTCCTGGTTAATCTCCTTCAGCAGAAATCCTTCGCTGCTCAGTCCTTCCTCAGTTA
The DNA here is from genome assembly GCA_947626475.1 of uncultured Lachnospiraceae bacterium. Taxonomy (GTDB): domain Bacteria; phylum Bacillota; class Clostridia; order Lachnospirales; family Lachnospiraceae; genus UBA3402. The sequence continues at coordinate 34,230 of CANQSK010000004.1, forward strand.
CCCGATATCCGGAACCGGAACGGATGCTCAGAAGCAGGCCTTCACCGCCGCTCAGGGTAAACTCCGCCGTATGACTGGCTACCTCATCCCATGTGACCCAGGTGATTTCTTCCCCGGACTCCTCCAGACGGGCATATTCCGCCGTCTGCATGACCGCTCGCTGCTGTCCGGGAATCGCGGCGCAGGTAGTATCCGTCAGCCAGAAAGGCGTGGTATCCATGAGGGCATCCGAGATCATGGCAGACCCCTGGGCTCCGGCCTCACCGCTCTGCTTTCCAAAGCTCAGCGTCTCCGTCAGATAAGTGACATCCACGAGATAATCCGATACAACGTTCATCGAAGTATCCGTATCGTCCGGCTCCAGGCGGGCAATGACAAACGGCTCAGCGTCCTCCTTATAGGTTCCGTCTTCAAAGCCGATGTGGATATAATCTTCTGTGCTGTCCGGTTCAAAGGCCGCCTTTCCTGCCCTGCCGGCGGGAACCAGCCACACATCCCTGGCGTAAAATTCCATCGTACCGGCAGGATTATCCTGTCCGGCCGGGTGATAGGTGGTCCAGAAGTCCTCCTGCGCTACGCTGTTTTCCGGCAGGCTGCCTGCGGCATACACGCGGCGGCCCATATCGGACAAAGGCCTTCCCGGATCATAGTCCTTTGATTCCTCGCTTATGAAAAGATACTTCCGACCCTCGGAAATACCGTCCGGTGCGGCATACACATAATACCGCTGATCTCCGGACGATGCCGTCAAACCGGCAGGCTGCCCGTTCTTATCTACAACAGCAGGCTCTCCGTTTTCGTCCAACAGGAAACCGGAACCGTCCGTCTCAACGCTGACCGCTCCGATCTGCCGCCGCCATCCGCCTTTTCCTCCGTTGTCGCTGGGGTCATATCGAAGTACGACGGCCTCCTGTTCGCCGGTAAGTCCTTCCGCGTATATCTGATAACGGAACTCCGTCCCGGCCAGCTCCTGAGGAGCGGATACGCTGTTGACAATGCACAGAAGAGAATTGCTGACCGTAAGCTTGCCGTTGTTTCCCAGATAGTCAATAATGACAAACCCGTTTTCCGCATCCATCTCCGTGCCCGTTGCGGGTGTGAAAGAATCCCTTGCCGTCAGCGTAGGATTGGCACCCTTTTCTTTTCCGGTCTTGTAGAATTCTCCGGCACGCGTACTTTCAGGCCTGGCCGCGAGAACCCACTTAATACCGGAAGATGCATACTCGTCCGCGCTGATTCTGCCGTCCAGGTCAATGTCCAGGGCGTACAAAACCTGATTCTGTATATTCAGCCAGTACAGAACCTGACGCTCCAGTTCGTCTTCGGTGATGCCGATGGCCGTCAGATATTCCCGCAGACTGGCCTCATCGTAAGTCAGTTTTTCCACAGTCGGAAAACCGTGAGTGACATCGTTTTCCGCCATGTACGCGGAGACGGTGTCGGTGCTGCCGCTTAAGTCCGCCCAGCAGATCACTTTGCCGGCTCCCACATCCTCCAGGGCGTTGTCCACGGCAAATTCCGAGCCTGTACTGCAGGCGGCCCGCCAGCCGACGCTGCCTTCCTGATCAGTTCCCGTGCCGGGCAGATAATATTCCTCGAAGAAGAAATAGTAATCACCGGATTGGATGCCTGTCTTTTCGTTCTGCTCCGTAATCGATTCACTTGTAAGCAGATCGCGTTCAAAAAAGATTATGCCGCCCTCCGCAAAGTGATACTGGTTTCCCAGGCTGTCCGTAATCATGCCGCCTGCGGCCGCCTCACGGGCCGCTGTGTACGCGGCTTCGTCTGTATACGTACCCATGTATTCGCCGCCGGTCCAGGTGACGCCGCCTGTACTTCCGTCCTCCCAGGTGGTGGCGCTGTTGGACTGATTCTGATTAACTGCCGTCCACCCCCTGGTATTGTCAATGCAGGAAACCCCTGTGCCGGACGTGGGCTTCGTCTCCGTCACCCGATAAGCGTGTTTATACAAGGGTCTGGCTTCCTGATGCAGATAATAGCTATTCTCCTCGCTTGGAGAGAAGGTCACGTTCGCGTCTGTGCCGGAATATCCTTTGCCTGCGGAACCGATGGAGGAAGATGAAACCTGGCGCAGAAAAGAGTTCTCCATCAGAATTGGCGAAAACAGAAGTCCCGCGCTGCCCAGCAGACGGTCTCCAGAACCGCCGTAGGAAAGGAGCGTACCGGCGGATTCTTCATTTTCTGCCGCTTCATTCTCAGTCTCCTCATCCTCCGATGTCCCATCTCCTGCCGTCTCAGCCTCAGTCGCTTCGTTCTCTGCTGCCTTGTCCCCTGCCACTCCCTCTGCCGACGTCTCATTCTCCGCCAGTACACTGTCTGAAACCGCTTCGGAACCAGCCTCCGCGCTTACCGTCTGCCGGACGCCCTCATAGCCTTTCCTGGCGTCATTGCTGTAGGAACCGGAGTGGAAAAATACGCTTCCGACTCCGTCGCCCTGGTGGTCCTTACGGTAATTCTGAGGAAGGGAATCAATATCAACTCCCGTCTGACGGCTGTACAGGTCCTGATTGAGCAGGTCCTCGTCAAGCCCTACCGCATAGAACAGCCGGAAAGGCGTCGATTCGGATTTCTTGTTCCGATTGCCCTCAAAAGAGGTCTTCCCGTCAGCGCTGAGTGTTATCAAAGCGGTCTGAGTCGGCAGAGCAGCCGCCGGAATATTCACATAAAGCGCGCTCTGACCGGAAGCCGAGCTGGACGAGACCTCTGTCCAGATACGGATATCATTGAGCCGGTAAACGCCGTGCTCCCCACTGTACAGGTCGTTGTCCGCAGGCTTTTCCTCCAGGTCCTCCCACATATTCTCCAGATTGGTGGGCACAGCCGTGCCATAAGCGGGATTCATGCGCAGGATGTCCCGCTCCTCAGCATTGTCAGAGAAACGGTACAGCGTATAGGTCTTGCGGCTCTGTTCTTCCAGCAGGCCGGTCCCCAGGGTAGGCAGGTAATCATACAAAGTATCCGAACGGATACGGTAAACCCAGCCGTTGTTCCACGGATCCTCCGGAGCGTTTTCGGGGGAAAGGTATTCTGCCGTCGCCCCGTTGTCTCCCCTGTACCAGCCTTCCGGAAACTCCGCGGCTGTTTCCCTGGTAAAGCCGGACTTAGCGCCGGAAGTAAACTTTCTCATATACGCGCTGTAGAAATCAGGATCATACACTGCCGCCCGCTCAAGTCCGTGCATCTGCCCAAACAGAAGGGCCGCCATATCATAGCTTTCCTCCGATGTTTTTCCGGAGGCCTTTGTCCGGACGGAACCGTTCTTGACCTGCATGTACTGACCGATCGGATCGTGATAGGTAACGCTGTTGCCGGCGGCCGCATTGTTCCTGCCGGCGATCGGGACAAAGATCTTGCCTCTGAGCATGTCGACGATTTCGCGGAACACACTGCTCAGCTCCTCAGACTCTACATCGTAAAACCGGTCGGGATAATTAATATTGTCTATCACTTCCTGGTTGGTAACACCGATGGTCTCCACCGCGTTGCCGGTGCCGTCCCTTCTTACATACGTATAGCCTTCCGTCTGAGAACCGATCCGCAGCGTGGCGCAGCCGATTACCGTATGCTCCGGGTTAATGTCCAGCTGTTCGCTCAACGGACCCTTGCTGTTGCTGTTTCCGACCCAGTCCGCAAGCACAGAGACTGTCCCGCCAATGGTCGAAGCATTCTTCCACTCCTCCCACTTTCCGTAGGTGTAAGGCAAAAGGTCTTCCATCTGATTGTCGTCTCTGTCCTTCCAGGCAAGAGGGGCTCTGAAATCATCTCCGATGCAGGCATAGTGGGGGTCATCCCACAGAGTCGCGTGAAAATAGACCTCCGGATCCATGGTCGGATAGATCCGGTACCTGCCCCAGGCAGGCAGATGCACCGCGTCCACACTGACCGTATAGATGCTTAAGGGAATCCGGCTGTCCAATTCCGCGCGGCCCTTCTCCCAGCCCTGCTCATAGTGTTTTTCCACCACATTCTTCATGTAGGAGGCCGTCATCAGCACCTCCAGGATAGTGGATGGGGTTCCTCCCACATCCGCGTCGCTGTCATAGAAAATTCCGCCGTCGTCGTAAGCTGGAATGGAGGTCAGCATACTCCGGGCGACTCCATCGTTGTACAGAGTTGTGATATTGTCCTGCGGCAGATAGATATCATACCATTCATTTCCCGCATTCACCGGCAGCTCGTGCTGCGCATCCTCATTGGGATTATTGAACGCGAAATTGGCGCCGCCGTCTGTCAGCACCATAAGTACTGGAACCCGGGCGACCCGGTTCGTCTCGCCGTTCTCAAAGGTCTCGGTATAGACCATCTCCTCCGTGTCCGCCAGCTGCTTCATGCCCAGATATATGCCTCCCTGGGTATTGGTCATATAGCCTACGTACTGGTCTGCCTGAAGCTGGCGGCCGTCCCCGTCCACATCAGGATCCGGGTGGAGCACATCATTTTTCACATTGTTGCTGATGGTCCGGTTCCAGACCGCCTCATAAGTCTCCGGAGCGACCTCGCTCTGGTCGTACAGAGCATTGGCAACCACTGTATAGCAGGCGTCACGGTTGATGGTCCAGATTCCCTCATCCGGCTGCAGAGTCGTCTGCCCCATCTCCTGCGGAGTTGAATAATCGTCCCGGTCGTAAAGTGTCTCCATACCCCCGATTGTCAGATAGGGCTGACCATCAACCCTCTGATAGTGGGCGAGAGGCATCAGCACGGCGGCGTTCGCGCCGTAGACGCAGACCGCCACCCGGTTCTGGCTGTTTTCCTCCATGACAGAGTCGATGGTCTCATTGACCGCGTCAAGAGTTTTCTGAACCCGGGACTGTTTGATCCGCTCCTTCATGGTCTCCTGATAGCCGTACTCTCTGCCCGCATTGATGGGATACTGAGTGCTTTGCGCCATGGAACCGGACATATCCAGCACCAGGACCAGGTCGAACGGGGAGGTCGTATGATCATTGACTACCTGGGAAGAGCCCAGCGCGGAAAAGACATTGAGAAAATCTGCCTCAAAGCCCACATTCCCCTTATAGCCGTCCGTCTCATTATCCAGCTTGAGGATGTTGTCCGGCAGACCGCCGTCCTTCTCCGCGGCATTGTAGGCAAACACCGTCTTGTCTGCCCAGACGCGCCCTGCATTGCGGCTGCCTTCTTCGTCATTGAGCAGCGCGTCGGTGTAGGTATCCATCGTGCTGGGATCGGCAGTGCGGATAAATGCCTCTCCGAGTTTGTTCACTCCTGTCTCAGAAACGGCTGAAGCGGAAGCCTGAGCCGTCTTTGAAACAGCAGACGAAGAGGCCTGAACTGTCGCCGGAGACAGGGTCAGACACAGGCTGAACGCCAATGATTTGCACACCAGAGTAATCGCTTTGTTCATGTTATAACCTCCCATATTCCTCCGCCAGCTGATTCCTCTTTATCTTTCCTGTCGAGGTTCTGGGGAGAGGATTATCACGGTTCCAGACTCTCACCAGCTTCCGGTCCAGGGGCCTGCCTCTGTTGTATCGCTCCAGCGCCTCCTGGAAGCGGCCTTCGTCAAAACCGTCTCCGGGCGTAACGGCCAGGACCGGATATCCGCCATACCCGAACACAGCGGCCTCCGCAATTCCCGGAAGAGACGAAAGCTCCGTGTCTGTATCCGCCGCGTTCAGTTTTTCTCCGTTTCTCAGGACGATCAACTCTCCCAGGCGGCCAGTAATCCGAAGAAAGCCCGTCTCGTCAAGCGTTCCCATATCTCCTGTCATCACTGTATCGCCGCAAAGTACCCGGCGAGTTTCTTCTTCTTTCCCGTAATACTCCTTAAAGTGATATGGCAGAGTAAGAAGAACCTCACCCTCATTGCTGATGCTCACCTGAATGCCATCAACAGGCCGGTAGCGGAGAAGTTCGCCGCCGGCTTCGCTGATGGCGGCCAGGCCAATCACCTCGGACATGCCGTACATAGCATACAGGGTAATTCCCTTTTCTCTGAGTATTTCCTGATATTCCTTCGGGCAGGCGCTTCCTCCTGTGATCACGACACGGGTCTGAGGCGGAAATCCGGAGGTTTCCAGGACGAACTTGATCATGCTGGGAACGAGAGTCACATTGTCGGCTTCATACGCCCACAGATCGGTTTTCAGTTCTCTTCCCCCGCTGCTGATGCAGAAGATGCCGCCCCGGTTGAGAACTTCGATGACCATCAGGAACCCGAAGATGTGGAAAAAGGGAATTGGAGAAAAATAAGTTTCCTTCGGATTTCCCGGAAGTGCGCTGCGAAACATGCGGAGATGCCCGGCAAGCGTGCCTGCCGGTATCACCACGCCCTTGGATCCGGCGGAGGTTCCGGACGTAAAAATAATGATATCCTGCTCGGGACCTCCGGGCGGCAGGCATCCTTCCTCCTCCCCGCACCTTCCGGCAATCTCTCCGGCCTTCCCAAACTCTTCAAAAACATAAACCGGCATGTCCGGGAAGAGCGTTTCGGCCTCGCCTGCAAGCTCTCCGCCTGCAGCGACAGCCTGCACACCAGCGTAAGCGGCCAGACGCCTGAAATCCTCGTCGCCGATGGAGCTGTCAAAAAGGATCACGTGTTTTCCGGCAAGCAGACAGGCATAAGCCGCGACAAGCCAGGAATAGGAGCTGTTTCCCCATATCCCGATGCGGCTTTCAGGCAAAGCGGCGGCCCGCCGCGCTCCTGCTTTCAGGTCCCTCCACAGCTCTTTGTAGCTTACGCTGAAAACAGTCCCGGCTGTTCGGTACCGCAGCGCGGGCAGCTGTTCATATTCTCTGACCAGTTCCCGGATCAGATCCCACAAAGAATGATCCATCCCTTTATCCTCCTCTTTGACACTTATTTTCTCACATTCCCGGACCTTCTGTCGAGAAGTGCCTGATAATAACGCTCCATCTCTTCAGCCTGAAAGGCCATATCATAAGAGGAAAAATCCCCTCTGTACTCCCTGACTCCCGGGTTGAGCCGCAGGGCTTCCATGGCCCACCTTTCGGCAGGGTCGGAAAGTTCCAGAAACACCACACCGTCCCGCATCCTTATCTCCGGCGAGATTCTCGTGGAGATGACAACCTTCAGCCCGGCAGCCTGCGCTTCCACCGGCACCAGCGGCAGACCTTCATATCTGGATGGAAACACCAGAACGTCCATGGCCTGATAAAGCCTTCCCACGTCATCCCGATTGCCCAGCATGATCACCCGGTCCCTTATGCCCAGCTTCTCCGCCTTTTTTTCAAGCTGGTCCCTGGTCTCCCCGTCTCCCACCAGCAGAAGGATCGAGTCAGAATTACACTCATGAACGATCTTAAAAATATCCAGCACAAATTCCTGATTTTTCTGAAAACAGAACCTTCCCACATGACCGACCACAAATTTTCCGTCCAGCTCCAGCTGACGCCTCACCTGAGCGCGGACATCCGGATCATAGACGCACGCTTTCACATCGATCACGTTATGAAGGACTGTCACCTGTCCTCTCTCTGTTGCCTTTTTTCCGAACAGCCACGTTCCTGCCGAGACAGAACAGGCGGCGTAATCTGTGGCATAAGTCCTGGAAAAGGTGCGGAGAATGTTTTTGGCGATATTCTTCTTCCCTTCGCCTCTGGCCGCGGATGAATGGCTTTGGGAAACACGTATGGGAACACCCGCTTTCTTCGCCGCGTAAAGCGGAAAAACACTCAGCGTATTTACGTGAGAGTGAACGATCTGGTATCTGTTTTCCCTGAAAATTCGGGTGAGTGTACTTATGTACTTTCCAAGCCTGCGGTAGGAAGGAATCCTGTACACGCGCCCGCCAAGCTTCTCAATCTCTTCGTAAGGAACCTTTGTCGAGTCCTCATTGACAAAAAAATCAAACTGCACCTTACTCCGGTCAATAAACCGATAATGATTCATGACGAAGGCTTCTACGCCGTAACCCGTCATAACGCCAAGAACCTGCGCGACCCGCAGCTGTTTGTCCATGTCTGTTACCTTACCCTTCTGCCGCTCACTGCGCCGGAAGATATTTGTGTAAAAATTCCATCGCTTCCGCCAGTTCGCCTTCTTCCCCTGCCAGCGCGTGGACGTGTCCCGGTTTGATCGCGACGGTCAGATTATTGGAATATTCCGCAGCCTCCTTCTGGAACGAATAGATCCCGTCTATGGACATCAGCGGATCCACATCGCTGTTCACCAGCAAAACGGGAACGCTCAGCAACCTGCCCATGTTCTGATCCGGTGAATGTTGGAGCAGTTCAGTGCGAAGCTTGCTGGCATCCGCCGGCTTCGTCATATTCGTCGTCGCGCCGTTGCATCGGATTCCATACATGTTCTGCACGTTTACCAGGGTACTCCAGACAGGTGTTCCGTAGAAACTGATCACGCACTGGGGCCTTACGTCGCTGTATGCGGTAAAGTACAATGCCGTGAGAGCTCCTAAGGAGTTTCCGGCCACACAGAAATGCTCCGCGTCCACGTAATCCACCGCTTTATACCTGGCCACCAGTGTTTCGACATTTCCGGAGGATCTCACAATAATATCGTAGGGGTTGAGCGCATCCGGCGAAATATCCTCTCCTTCTCCAGCCAGATCAGGCGCCACCACCGTATATCCCGCGTCCGCAAACTCTTTCGCATAGCCAACCATGGATATCTTATCATTGCTGGCGGAATGAAGAAGGATCAGGAGAGGGCTTATCTGCGGAGCGCCCTTTTTCCTCAGCTCATAATAGTGAAGGCCTGTTTCATCCACCTCCCTCATATCATAGCCATCCTTCAGATATTCAATGATGGCACTCTCTGTCAAAGCACCTGACGCAGATGAGGCGTAGGCCACATGAAAGCTGCCCAGCAGAGCCGCCAGGGTACAGAATACAACCAAAATACTTTTTCTTATTTTTCGCATAATTTTCCTCCTGTTATATTCGCCAGGTCTCCCAATGTCACAATATCCCTCAGTTGACGGTCCGTGAAATGCACGGAAAACCGGCTCTCGATACGAAAGATAAAATCAAAGATCTCCAGGGAAGATAACTCCATATCCGTCAGGATCGAGGTGTCTTCTCCCCACTCAATCTCTTCACTGCAGTATTCCTTCGCTATCTCAATGATCTCTTTCAGCAGCGATTCCATCCCTATCCCCCCTTTCCTTTTCCGGCAACCGGCTCCTTGGCGGACACTCTCTGCTTACACCAGACCATAACGCGGCACAGTGCCGCGATCAGCGCCAACCTGAGCAGAAAATACAGCATAAGGTTCGGAAAACTCGTCCTTGGGATAAACCGTACCAGAAGCTTCCATGGAAAAACTCCGTCCTCAACGTTGTGTATGCAGAGAACCCACAGAGAGTACCTTCCGGCCAGTCGGACCGGCTCCAGCACCCTCCAGTCCAGATCATTTAAATAGAGAAACAGCCGGATCAGCAGGAACGCACCGCACAGCGCAGCAGGTATGATAATCAGACTGTTACGAATCTTGTACAGCGCCAGATCCATGCTGCCTAGACAGCCTCCCGCCAGCCAGACCGCGATCAGAAGGACATAGACGCGGGGCGCGATTCTCTTTTCAAGAAGCTTTTTCCTCTTGATCAGGTAGCCAGCGTAAACATAGAAAAAGGCAATAAGTCCCTGGCTGATCTGAAACGGCAGCTGGAACTGCAGCGACAGACCGCCTGCCAGACCGCATACACACGCTGCGATGATCTGCCCTCTCTCACGCAAGATATTTATCACCAGATAATAGACGCACCAGGCGATGAACAGGGCAAACACAAACCACACGCTGACAAGCCTGCCCCTTTCGCCGGATATGACCAGCAGGGTAGAGATCAGAAACACATCCGTCCAGTCCTTCATATTGTGAATCAGCGCCCTGTGCACCCCTCCCACACTTATGATGATAAGGGCCACGATCACGTAGGGCACAAGAAGGAACTTGGCGCTGTTTGCAATCCCGTCCTTCACCTTTCTCTTCTTAAGCCAGTATCCGCTGACCACAAAAAGTGCCGGTATCAGTGTGGCCTCCAGGATTCTCACAGGCAGCGTATCCTTTAAGTTCAAAAAAATCAGGGTATGGCGCAGGATCGCGATGATGACAATGCTCCCTTTCAACAGATCGAACATGGTCAGACCCATCCTTGGCTGCAGCTTCATGGTTTTTCTCCTTCTACTTTTTTATGATCTCCCTAAGCTCCGCGACAGAACGCAGGAGTTTTTTTCTGCCGATGCCCAAAAACAGCAGGTACGCCGCAAAATAAACCGCGAAAGCCGCACACCCCGGAAGCGACCAGCTGCTGAAAATGAAGGCGGCTGTCAGCCCTCCTTCCAGCAGATGATCCCGCAGGACGGGAAGCGGCATCTGCCGGGCCAGCAAAGACTCCGTAAGAACGGCTTTTACAGCGTACAGCAGGATGATGGACAGCACCGCCAGATCCAGGTTTCCCCAAATATGTACTGTGCAGAACGTCAGCGCAGCGCTGATCAGCACGGTGCAGATGTTCACCTTCATGATATCCTTCTCCCTGCGGAGTGTCTTTAGGTAAGTCAGGGTCAGCACGCTGGTCCTCGTCTCGTAGATGCACAGGGGGAATAAGATCGCAAGGTATCTCAGACTCTCTCTGTACTGGGGAAGCCAGAGCTCAAGGAGCCTCCTGGCCGGAACATAGCACAGAAGGAATCCGTACATCGCCGCCGTCAGGCAGCTGCGAACAGGAAGGTAAAGTTCGGACAGCACTTCCCTCCTGGTTCTGCGCAGCATGGGATAAAGCACGACTCCCACGGCGGAAATGCAGGTGATCAGCATGTTCGCCATACTTAAGGAGAGCGAGATCCTGCCAAAGGTATCGATACCCCAGTGCTCTTCCATGGCAAAGCGAACAATTCCCACGATCAGCTGGGCGGCCAGGCCGGCCAGACAAAGCTTACTGCCTGTTCGTATGAGTTCACGGGCAAGGGACAGGGACCGTCGCAGAGGGGCGGGCCTTTGAAACGTCACTTCCCGGCACAGCCAGACAGCGTACAGGAGCATAACCGCGGCGCTTAATATCTCCATACAGGCAAAATACCGGAAATCCCGTCTGCCCAGAGCAAGACACAGAATCACGAGGAAAAAATACAGCATCCGCTCTCCGGTATAGTTTCTGGCGTACTCCCTGATCCGGTGGGTCGCCTGAAGGATCATCTGCAGCTGGTACTTCAGGATCTGAATCCCGGTGAATGCCATGGCCAGTTTCAAAGCCAACAGCTTTTTCGGATCGGAGATCAGCCGGTCTCCCGCCAAAAGCACTATGGCGGCAAACAGCGTCTCGTATACGGCAAGACTGAAAAACTGCCCGCTCAGTTCCCGGCCGTCAAGCCTGCGGTAATCCTCCCCACCGTATTTGAGGAGTATTCCATCGCCCCATCCCAAGGAGGAGAAATTCAGGTAGGAACTGTAAAACGCATACAGCTGCCAGTAGCCGTAATCCTCCATGCTCAGAAGCTTCGGCAGGAACATTGTCAAAATGAAGGTCGTTATAATCCTGCTCAGATTCGCTCCAACTACATAAAAAACATTTTTTATAAACAATCGAATCTGCACATTGTTCATTCCTGCATTTCACCTTTTAGCAGTAATTCTTTTATTATCTGAAAAATACCAGTTTATACGGGATAGCATCGTAAGACCCGCTGACGTACACTTCAAATAAAAATCTCACCAAAAGGACACTGATTATGGCTGCCGCCGCCAGCACGCGCATACGGTCGTTGTCCTCCTTTCTCAAGATTATGGAAAAACTCAGCACATCCACCACTTCAAAAGCAGTAGCGATTCTGTTCGCCCCAGGCAGCTCAGCCGAAAGCAGCAGCATAACGAAGGCTGCTGTCATCATCCAGGTCATCCATTCATAATCCCGGTCGCGATCCGGAAAACGCGCCAGATAAAATATGTGTATCAGCACTAGCACCGACATTATAAGAAAGCCGCTATGAATGAACTCGTGTTGGTCATAATAACCTCCCAGATAGTGCGCAAACCTTGTTACCCGATACACTCCCCGCAGCAGAATCTTCAGTATCGGATAGCCGACCGTCAAAGCCGCCAGGACACCCAGGCATCTTCGCGGAGTCGCCCGGAAGCCGTAAAGGAAATAAACCGGCAGGTATATGAAGGAGGACGTATGGAATGTCATACCGATCAGGTTCAGCAAAAAGTATCTCTTCCAGTCTCTTCGGGTCAGGTATTTCACCGAGTAGAGGAAGATGGACATGGCCAGGGTCTGCCGGATTGCGGTAAGGGACAGAAAATACGTGCTTCCGATAAAAAAAACCAGGATGCTGAACGGAATCAGGCGGGATTGCTGGCAAATGGCCGTAAAAAAGAAAATCATTGTAATCAATCCTGTAAAGGCCAGCGGCCACCACACATCGTCTGTAAACAGCCGAAAAAACCGGTAAATCAGAGTAAAGCCCTTATCAGGAGACGGCTGCATACCTAATTTCATCAGATCAAAGCCGCCCTTGTAGATAACCACCCAGTCCGTGCCTACCTCGTACCGGAAAACCGTAACAAAGATAAAGGGCAGCGCTGCGAGGACGCAGAATGTGATGTAACTGCTCCGGAGCTGTTCATAGGGTTTCGCCCGCCAGGCGTAGCCCGCAAAAAACAGCGATATGGCCAGCATCGTGATATAAATTCCCATGCCGTCACCCCCAAGTCCCCTGCCGGTAAAAGTGATCCAGCTTTTTTGCTTCCTGTTCAATGAGAAGATTTCTCTCCGCCAGCTTCCTGTACACGTCCTTTCCGCGGCCTTGCGCGGCTGCCTCCCGAATCTGACGGCACCAGACGGAGACGCCCTCCGTCAGCGGCAGTATCCTCACTTTTTCAGACAATATCTGCCCCGGCACAACTGCCGGGGATGCCACAACGGGAAGGCCGGCGATCTGTGCTTCAATCGGTACAAGAGGCCAGCCCTCATATCGGGACGGAAATACCAGCACATCCATGGCCATGTACCAACAGTTTACTTCCCCCGTAGGCGGCACGAACATTACTCTTTCGGAAATTCCCAACGCTTTGGCCTGCTCCTTTACCTGTTCCAGCAGTGGACCGTCTCCGATCAGCACAAGACGGCTGTTTTCCTCCTGCCTGCGGTATCCGGCGAACACCTCCAGCAAAAAACTGTGATTTTTCTGTTTATGGAAACGCCCTACGTGCCCCAGCACGGTGCAGCCCTTGAGTCCGTATTTCCTGCGCATTTTCTCCCGGATACCGGCGTCAAACCGGAACGTCTCATAATCCAGAGCGTTATTCATGATGACGGCGCTCTTCGCTCCTTTTTTTCCAAAGAGATAGCGGGC
>CANQSK010000005.1 GCA_947626475.1 uncultured Lachnospiraceae bacterium
AGCGCGCCGTAGCGGGTGTGGGAATCGGAGCCTAAGATCATCCTGCCGCAGCCCGCGTACATTTCACGCATGAACTGATGGATGACCGCCACATGCGGGGGAACGAAGATGCCGCCGTACTTCTTGGCGGAGGTCAGACCAAACATGTGGTCATCCTCGTTGATGGTTCCGCCTACCGCGTTCAGGGAGTTATGGCAGCAGGTCAGGACATAAGGCATGGGGAATGTATCCATGCCGGACGCTCTCGCCGTCTGAATGATTCCTACATATGTAATGTCGTGGGATGTGAGGGCATCGAATTTGATCTTCAGGTTCTCCATGCTGTCATTCTGATTGTGTGACTCAAGAATGCCGTAAGCGATGGTCCCCTTCTTCGCCTCTTCCCTGCTCACGTTCTTTCCGGTCAGTGCAGTTACTTTCGCAGCTTCGCTCTCGGGAACGATCTCCGTTCCGTTCACCAGATACACGCCGCCGTCGTACAGTTTTACCATGTGAATACCTCCTGTGTTTTTATTTTAAGAGTAACCTTGCGTTATCTCTTTGTTGCATTTATCATAACACAGTGCTATAATATTGTAAAATACTATATTTATAATAGAATCCATAGGTTTTTTCTATTTCATGTAAGAATTGCGCCGGAAACCTTACGTATTCTCAGATATTGCGCCTGACGCAGGAAAGAAGGGAATCCATTATGACAAGCCGGGAACTTTTATACGTAAAAACCATTGCAGAGGAGAAAAGCATTACCGGGGCGGCCCGGAAGCTTTACGTGGCCCAGCCGTCCTTAAGCCAGGCGGTTCAGAAGCTGGAGGAACAGATCGGCACCCCTCTGTTCAACCGCACGACCAGCGGGCTGACTCTCACCTTCGCGGGGGAGCGCTACTACTATATGGCCTGCCAGATTCTTAAAATGTATGAGAACTTTGAGATTGAGGTCAGCGATATCAACAATCTGAAAACAGGCCGGATCCATCTGGGCATCACCAATCACCTGGGAAGCATTGTCCTTCCCCGGACCATGCGGCGGTTTATGGAGATCTGTCCTTTCGTGGAAGTCATTGTGACGGAGGACAACACCGCCAACCTGGAGCGGCGCCTCCTTACCGGCGAACTGGACTTTGTGCTTATGCACGCCCCGGCACAGATTCAGGAGAACCGGATCCGGTACGAGATCCTGGAGCGGGACCCCTTTGTGGCAGTCCTATCGCCGGACCATCCTCTCGTTTCCGCCGCCCGGCCCTCAGACAGCTCCCCCTACCCCATTCTGGATATCAGGCTTCTGGAAGGACAGCCCATGATCCGGCTGTATCCGGAACAGCGCATCCGGCAGGTGACGGACGCGGTTCTTAGGCGGGCCGGAATCAAGAATATCCGCACGGTGATGACTCTTCGGAACCACACTACGGCCCAGCTTCTGGCCGGACAGGGCGTCGGCATCACCATGGTCCCCCTGCGCTACTCCCGCCTGACCACCGAGCAGACGCCTCCTGTGCTTCTGTCCATCGAAGACAAATATCAGGCGTGGTGGGACACCTGCATCGCCACCACCCAGGACAGTTTCCTCTCCAAGGCGGATCAGCTGTTTATCCGCTGCATGAAAGAAAGTATTCTCATTGAATCCTGATAAAAAATATGGTATGATACAGACATTCTGAAGACTGCGTTTTCTGGCAATATAGGATTATATGACGCAGCAATGAAAAGAAATATGCAAGGAGGCGTTCCATGAATACCAAACACGCTCAGTATATGCTGACCATCCTCCAGGAAGGCAGCATCACCGCCGCCGCCAAGAAGCTTTATGTATCTCAGCCGTCCTTAAGCCAGATGGTCAAGCTGGTTGAAACGAATCTGGGAATGCCCATTTTTAACCGTAGCACCGACCCCATCACTCTTACCTACGCAGGGCAGAAATACATGGAAGCCGCGCGCCAGCTTCTCACCATCGACGCCAACCTGCAGAAGGAGATCAGCGAGATCCACAACGAGGAGTACGGCACGATCCGCCTCGGCATCCCGGTACAGAGAGCCATGCAGGTTCTCCCCTACGTCATGCCGAAATTTATTCAGAGATATCCCCACGTGGAGGTGCAGATCCTGGAAAACGGCTCCGCCACCATCGAATCCCTGGTGCTGGAGGGAGCGGTGGATTTCGCCTGTCTGACCACTCATCCCCGCCATGAGGAGCTGGAGTACATACTGGTGGAAAATGAAGACCTGGTGCTTCTGACCGGCCGCGGCTCCAATATCGCCAAGAGGATTCCTGCCGGAACTCCCATTGACATCACCGAAGCCAGGAATGAGATGTTCATCAACATCAAGGACGGTCACAGCGTCCGCAAGACCCAGGACCTGCTGTTCATCCGCAAGAACATGCATCCCAAGGTTCTTCTTGAGACCATAAGCATCGAGGTCGCCAAGCGGACCGCCATCGCCTGCAACGCCGTGATGATCTGTCCTCAGAATTATATTGAGATGACGCCGGAGCTTCTGCCCGAATGCGTCATGTACCCGCTGGTCGACATTGACAGAAAGCGGCACTTCTACATCTGTCACCGGAAAGACCGGTACATGACCAAGTACATGAAAGACTTCATCCTTATTCTGACGGAGCAGAAGAATCCGTTCATACAGTAGAGAAGCCGGATCCCGTCATGCAAGCACCAGACCCAGGACCGCCGCGATCAGTATGGTCTTGGGTATGGAAAGCTTAAACTTCAGAAGGATCACCCCTGAGATTACAGCGATCAGCACCAGATTCCAGGAGACTCCCCCAAACAGGGTCCCAAAGGACAGGGTGTTCCAGGAAAGAAGGCCCTCCGGCCAGAATGTGGACAGACTCAGGGTCACTCCCGCCGCCACCAGCATTCCAAGGCTGGCCGGGCGGACTCCCCGCATGGCGCTCTCCAGGTACTTATTTCCCTTCATGTGCATGATGAAATGAGCCGCCAGCAGCGACAGGGTCAGGGAAGGCATCATCACGCCCAGACTGGCAAAAGCCGCCCCCAGAATCCCTGCCGTCCGAAGTCCCACAAAGGTGGCGCAGTTGATTCCCAGGGAGCCGGGTGTCATTTCGGCCACCGCCACAATATCCAGAACCTCTGACGGTGTCATCCACCCGTATCGCAGCACCTCGTCGTTGATAACCGGTATCATGGTCATGCCGCCGAAGCTGCAGAAACCGATTTTCATAAAAGAAAGAAACAGTCTAAGATAAATCATCTTCTATCCTCCCTCTCCAGATCAGAAGTCCCGCCATAAGGGCGATAATCACTAAAAGCAGCTTGCTGAACCCGGTCAGGGCGCAGATCAGAAAGCTGACGGCCAGGATTATCCAGGAACTTTTCCATTTTACAGCCGTGTCCCACATCTTCACGCAGGCGCTTATGATGATGGGAATGACCACGCTGCGCACCCCCGCAAGCACTTTCGCCACATATACATTGTCCCTGAGGGCCGAATAAAAATAAGTAACGACGGCGATGGCGGCCAGCGCCGGCAGGGAAAGTCCGAAAGCCGACACCACGGCGCCCGGAATCCCGGCCATGGCATAACCGGAAAACACCGACATATTGATGATCATGATCCCCGGAAACGATTTGGCCAGGGACATGAAATCCACGATCTGCTCGTCCGTCATCCATCCTCTCTTCTCTACAAACTCACTCTGTACCTGGGCGATGATACTCCAGCCTCCGCCGAAGGTAAACAGGCCGATTTTCGCCATGGTAATAAAAATCGTCCACAATCGTTTGTTCTTTTCCATGGACAGCCACCTTCCCATCGATTTTTTTCTACTAAATCATACTCTTTTTTCAATTCCAGGTCAAATAGATAATCACGGATAGCCGTCATAGCCAAATCCCTATGACAGCCATAATAAGACTGCAGCTATAGAAGTCATAGCTTATTATGTATTTGCCTTTTCCCGATATCTTCGTTATAATAGGATTGAAAAGCATCCGCTTGTGTTTGGCGCACTCTGTCGTATGCCGCTGTCCGGGGCCGGCTTCGCAACGGATATTCAACATGTTCCATTTTCTGCCAGGAAAACGCGAAGCCCGCTTATGGGCCAGCAGGTAGTGCCCGTAAGAGTGTATGTTCGGAGGAAAATTCATGGAAAACGTCAGTTTAATGGAGATGCTGGACGCAAGAGAGATGCGTTGTCGGATTCAGCAGCAGCTTCTTCTTTCTTATCCGAAGACGCTGATCTGCCTAACCCTCAATATTCCGGGGCCGGTTAAAGTGCTGCCCGGAGTCCCGGATGCCTTTGAGATCGGATGCAGGAGAATCGAGGCTGTCCTGCTTGAGCGCCGGATTCCCCTGCTCCACTCAGAGGCGGTTAGAGAAAAAACTGGCTATGAAGCTTTTTACTGTATAGACGCCCCGCCTGACTCTGTCAAGGCCCTTATGATTCCACTGGAAGACCAGGACAGGCTGGGACGGATTTTCGATATTGACGTTCTTCGTACCGACGGCACAAAGGTCTCCAGGGAAGAGCTTGGCTTTCCTTCCAGGCGCTGTCTCCTCTGCAGCCGGCCGGCTCAGGTCTGCAGCCGCAGCCGCAGCCACAGTGTAGATCAGCTGACAGCTGAGATCAGCCGCATATTAAAGACCATCAAATAAGGGATTTCTCATGACTGACACCACCCCCGAAGCTGCCGGCCTGATTTCCAGGCTTTCCGATATAATAAAATATGCCCTGATCTCCGAGGTGTCCGCCACTCCTAAGCCGGGACTGGTGGACTTATGCGACAACGGCGCCCATACGGACATGTGCTATGACACCTTTGTCGCCAGCACCGGTGCGATCCTTCCCTACTTGACAGAAATGTTCTCCGCCGGCCTCAGCTGGCCTGACCGGAAGGGGGAAGGCCTGTTCACCGCCATCCGCCCTGTGGGCCTGGATGCCGAAAAAGCCATGTTTCAGGCCACCGGAGGCGTTAATACTCACAAGGGAATGATATTTTCCATGGGAATCATTGCCGCGGCTTCCGGTTTCTATTACAGCGAAAACCGCTGTTTCCGCCCTGAAGATATCCTGACGCTTTCAGGCCGCCTCTGCCATGACAGCCTGGATGAAGATTTTCGGAAAATAGACAGGGAATGTCCCAAAACCCATGGAGAGATCCTTTACGTGCGCCATGGGCTTAAGGGAATCCGAGGAGAAGCCCAGGAAGGCTTTCCTTCCATCCGCAATATTTCTCTCCCTGCCATGCGTCACTGGAAGATAACCTGCGCGGACGACAACCAGGTTCATCTTAATACATTACTTGCTCTGATGTCACAGGTAGACGACACCAATGTGCTGACCCGCACCGGCCCCCAGGCCCTGGAATACATGAAGGCTCGTTCTCTTCAGGCTCTGGAGCTGGGCGGAGCCGTCACCGGCAGGGGGATGGACGCCCTCAGGGAAATGAACCGGGAGTTCATCAGGCGCAATATCAGCCCGGGGGGATGCGCGGACCTGCTGGCCGTCACCATCTTTCTGTGGCGTCTGGAGCACTATAAGGAGGAGGAAGCATGAAGAGTTTTGAGAAAAACAGCGAAAAGGTGCAGCAGGCCATATTCATGATCGCCCAGGGATTTGAACTGCTTCTCGCCATCAGCGTTATTGTGGCCCTGCTGATCGTGCTCTGTGAGGTGCCCCATCTGTTCTCGATGCTGTGGAACACTACCGGCCAGTTCAATGTATTTCTGGAAAGCATTTTCGAGATGATCATCGGCATCGAGCTGCTGAAGATGCTCTGCCGCCACGATCTGGACTCTGTGGTGGAGGTCCTGCTCTTCGCCGTGGCAAGGGGCCTGATCATCGAGCACATGCCCATCTATTTTACGCTTTTGGGCATTATCGCCATTGCCATCCTGTTCATGATACGGAAATTCCTGTTTGTCTCCGCCCTGGACAAGCACGCCGAATCCGAAAAGGAAAAGACAGAAGCCTGACCGCATATTTGTACATATACTCACAGAAATCCCTCCGGCATACCGCTTGCCAGAGGGATTTTTGTCTCTCATGATTCTGTCATCAGTTCTCCAGAGCCTGGGCGATGTCCGCGATAATATCATCGGCGCTCTCAATTCCCACGCTGAAGCGGATCATGGCCGGATCTACGCCTGCCTCTACCAGCTGTTCATCGCTTAACTGCCGGTGGGTATGGCTGGCCGGATGGAGGACCGACGTGCGCGCGTCCGCCACATGGGTAACGATGGCCGCCAGCTTCAGCTTGTCCATAAATTCCGCGGCCGCCGCTCTTCCGCCTTTCAGGCCGAAGGAGATGACGCCGCAGGTCCCGCCGGGCATATACTTCTGAGCCAGCTCATAATATTTATCTCCCTCCAGCCCCGGATAATTGACCCATGCCACATCATCTCTGGACTTTAAGTACCTGGCCACCTTCAGGGCGTTCTCACAGTGTCTGGGCATGCGCAGATGCAATGTCTCAAGGCCCACGTTCAGAAGAAATGCGTTCTGAGGCGCCTGAATCGGCCCCATGTCCCGCATCAGCTGGGCCGTAGCCTTGGTGATATATCCGGCCTTGCCGAATTTCTTCGTATAGATCACGCCATGGTAGGATTCATCGGGAGTGGTCAGGCCCGGGAATTTATCTCCATGAGCATCCCAGTCAAAATTGCCGCTGTCCACGATACATCCGCCTACGGTCATGGCATGGCCATCCATATACTTGGTGGTGGAATGGGTCACAATGTCCGCGCCCCACTCGAAGGGCCGGCAGTTAATGGGCGTCGCAAACGTATTGTCCACGATCAGCGGTACGCCGTGGCTGTGGGCAAGCCGGGCAAATTTCTCAATATCCAGAACAACCAGAGCCGGGTTGGCAATAGTCTCACCGAAAACCGCCTTAGTGTTGGGCTTAAACGCTTTCTCAAGCTCCTCCTCGGAAGCGTCGGGATCCACCAGAGTACAGTCGATTCCGAAACGCTTCAGGGTTACGGTAAACAGGTTGGACGTTCCGCCGTAGATGGTGGCTGCGCTGACCACATGGTCACCCTCGGAACAGATGTTGATAATGGCGAACAGATTGGCTGCCTGGCCGGAAGAGGTGAGCATGGCCGCCACGCCGCCTTCCAGCCTGCAGATCTTATCAGCCACCATGTCATTGGTGGGGTTGGCAAGCCGGGTATAGAAATATCCGTTCTCCTCCAGGTCGAACAATCGTCCCATCTGTTCGCTGGTCTCATATTTGAAAGTCGTGCTCTGATAGATTGGCAGCACTCTGGGCTCGCCGTTCTTCGGCTGCCAGCCTCCCTGAATGCAGATTGTGTCAAGTGATTGCTTCTGGCTCATGATTCGTCCTCCTGATCTTTTCACTTTTAAGATACTTTAGTTTACCACCTGCCGGCTTTACAGTCAACGCTATTTCAGCTCCCGCTCTCCAAATACCTCCTTCATCAGATCGATCAGACACCGTTCCGACCGGTCCAGATAAGCGTCTTCCTTGTAAACCACATTCACGTTCCAGGTGTCCGGTTCCTCCCCGTACTGATAACAGCAGAGTCCGTCGAGACGCCCCATCACCTCCACCGCCCGCTCCGGCACAATGGTAACGCCCAGACCCCCTCTGGCCAGCTGAACCGCTGAGATGCAGCTGGACACCTCCATGATCTGCCGCGGAGAAATCTTGTGGCGGCGAAATACGGAATCAGCCTTTTTGCGGATGGCATGTCCTTTCTTCAAGAGAATGAAGGGCGTCTCCTTAAAGCAGCTTAAATTGACCACATTTTCACAGCCCTCCTTCATCATCTCAGGCCCTACCATGCCGGGACCGGCCACCAGATACAATTTTTCCCTGTAAATCAGCTCTGTCCTGATCCCGTCCGGAAGCTCGGACCGGCTTCTGGGAATAATATAAAAATTAATCTCATCTTTGGTCAGCTGTTCCAGAAGCGTATCGGAATCTGCCTCAAAAAGGCGCACCTCCACCCCCGGAAACTTCTCCTGGAAGCGCATCAGCACCTCAGGAAGCATATATCCGGCCCTCTCTGTAGGAATGCCCAGATTGATCTGCCCCTTCTCTCCCAGCCCGATATCCAGCAGCTCTCTCCGAAGATTGCTGTTGAGCGCCAGAATCTTCCTGGCCGTCTCCACATACTTCTCACCGGCATACGTCAGCGTCAGGGGATAATTCTTCCTCTCAAACAGCTTGACCCCCACATCCTGCTCCACCTTGGAGACGATGTAGCTCAAAGACGGCTGCGATATGTACAGTTTTTTTGCCGCTGCCGTGATACTGCCGCAGTCCGCCACTGTAGTGATATAGGTCATTTCACGAAAATCCATATGACTTCCTCCGCCGTTTTTTATGATCTCATTTTTTATATCATCAGGCTGATACTCTTATTTCGCGGCACATCTCCAAGTCTGCTCTCAGTTTACTTACAGTAATTCAAATACAAGCAGATTCTTCCCGCCCTCACAGTCGTAACGGTACTCCTTTATCACGGCGCGCGCCAGTTTCCGCGACAGTTCATCTCCCTCTTCCATGGGATCATATTGCAGACCGTCCCAGGTAAGACGCATTTCCAGCCGGTTGTCTTTCTGTCCATATTCAACGGAAACCAAAATCGGGTACTCCGGTTTTCCGTCGGGAACAAGGTTCTGCGCGATGATCTCCTCGAATATGAGACGCAGATTTTCGGTCCGGCGCCTTGAGAGATAATATCCTTCTCCGAACTGCCTGAGTTCCTCCGACATGCTGATAAAATCATAATCCGCCGACGAAAGCTTAAGCTCCAGTGTTTTCAGCTGCCGTACGAAGACGCGGGTTCCCTCTTTCTTCGGATGTTCAAAGATCTCCTCCGGTGTGCCGTCCTCATAGATCACGCCGCCCTCCATGTAAAAGATCCGTGTGGACACATCGCGGGCAAACTGCATCTCATGGGTCACGATCATCATGGTCAATCCTTCTGCGGCAAGGCGCTTCATGACGCTTAAGACCTCGCCCACCATCGTCGGATCCAGGGCGCTCGTAGGCTCGTCGAACAGGATGATCTCCGGATCCATTGCCAGTGTCCGCGCAATAGCGACCCTCTGCTTTTGTCCGCCGGACAGTTCGTTCGGATAGTTTCCCGGCTGCAGCGGGAACGGCTCCCAACGCTTTCCGCTTCGGCCGAACCGTCCACTCGATTCTTCCGACACAGGCCGCGATGAGGAACGACAGGAAGAAATAAATAACTGCCGTCGCAATCAGCGGGAAAAACGCCTCATACGTGTAGCTTCGGATGATATCTCCGACCTTCGTCAGAGCCTGAGGCATAATAATGCGTCCAAATGTCTCCGCTTTGCTGAAGCCAAGGGATACTCCGCCTTCCCACTGCCCCTTATCCACCGCTTCGATTCCCGTCTGAAGGATACCGGCCACAGAAACCGCGAACATCACGGAAAACGCGATGATACCGACAGCCACCGGATCGATCTGGACAGAACCAAAAATAACAAAATAGGTAATCAGCAGCACAACCAGGCTGGGAATCCCCTGCATAAGCTGAGATAAAGCTCTGGCCGGGACAGAAAGAATCCGTATCTTACTCCTCAGGCACAGGCAGCGCAAAAATCCCAAAACCGTACCGAAAATTCCCGCAAAAACAGTAATCTGAATTGTAATAAGCAGACCGTCCGCAATCATTTTCCAACGGTTTTCTTTGAGGAAGGTTTTATAAAAGCTTTCCCTGAGCTCCGAAAGGAATCCGGAAGAGCCGGCTTTTTCCCCGCCGGAAAAGCAACACAAGACACAAAACAAACGCTGCCATGAACATATTGCCGATAACTACGCAAATTATACTATACTTACTCTCCGTTATTCAATACCCTTCCGGCAGACCGCTTCATATTTTGCAATATGGCGATCAAAGTATTAAATCCGCCGGCATCTCCGACACACAGGAAAAATGAGCAATAAATAATCCCTGCAGGACCCGGAAACATCTTATCTGGTATCACATTCCGGACACGTCTCCGGCAGATTCCATGTACATTTTTTGATCACAAAAGGAGGAATTCTATCTATGAACAATCTGACCCCTGATGCCTATACCGGTCCGGATCTGTCCCACCTTGACGGAGACCTGCCCGTCCACATGACCAACGATTATCTTTTCCGGGCTGTTATGCAGGAGAACAACCATGTCCTCAAGGCTCTGGTCTGCTCCCTCCTGCACCTTGACAAAGCAGAAGTCAGCGACGTCTTAATCCAGAATCCCATCGAATTGGGACGGCACGTAGACGAGAAAGACTTCTTTCTGGATATCAAGCTTCTTCTGGACAGCCGCATGGTTGTCAATCTGGAACTTCAGGTGATCAATGAACGGAACTGGGTAGAGCGTTCTCAATGCTACCTCTGCCGTTCTTTCGACAGTTTGAACAAGGGTGAAAGCTACAAAGACGTACTTCCCGCCGTCCAGATTGGGATTCTGAACTATACCCTGTTCCCGGATGCACCTGAATTCTATGCGACCTATCGCCTGATGAATATAAAAAGCCATAAAATATATGATGACAAACTGCGCCTCTCTGTGTTAGACTTAAAACATATAGAACTGACAACGGAAGAGGATAAGGCATATCAGGTTGACTGCTGGGCCCGCCTCTTTAAAGCGACTACATGGAAGGAGATGAAGGATTTGGCAGAACATGACTCCATATTTTCCGAAGCTGTCCGGACGGCTGTTGTCCTGAGCGGAGATGAAAAGATCCGTCTGCAGTGCGAGGCCCGTGAAGACTATTACCGAAGAACGGGCTGGAAAGATAATTATATCGAGCAGCAGACACAGAAAATCCGGCAATTGGACACGAAAATTCAACATCTTTCCTCTGAAAAACAACAACTGGCTTCCGAAAACCAACACCTACGCCAGCTTCTAAGATCCGCCGGCATCTCCGACACATAGGAAAAATGAGCGTAAATAATCCCTGCAGGACCCGGAAACAGAGTTCTGCAGGGATCTTTCATTCAATCCGGACTTGTTATGTACGGGTAAGAAGTATGATGTCAATGTCCCTCCACCAGCTTGTGCCATTCCTCCGTATTTTTCTGAAAATCGATTGTAAGCACAGACATATTCCGAATTTCCGCGTATTGGTATGTGCCCTCGCGGGGGATCGTCATCGTCTCGATCTGATAGTCAGGGAAACGAAGAAGCATAAGGAGCAGAGACGCGCAGTCACTCTGAGTCAGGTCGGTCCGTACTTCAGGCAGGAATCTTTCCGCCAGCGCCATAAGCTCTCCGAGATTCATGTCCTTTATCTTCTCAAGACATTTGCTGATCACGATGCGCTGCCTTCCTGTTCTGGCAAAATCTGTCCCCACATACCGTACCCTTGTGTATGCCAGCGTCTGACTGCCGTCAGCGTGGAGGAGACCGGCGTCTGCTTCTGACAAAACGTCCGTTTCCAAAGGCTTTTCCAGCATACGGTTGTGATTTCGGATATACATGTTCATCACTCTGATCTCATCCGCGGATACGTCAAGGTCCAGCCCGCCCAGGGCGTCTACCAGATCCATCATCAGATAAAAATTGATCACGACGCATCTGTCTACATGAATCCCGAGATTATTCTGAATGGTCTGCGTCAGAAGACTCATCCCGCCTGTCAGATAAGCGTGGTTCAGCCTGTTGTTTCCATGTCCGGGAATTGACACGTAGATGTCTCGAAGCAGAGAAGTCATGACCACCTTTTTCGTATCCCTGTTGATACTGAGCAGGATCATGGCGTCAGAATTACCTGAAAATGAATCCTCACGGGCGTCTATGCCGATCAGCAGCAGATTGAACGCGTCGGTCTCATAGAGGAAAGAGCTTTCTTCCATCTGTCTGAGATTCGCGAGAAGCCGCTCTTCTATCTCCTCATGGGGACCGGAACCATCGGCGGTCTCAGTGGCAGCGTCCTCATCGGTCCGTATATCGATATGAGGCATGGCCGTTTCCGCACTGCCGTCCGCCGCCATGAGGCCGCTCTCTTCCGTGAGCACGGCTCCTACATAATCATGATCATCCGGATCATAGTGATCCAGGAGACTGTAATAGTGATGAAAGACCGCATAACCGGCCAGGACAACAGCCGCCAGCGCGATCAGTACGCATATAATGACATTCTTCCAGGTAAAGATCTTTCTTTTCTTCTTCAGTGTCATAGGTCGCTTCCTCCGCTCGCAGATCATTTACCGGACCTGGACCGCCTTACCCTCTGCCCGACAGACCGGACCGCGTCCGGCTATTTCTCCCTGCAGACCGTTCCGTTTTCCACACGGTAGATCCTGTCGCATCCTTCTATCGCTGACATCCTGTGCGAAACGATGATCAATGTCTTCTGTCCTTTCAGGCGGTTGATGGAATCCAGGACAGCGGCCTCTGTCTTCAGATCCAGTGCCGATGTCGCTTCATCAAAAACGATCAGCGCCGGATCCCAATAGATCGCGCGGGCAAGCCCCAGCCGCTGACGTTCCCCGCCGGAAAGACGAATCCCCCGTTCCCCAATCTGGGTATCCAGGCCGCGGGGAAGGGCTCGTATCTTGTCGGCAAGGGCGGCCTTTTCCAGCGCCTCCCACACCTGATCGTCACGAATCTGCTCTTTTTCGAAGCCCATCGCTACATTATTCCGAACGGTATCATCCAGCAGAAATGTGGTCTGCGGCACATAAGCGATCTGATCGGGTATCCTGTATTGACCGGCGACAGGAACGCCGTCGATCAGGACCTGTCCCTCATCCGGCGCAAGCAGCCCGAGCAGGATATCCAGCAGCGTGGTCTTGCCCGCGCCGGAAGGGCCGATGATACCGACCGATGTCCCCGCGGGGATCTCCATCCCCACATCCCTCAGTACGGTCTTCTCCCCACCATCGTAGGTATAGGACACGTGATCCAGCAGGATGGTCCCGTTCATATCCGGTTCCGTCTGACGGACAGGTGGCTCCTTCCCCTTTGCCGCCGTTTCCTCCATGGCGAGCCGGATCGCCTCCACGGATGTCTTTGCATAGCCCAGCCGGGTCAGGCCGCCATTGATCCGGTTGAATGCCGGCAAAAGGCGCACTGCCGTCCACGCCAGGGCCGAAAGGCTGGGCAGCTGATCGATCAGACCTTTTCCCGACCGCACAAAAAAGAGGAGATACAACAGCACGGTCAGCACCATGACACTCTCCATGCACAGAGACGGCAGCTTGATCCAGAACTGTCTCAGATAATCGGAACGTAAATATTCCTCATCCGCTTCCTTAAATCTCTGTTCATAAAAAGATTCATGATGCCCGGTCTTAATGTCCTTGATCCCCTCGGCCATGTGATGCAGCCACTTCCAGTACCTGCGGTTCGCGTCACGCTGCCGCTGCGAGGCTCTCCGGATCGGCCGGATGAGTATCACACGGATCAGCAGCGTCAGGAACGCGATCCCTGCCACCAAAAAGAGCGTCATGACCGGGTCGATCAGTAACAGGCAGAGTCCCATTCCCAGCGCGGCGAGCGTTTCCATCAGGATCTGCATACACGCTTCAAGCCCCGCGGAAAACTGGAACATGTCCTGTCCGAGCAGGTTCTGAAGTTCCGCCGTGCTGTGCCGTATGAAATAAGTGTAGGGGCTCCGTATGATGCGCTCGTACAGCCGCGCGGATACCTCATACCTTGCCCTACGGGCAAACTTCGCCGCAATATAATTCTCCCACGCCAGATACGGGAGCTTGAATGCGTATAACGCGATCAGCGCAAGGAGGAGCGCCTCCGTCAGGGCTGTTTCCGATCGGATCCGCAGGGTAGAGCGCAGCCAGAGCGCGATCGGGTCTTCTCCCAGCCGCGCGCTGTCCGAAAGGGAGGCGCAGATGGAGACGACCATGGTGAGGCCGGCCATTTCCAATAGGGATGCCAGCAGCATGGCGGGGATCAGGGCCAGCATCTGGTCCCTGCGCTTCGGCCCAATCAGGGTGATGATCGTTTTAATCATGCTCCTACGTCCTTTCTACTGCCAACAGAACACGCCCGTTATCTTTCATGATATATGATTACCGCGCCCGCTTCGCGGAGATTCCTCCGTCCATAGACGAACACGCCCCGGAAGAGCCTGTATACCCAGTAAAACGGCACAGCCCACCGATGGCGGTAGACAAAGGGGGCTCTGAGCCGATACCAGTCCCACTCGGGAAAGAACCATCGGAACAGGTACCTCATTTTTGTCCGGGCCGTCACTGGTTTCTCGTCGTTCTGAATCCTGCGCAGCCCGGACTGAACACAATGGTCGATGGTTCCGTATACGCCGGAGCTCTCCGCCCAGTTCAGCATATCCCGTTCCCTCTCCGCCAGTTCCGGGCAGGGAACAGGACTAAAGAGCTTCTCCCCCAGGGAGCGGCAGACAGTCTCAAACTCCGTCAGTCCCAGCTTTCGCAGTTCTTCTCCGATATAAACGGTGTCCATCTCAGGCCTGGCCCGCCGGTACAGGTACACATCCAGCAGGGTGCGTAGCCCCGTGCCGTCTGTATAATAGTGCTTATAGGCGTGGGCGAGAAAATAAATATAAAAATCTTCGTCGCTGAAATGATATCCGAAGCGGTTGTCCACGTCTTTGATCAGCCGATCCCGCACGTTCCCGTAGTAGTCAGCATAGACATACAGGATATCTTTCCTGATATCCGCAGAGAACAGTTTCCGATGCATCTCAAAGTTGTATAGGGGCTGTTTATAGTAGACGTCATGTATTCCAACACGAAACCCCTCTGCAGTGTAACCATTTCGCCTCATGTGCTTCCGCACATCGCGCCAGCGCTCCTCGTCAAAAAGGATGTCATTGTCCGCGAACTGCCGCGTGCCGTACTGGGGATAATCAGTATTGATGACTGGGCCCTTTAATGGCGCATACCAGATGCCTTTTTCCTCCAGAGCTGTAAGGATCTTTCCCCGTTCCGCGTCCATAAGGATCGTCTTACGGACTGATCTGGCCTTCGCTTCCCGAAAGCGCTTCGCTGTCTCAGGGGGACAGTCCTCCATCAGGCCCGTCTGCTCCAGCGCCGCGCATACGGCGGCGGACAAAAGATGCCTGTTTGCTGTCTGAAAAAGCGCCTCATAATCCGGCGTTTCCGCCACATCCAAAACGGTTTCATGGATCCATGCCGCCAAGAGACGGCACAGGGTCCGCACTGTGCTTTCCGTAATCATACTGTATCCGCCCGGGCCATGCGGCCCGCCTTCCATTCCTCATAGCAATTCAGAATGCCACGCTCCAACTTGATTTTCCTCTCCATCCTCTCGATTGGCGAACAAGATTCCACGCATGTCACGCATTTTTTCAGCCGGATACATCGAGGATAGATGGCGCAGGTCCGGCACCTCTCTTCCGGTTCCCGGCGTTCCCGCCACTGCCGAAGCACTGCCTCATCCCGTTCTTCGGAGAAAACGCTGCCCCAGAGGCCCTGATCGATATGGGACTCGCAGCGCCCCAGGCGGCCCTCCGGCGTGATCGTGGCAGCGTTCGCTTTGTCTGACCAGCAGGAGTAGAGCACAAGCCCCTGATACAGGGTACTTTTGATCGCCACGCCCTTTTGATCGAGATACGTCCACATCGCCCGGGCCTTTTCCGCCAGGGAGCGCCGCTCATCTTCCGCATAGCTATAAGGCTGTGAACCTTTGTTTTCAATAATAACTCTCGGTGCAATGCTGAAGCCCGGCTTTCCTCCAAACTGTGCTGTCAGTTTGTCTATCAACGCATACAGATCACGCTCGTTATCCTCGTCCATGTTCATACGCACTTTGACCTGAACGCCAGCGTCCAGCAACAGATCTATATTTCCGAGTACCCGTTGAAAAGGACTGTCCTCTGAGTTGACGTATGCTTTGCGCCGGTTATAGACCTCCTC
Source organism: uncultured Lachnospiraceae bacterium (assembly GCA_947626475.1). Classification (GTDB taxonomy): domain Bacteria; phylum Bacillota; class Clostridia; order Lachnospirales; family Lachnospiraceae; genus UBA3402. The sequence goes on from CANQSK010000005.1 coordinate 15,855, forward strand.
CGTGCCGTCCAGGGTGATCTGTACCTGTTCCAGCCCCCAGTCGGCCCTCGCCCGGGCTGCCAAGGTTTCGTCGAAAAGGGAACCGTTGCTGTCCATCCGGGAGCGGAATTCCACGCCCCGCTGGCGCAGAATGTCGGAAATTGTGTCGATAGCCTTTACATTCACCAACGGTTCGCCCCCGAACCAGACCAAATGGACCGGTTTTCCGCCGCAGTGGTCGGCGATGTATTCCCCCGCCGCCCGGGCGGTGTCCTCTGTCATGGTTGCCCGCCGGACGCCCGCTTCAAAGCAGTAGAAACAGCGGGCGTTGCAGGCGGTGGTGGTGAAGATAAGATACTCCGTCAAAGGGATGTCTTTTTCCATCAGACGTCGAGCAATGTCCCGCACCTGATCCGCCAGGGCCGTCTCGTCCGCCCCCTCTGGCACCAGGAACCGGTGAGAAACAAGCTCCGCCAGCGCGGCGGGAACAACGCCGGACAGTTTTTGAAGCTGCTCCGCTTCTTCCTTTTCCAGCAGGAGCAGTTCCCCCGTCAGAGTGTGGTACAGCAGGATCCCTTCCGGCTGTTCGATACGGATGTAATGCGTGGTCAATCGGTATGATGCCCCCTCATCCGGTTTTGGCGGTCTCAGTATCTTTTGTGTCAAACTGACCGGCGAAACGATCTGCCGCATATCATTTCCTCCATACGCCGAGCCGCCGGTCAACTTTGCCCGGCGGCTTTCCACTCTTCATATACTCCTAAGACTGCACGACGAAGCCTGTCTTCGCGATATGAACGCTCGATAGGTGAACAGCTCTCCAACCGACTTTTACATTTTTTAAGTCGAATGCACTGTGGATAGACGACACATGTTCTGCATTCATCCTCATAAGGCTTGCGCTCCCGCCACTGGCGGAGCACCGCCTCATCCACTTCATCGGAGTAAATGCTGCCCCAAATGCCACCGTCTTCGGCAGCTGAGCACCGGCTGAGCCTGCCATCAGGCATAACGACAGTAGCTCTGTCATTATCGGCAGCACACGCATTTAATGTAAGATTGCGCATCATCGGCGCCACAGCCATTATGCCCTTTTTTTCAGCATAAGAACGCATCGACTGCGGCTTTTCGGCGTAGAAGCTGTTTTCTTTCACCGTATATCCTAATGCGTCTGTTCCGGCAGTCCTTTGAATTACTATCGGATAGATGCCAAACCCCGGCTTCCCGGCAAACCGTTCCGCAAGTTCGTCTATCAGTATATAGAGATTCTGTTCGTTGTTCCCGTCCATATTCAGGCGGATCTTTGCCGAAATACCCGTGTCAAGCAAAAGACCGATGTTATTGAGCACGCGTCTGTACGGGCTCCCGTCAGAATTGACATACGCCTTGCGCTTGTTGTAGACATCCTCCGTGCCGTCAAGCGTGATCTGTACCTCCTCCATATTCCACTTGTCCCGCGCACGCAGCACGAGTGCCTCGTCGAAGAGATAACCGTTGCTTGTCATCGTGGAATGAAATTTAAGTCCCTGCTTCCGAAGAAAGTACGTTATTATGTCAATGGCCTTTGTATTTACAAGCGGCTCTCCTCCGAACCAGTGGATATAGACCGAATTGCCGCTGCAGTGCGCCGCTATATACTTTGCCGTGTCAATGGCGGTCTTCTCCGTCATTGTACTCTTTTTCCAGTCTGCCTCGTAGCAGTAAAAGCACCGCGCGTTGCAGTCAGTTGTTGTGAGGATCGTATATCCTGTCAGAGGCGCCTTCTTTTTTTTCTTAAAATGCTCTGCGATTTCACGTACCTGACCGGCCAGAGCCGCCTCGTCCGTACCCTCGGGAACGAGGAAGCGGCGAAAAACCAATTCTGACAAATCAGGCGGAGCCGAGCCGGGGAGTTTCTCCGTCAGCGCCGCCTCATCCGGTGTCAGCAAGAGAATCTCCCCGGTCAGAGTATGGTACAGCAGGACACCCTCCGGTTGCTCGACGCGCATACATTGCACGCTCATCCGATACGGGATTTCATCTTTTCTCTTCTGCGTCCCAAGTATTTTTTTGGCGATTTTTATCGGTGGAATTATCTGCTGCATATAATCTCCTTCAAATTATGATGTCTCGGCAAATATTTCAGGATCCTTCTGCCAGGGATCCGCCATTGTCGCAGCAATTATCCCCGCTAGCAAAAATGATATCTTCCTCATTGATCACAACGATCTCCATCACAGGGTTTTCATATTTTTCTTTCATGACTTTTTCTCCTTTCAGCAAATTTGCTTTGATTTATATCCTGCACGAACGGGAAAATGTCCCCGCCCGATTCAGGCGTTCAGTTATAGCGCTTCCCCAGCTTTTTTCTGATTCGACCGGGCAGGGCCAAGCACCACAGGATAGCTGCTCGAAGCCAAAACAGATCGCACCAAAGATGTACATACAGCCGGTAGTGCGGGTCTGTCACCGGGATCTCTTTTCCGTCTCTCACAAAGGCGGTCAGCACACCGACGATCTGCCGGTCGGTGACGCCGTATTCCCTCCGCCACTGGTTGTCGCCGCAGAGTACATAGCCGTCTTTCCGCACTTTCAACACACGGTGGAGCACATACTGGCCCGAGTTTCTCTTATAAAGAGTCACATCGTACCGTTTTAATCGTCCAGAGGGCCGTTCCACAATGATCAAGTCTCGCTTCGACCGCAGCATGGGCAGCATGCTGGTCCCTGCGCCGGTATACACAAGCTTCCCGTCCCGGGCCAGCACCTCTTCAAAGCTGGCGCTCAATCTTCGATAGCTCCGATGGAACGCAGCTCTTCCAGCACCTTCGCCACGTCCTTTTCAATGACCTCCCGCGGCGCGTCGTACTTCGCCTCCATAGCGTCCACGATCCGCTCCATCGTTGTGGGTTCTTTCAGCGACTCAATGATGAACGCGGCGGTCTTGTTGCTCCGGACCACGCCGGAAAAGCCCTCCGTTGACACCATAGTGTGCTCTCCGCTGGCGGCATAGGTGATAAATGTGTCTTTCAGTTTCATAATGATCCTCCTTCACTCATAGTTTCGTAAGCGATGCGGGCCGCCTGAATATCCGGGGTACAGCGCAGCCGGTAAAGACGGGCCTGCTTTGAGAGGATATCCGTCATAGCCAGTACCCGCTTCAGCTTTTCCGGTTCCGTTGGCCGGTAACTCTGTCTCCAAAGCATCGGCCACGCCTCTTTCGCGGTAATGACTTCCATACTGTTTTCTTCCCCTCGCTCCAAAAGGCAAATTGCCCGCAACGGTGCGGAAATATTACTGCTTAAGCGATGTTTTCCGTCCCACGGCGTCCCCCAGACGGTAACGCCCGAGTCAGAAATGGCGAGAAGGGGTTTATCATCATTCACCATAACGACCTGTCCGCCCAAAAGCTCCCGCCAGAGCCGGGCGTGAGTGGACTTCCCCATGCCGCTTTGCGCGGCAAAAAGATAACATGCGCCATCCACCGCCAGGGCTGAACCGTGGAACAGAAGGATGTCGTATTCTATCAGGCTCTCGGCAAGCTTGCGGTAAACAGCCAGTGTCTCCAGATATGCATCGTGGCTGTACCCCCCCAATTCCCTTTTCTCTGACCTTCTGCGCTCATCGTCAATATCCCTCTGACTGATCGACAGGAACAGCTCAGGATTTTGTTCCGTCCGATACTCGCTGCATATTGTGTGTATCTTCGGATACAGCGAGCATATTTCTACCGTATGGCCCGCAAACCGATAAACATGTTTTTCCATATTTTTAACAGAGTCCACGCTTGTCTCTATTCTCACACATAATTTTTTAGATCAGTCCCTTCCGAATACATCCCTTGTATACACTTTCCCCTTCACATCATCCAGACACGCATCATATCTGTTTGCCATGATCACCCTGCTTCTCTGTTTGAATTCATCCAGATTATTCACAACCTGCCCCCAGAGAATCTCATCACCATCGCGAAGCAGCGGTTCATAAATGATCATGGGTACACCCCTCTTTCCCAGACGCTCCATGATTCCCAAGATACTGCTCTGCCGGAAATTGTCGGCACAGTTCTTCATCACCAGACGATACACCCCGATTACGCCAATATTCTTCTCTGCATCGTAAATTCCTGATCGCCAGTCTATCTTGACAGTCACGCTGCATTCATCATCGCTGCTGTTTCCAGTCTGTCCGTCTATATCTCCTTTACTACCTCTCACTCCCACCAGTTCTGCCACTTTCTCCGCGATATAATCCTTCCTAGTCCGATTTGACTCCACAACAGCCGCGATCAGATTCTCAGGCACATCCTTGTAATTCGCCAGCAGCTGCTTTGCATCCTTCGGCAGACAATAGCCGCCGTAACCAAAGCTCGGGTTATTATAATGGCCCCCAATTCTCGGATCCAGGCATACGCCCTCTATCACAGACCGGACATCCAAGCCTTTCATCTCCGCATAAGTATCCAACTCATTAAAATACGATATCCGCAGCGCAAGATAAGTATTGGCAAATAGCTTCACAGCCTCCGCTTCCGCAGTTCCCATATATAAAATCGGAACATCTTCCTTAAGTGCCCCTTCCCGCAAAAGCCGTGCGAACTCGTGAGCATCCTGAACCAAACTCTCACTACTCGGCTCCACTCCCATGATAATCCGGCTGGGATACAGATTGTCGTAAAGAGCCTTTGATTCCCGCAAAAACTCCGGACAGAACAGAATCCGCGCACCCGGATATACCTTCAGCATTCCGGTAGTGAACCCCACCGGAACAGTGCTTTTTATCACAATCACCGCGGTCGGATTTACAGATAATGTATGGCGAATCACTGCCTCCACAGATGAAGTGTCAAAATAATTCTTCTCACTGTCATAATTCGTCGGCACCGCCGCCACTACATAATCAGACTCCTGACAGGCTGCATTCGCATCCGTGGTTGCGTGCAGATTCAGTTCTTTCTCCGCCAGAAATTCCTCTATGTATTCATCTTTCACCGGACTTATACGCTGGTTGATCTTATCCGTCTTTTCCGGCAGAAGGTCTACCAGCGTCACCGGATGTTTCTGCGCTAGAAGCACTGCGATGGACAGGCCAACATAACCGGCTCCGAAGACCGTGATCTTAACATTTCTCATTAGCTGTTTCCCCTCATCTCGAATTTTATGTAAAATTGTCTTTAAGCCACCGTTTACACCCCCATAATTTCCTGTAAAAGAGGAACACCACGCACTGATTTCTGCGCTAAAATCGGACCTAACACATACTGAGATTTTATGATACCTGGCGTAAAAGCATTATACTCGATACAAATGATATTTTCGTTTTCATCTAATGTTAAGTCCCAGCCAATAATCTTGTGGTGTGGAAAACGCAAATGCTCTTTTTTCACTAAGTCTTTCATTCTCTGATATTTGTTTATCCGTCCATCAACTTTTTTTCCATTAAAATCGTGATAAAGTTCCACCAGGTCCGGCTCAATAACCCTGCTGCTCAGAGTGCCATCCTCATGAATGCCTATCATCCAACGATGTTCACCGTTTCCTGAAGGAATATGGTCGCAAAATGATCCAGGCGCTCCAATCTGCAAAATACTTCCCAGAATATACACATCGCCTTCCCAGTTCAAGCTTGTCATACGAATATGATTCACCGATGATTCGTTCCATCTGGCAAGATCAGGAGACTGCCGGATCCGTTTCTGCACAATGTAATCTTCTTTCCATTCCTCCATCACTTTGCGGTACTCCATCCTTTTTACCAAGCGCACACCGTCGCCATGACAGGAAGACAGGCTCTTTTTAAACACCAACTCCTCATAAGGCTCCAACAGGGAGAATGCATCCGCGACAGACTCATAGTCCGCATCCAAAAAAGTCCCTTCCACATTGCGGAGAACCGTTTCCGGTGTTTTCAGGTACTGCAGGAAGAAGTCATAATAATTCTTATCCAAAAACAGATTGCCTCCGGTTCTCTCCTGATTCAAAACATAATCCATTCTATGGAGGCGCGGGAGAACACGCAGCTGATAATACCCATCGGAAATAAAGCCGTATTCCAAATGCCCCCATACTTTTTTATAGAGTCGAAACTGATAAATATCCGATGGGAACCGCAATAATTCTTTCTCCTGATCCGTCAGTCTGATCTGCGGACATGCTGCCGCAGTTTGGACATCACGGCGGACCAGAGTTCTGAGATGCCGCCTGTCTCTGAACCTGGTCAGGCTCTGTATGACAAACATCTTCATGGCGTTTTTGATTTTCACAGCTAATCTCATTTCCTCAACAATAATCTATCAAGTACCATGCCTGCAAAATCCGGACAATGCCGTCTGATATACAAAAAAGACAGCGTCCCGTACATTATCGCTCCGGCGGCAACCTCCGTCAGCAGACCGGCAACTGTCTTTGGCATGATAACGGATAGTTGTCTGACAACAAGAAACATTAAAAAGCCCATCCCCGCAAACGGCAGGAATGATTTCAAAAATACATCTGGCCGAATCATTTTCCGGCACAATGCCATCTGAAAACAAAATCCGAACAATTCTGCTGCCAGACTCCCAATCACCGCGCCGTAGACACCCAGCACCGGGATCAGCTGAATGTTCAATACCAGGTTAATCAAAGCATTCAAAAAGATACAGATATTATACTGCCTGTCCATCCCATAGGGGATAATATAGTGCGATCGCAATATGCCTCCTGTGCCAATGATATAAACCAAAGGCACCATGGACGCAATGATATTGCCGCACGCAGCAAATGCCGGTCCATAGTACAGCCTGACAAATAGTCCGGAAACGGCAGGCAGCCCGAACATGACCCCCACGGTCATGCACGTCGCAAACATCACGGAGCCGTGCAGATATGTTTTTAATTCCTTCTCCTTCTTCTGCGCAGCCAGCCGGGATGCCCGCGGCATCATAACTTTTCCAAGAGCGCTAACGATTATCAGCGGCGCCTTGACAATCTTATGGGAATATTCATAATATGCTACATTTTCGCGCGTGCTCATGAACCCCAGCATCGTCTTGTCAAATACCGTATAAAGAGTGACAGAGAAAACCACAACTGCCAGAGAGAACAGCGGCACAAGATGTTCCCGCACATCTGCCGCAGTAAATTTTACCGGCCCGACTAACCGGAATGCGTAGGGCAGCATTACCATCTGGCCGACTAACGTCCCGCAGGCACTGATCAAAGCGTATGTTCCAATATCTTCCGGTCCTTTAACTAAAATAAAAACCAGAATACATTCCGCCGCTTTTACCAGCGTGCTTTTTATGACCACACTGGAAAAGTTCTCCAGCCCGTAAAACAGCCAGGTGATATCAAATAGGGCGGACGCCACATAAATCGTTTCTATCAGACAGATGATTTTGTCCTCCCTCAGACCGCCCTTCAAAATGGCAAACAAGAGATATACCAATATCACAGCCAGCGAAATGATGATATGCAGCGTAAACAGACTCCAGAATGTCCGGGATAAGTCTTCCTTTCTCTCCGCGCTTTTTGCAATGATCCGTTTCCCGTAAATCTCAATGCCTAAATTAGCCGCCACAACAAAAAAATGGGCAATGGAATTGATATATGTGTAGGTGCCAAGGGCTCTCTCATGCAAGGTTCTTGCCAGATAAGGGGCAAGGATCAGGGGCATCAGAGAAAACAGCGCCTGATGCAGGAACTGAAAAAGATAATTTGAGAGCAGACTCTGCTTTCTCAAATCAGCGTCCCCCTTTCCAAATGCCAAAGCTCGCCCAGGACAATATCCCATTCTTCGGGAAAAATAGCCTCATAACCGCTTCCATCCGTAAAAGTCATTTCTCCAAAATATATCTGATTCTGCACATAATATAAATCCACGCGAACCTGGTCAAAGCCCTGACAAAGGATAGACACGATTCTTTTCATCTCTTCAAATTTCTGGGGACGGGGCCCCGGTTCCGCCTGTGGATATGTATACTGGACGAAGGGCTGAACAGTCCAGTCCATATCATAAGTAATCCGCTTATGGATTCCGAATCGATCAACGTCTACCCAGCAATAATAAGGCCTGCCATGAAAGCAGATAAACTTATAATCCCGGATAGCATGTCCGTCGCCACTCAGATTTTTTTCAATCAATATCTTTGGTTTGATATCCCTGTAATGCATTTCATAGGAAACATACGCAAAGTTTCTCCTCATATAAAAATCATACTGCCGCTTTAACCGCCGAAAATCCAATGTTTTCTTATCTTCAACCAAAATGGTGCTGCCGCTGTCATGATTACATTTCATCACAAAGCTCTGCGGCAGCGCGTCAAAGTCTATTTCCGCAAAGTTATCATATCCTCCACCATACATCGGGACAAGATATTCTTCTCCGACTTTCTGCGCGACCCATTCCCGTACCTGCAGCTTATCAGTCAACCGCGTTTTTTCCGGCGTCGCATTGTATAGTTTGGCAACACACAATTTCTGAGAATAGCTTTGGGGTGTATGAAAATCCAGTCTGCGTCCGGTATGCTTCTTATAAGAGCGCACGACGTCTTTCTCCATTACCTTGACAGGCAGAATACTCCTGACCCTACATTTACATAACTGAAATAGCAGCTGCACACGATAAAACCATGCCGCTTTCTTACGCTCTTTCCAGCGGTCTCTTATCTGGCTTACAAGTGCCGGCAGGCTAAAATAAATCTCCGGTAAGGTATCGGATGCCGCCCTCTTATCGTACAGGACCGGCGCCATTGCCAAAAGAAAAACATTATAGGACAGCATTTGCAAATAGCTTTCCTCCACACCATACAGAGCATATACCAAAAGAACGCCAACTAAAACACCATGGCTGTGCTTCCCATGCCAATAAATTGTATAGAGATATACTGCCGCAAACAGCAGAAATACAACCATGCCATAGCGCAATAAAATATACCCATACGCATTATCCAGCCACAGAGATTGATCCAGTCCAATCAGAGCCCGCTCTTGTGGCGTTACATAGATCTTGTGTCCAAACAAAGTAACCCCATATCTCTGCCACACTGTATGCACACTCGCAAAGCGGCTGGAAAGCATTCGATCTATATATAATAGTAGGGGATATGCCCGGACATCCATCCAGCTTAAGGCAATACTCGCTGCGGGTATACATGCGGCAAATGTCACTGACCACCACACAGGGATTTTTATTCTCAAGCAAATACCCAGCATGACAATAAAAATGAACAGAATGCCCACTGTAGCGGCCTGACTGTTCGGCACCGAATAGGCAAAAAACGCCAGGGCTAACGTCAATACAATATCCCACCAGCGCAACCGACTGCGCCGCAGATAACAGCGGCATGCCGCAAGCTGAAAAAGGCGAGCGCCAAACGTATTGGGATGCGTAAAACCAAAAGAGAATCTCAAATGATTTTCCCGATCATAAAGCGGATCGGGGATAACGCCCGCAAGATAGAATAAGATAACGACAAATAACATTACCAGCAGAATGTCGTAAGCGATACGAACATTCTCATCAAAATCTGTATTTTGTGACGCCACAATAAAAAGCCAGGTTGAAAACAAGCTCCGAATGCCAGACGTCATCATTGCTATCGCCAAAAGTACCGATATCCCAGCAATGCACCAAAACTCTTGTTTCGTGTAATTTTGAAACCAAGCAATCTGAACCATTAATAAAGCCAGGGTAAGAACAGCCTGAAGCTGGGTAAGAAGATTCATGGAGATACCCGCCACGCTTTCCAGGTTCACCGACAGAAGAATCTCCGTCGCAAACCAGAACGCAAAAATATATGTTGTCAAGCATTTGCCTCCTGGGAGTGTTTCCGCATGCGTTAATTTATCCTTCATAATAATCTCCAATCCACTCATTATATAAATGCAAAAATTTCCCATACTCACTTGATTTTCTTGACGTTGCAGTTAAAATGATTACATTCTCATATCTATAGTAATCAACATTAATTCTCTTTCTGCTATAAGCGATTACGCTATATCCTGCTGTTTTTATTTCCGCTCCCGGGAAATCGTCTTCCACCTGTTTTACCACCCCGTAAAGAGTATGTCCTGTATCTACGGAATCGTCTACGATCAAAATCCTTTTATGTTCTTTTGCAGCTTCAGCTTTATATCTTGGGGTTATACATATTTCTCTTTCTTTTTTTATTTCATGAAATAAATACACAAAAGGACTTTTCAGCATAAACAAAACTATCTTTTCAGGTAAATGTTCAATTATCTTTTTGGTTCTGTCCTTTCCTCTATTACTCGGTCTATTTGCAATAATATCTACCATCGGGCATTTCAAAACTTCTGACATAGGTTTCGCAAAAAGGAACCCGCTTTTCGCTATATAAACAATCAGATCTGGGACAAAAGTTTTACTAATTTCATTTGCCCAATTCTCACAATCTGGCACAATTTCCTGCATTGGCTTACTGAGGGTCATAATTTTATTACCAAAAATTCGTTCAAATCTTTTCATGCTGCCACCACATATAAGATGTCAGCATTATCTGCACAAATCTTAATCCAGGGAATTACCCCCCATCCTTGTCCATCATTTCAATCCTTGGATTAAACCGCACTCCTTCCAGGAATCCCTGTATCATTACCTTTATCTTGTCCTTCTTTCTTTCCTTTGAATTAATCAAAATATTCAAAATAGTATAAAAATCTTTTAATATAATATAACTCCATCCTATAAGCCCATACTGCCTGTAACAATGCACGTCATTTCTATAAAGATACCAATATCTTCCGAATCTTTTCTTATCGTCTACAGCAAAATTCGGCCTGATGTTTTTTTGCATGGAATGGCATACCTTACTTCCCGGAATCATATAACAGGGATATCTTCTTGAGATTCTTCCTGTATATTCATAATCATCTGTCCATATAAAGTATTCTCTGATTGGCAGTCCTACTTCTTTCACTACGGAAGTCTTAAGGAGCAGCGATACGAATGAACACATCTTAATGGGCACTAACTCTTCCTGATAAGCGGCAGGACCAATATGCCGGAAAATCGTCCTTTTCTGTATATTCATACGGCATATGCTATCATCTGTCCAATATGCAACACTGGAAAGGAATCCCCATCTTCCATCCAGGCGCTGATCCGCTGTAAACAACATTGCCAGCGTAGTCTCCTGTGGTATCACATCGTCATCCATCATCCATATGTATTCATATCCCAGCTTTACTGCTTCGCGAATACCTATGTAAAATCCTCCGGCGCCCCCGGTATTCTTCCCCGTATTTATATAAAGGACTTCTCTCCTTCCGCTATATTCGTTCTGGATAAAATCAGCTGTTCCGTCGGTACTTCCATTGTCTATAATCAGCACATCACAGGAAATATTTTTCTGACCCAGGACGGCTTTTATGCATCTCTCCAGAAGTTTATGTCTGTTATATGTCACAATAACCGCAGTTATTTTTTTTGACTCAATGGAGTCCATCGCCACAGCCTCCATTTCTATTCATGCCTCTATTCTCACACATAATTTCTTAGATCAGTCCCTTCCGAATACATCCCTTGTATACACTTTCTCTTTCACATCATCCAGACACGCATCATACCTGTTTGCCATGATCACCCTGCTTCTCTGCTTGAACTCATCCAGATTATTCACGACCTGCCCCCAGAGAATCTCATCACCATCGCAAAGCAGCGGTTCATAAATGATCATGGGTATACCTCTCTTCCCCAGACGCTCCATGATTCCCAAGATACTGCTCTGCCGGAAATTGTCGGCACAGTTCTTCATCACCAGACGATATACCCCGATTACGCCAATATTCTTCTCTGCATCGCAAGTTCCCATTACCGCCAGTTCTGCCACTCTCTCCGCGATATAGTCCTTCCTCGTCCGATTTGACTCCACAACAGCCGCGATCAGATTCTCAGGCACATCCTGGTAATTCGCCAGCAGCTGCTTTGCATCCTTCGGCAAACAATAGCCGCCGTAACCAAAGCTCGGGTTATTATAATGGCCCCCAATTCTCGGATCCAGACATACCCCTTTAATCACCGATCGTGTATCCAATCCTTTCATCTCCGCGTAAGTATCCAACTCATTGAAATATGACACCCGCAATGCCAGATAGGTGTTGGCAAATAGCTTCACGGCCTCCGCTTCCGCGGTTCCCATATATAAAATCGGAACATCTTCCTTAAGCGCTCCTTCCCGCAAAAGCTGTGCGAACCCGCGAGCATCCTGAACCAAACTCTCACCACTCGGCTCCACTCCCATGATAATCCGGCTGGGATACAGATTGTCGTAAAGAGCCTTTGATTCCCGCAAAAACTCCGGACAGAACAGAATCCGCGCACCCGGATATACCTTCAGCATTCCGGTAGTGAACCCCACCGGAACAGTGCTTTTTATCACAATCACCGCGGTCGGATTTACAGATAATGTATGGCGAATCACTGCCTCCACAGATGAAGTGTCAAAATAATTCTTCTCACTGTCATAATTCGTCGGCACCGCCGCCACTACATAATCAGATTCCTGACAGGCTGCATCCGCATCTGTGGTCGCGTGCAGATTCAGTTCTTTCTCCGCCAGAAATTCCTCTATGTATTCATCTTTCACCGGACTTATACGCTGATTGATCTTATCCGTCTTTTCCGGCAGAAGGTCTACCAGCGTCACCGGCTGTTTCTGCGCCAGAAGCACCGCTATAGACACTCCTACATAACCGGCGCCGAAAACTGTGATTCTGCTCTCTTTCATGTCTTGTCTTTTTCTCATTCTGAAAATTTTACTACCATCATATTATTGACTATCCGTATCGACCCGTCATTTGGATAAACCGTCATCGCCTGAACCTCCGGCAGGTCTTTCACATCATCCGGATTTCCCCAGACCGGCGCAAAACCATTCCAGTGCTGTATATAAGTCTTCATTGTCTGACCATGGTTTAATAACCCATCCAATCTTGTAAAATAGTGACCCGATTTATAATTCTCCCAATCAAATCTCCGATCTTCCCCTATCCCTGTATATCTTCCGACAAATACGACAGGCATATCTGCCTCGTATCCCTCCATACTTTCTATCCGTGTAATCAGCACTGTAAAAAAGGTTTGCGCTTGTGACTGAATAAATTCCGCCCTGAAATATTCCACATTCGCATAGCATACATATACACTGATAATACCTGCCATACTCCACAGTACACCATAATGGCAAAATATCTTATAACCCTTTTGAATCTTATCCGCCAGCCTTGATCCTCGCATTTCACCGGCAGCCATCTTCTCTCCGATGGTGACAAACAGCAACAAAGCGATAACAAAACCATATTCCATGATCAGATTCGGCTCAGACGACGTCATAACAAAAATGAGATTCACGGCAAGCGGAACAGCCGCATACATCATTGTCAGCAGAAGTCCCTTGCAGCGTTCCTTACGCCAGACCATAATAATGTCAACAAAAGCCATCAGTATAAAAATAACTGTTAATATTCGAATTAGGTACATCGCAGACGGTGTACAAGACAGATCCGTAACAGATGTTGCCAGTAAATACCATTTTCCATAGGCTCGTCCGACCAGTTCAGGGTATATCTGATCAATTTCACGGTAAGCCGACAACTCCGTAGATGTAAAATGGCAGGCCAGATAAGTCAGTATAAAATATAGAGCCAGTCCCATGCATAACGTCACCAGATACCTTCCGGCCGTTTTTACCAGCGATTTTATGTTTTCTGTGCTGAAACCGCACTTCAATATCATTACACCCAGCAGGGAAGCAGCCGCAATCGGAAAATACGCCTGATAGATTCCCATTGCCAGAGCAATCAGAATTACCCCCCCCGATACTCCCTATATACGAGTATTCTTTGATCATATAAACGGCAATTACTGTCAGAAGAACCGAAAAAAAGTAATATGGCGCGGTAAACATTACGGCAAACGTAGAAAATACCGTTGGGAATACACTCACAATCGAGCCTGCCAAAACACAGCCCTGCATGGAACGAATCTCTAAAATATCCACAAGTATTGCTGCAGATACTGCTATGAAAATGATTGAGATCAAACCGTTCAGCCAGGGTAAACTGTAAAGCCCATAAATCTTGTTCACTGCCTCCCCTAATAATCCCAGCATCCAACGTCCGGAAGAATATGTCACTCCGACGCCGAATAAATTATGTATATCGTCCCCAAAAGAAAGCTTATTTGTCAGCATATAAATATGAGTCAGAATACCCACGATAAATGCAGACCAAAATGTCTGTTTGTGCCAGGGCTTAATCTTTAATCTTCCTTCTCTCTCCCTTTTCCAAACAGCCGATATTCTCATCGCAGCCCGGATTGCCCAGGAAATTCCGTTCATAACCGGAACTGTCTGCATAATCTGCCTTTCACCATTCGTCTTCCTATAAATAGCATCTGCTATCGTCAAAAGAAATACATTATTTGTCAGGCGATACCAACAGGGGCTTCTCAGCCCTGCCAGAGAACAGAGAAAAAGAATCGTTACCAGTTCGCCTTCTCCCTGTTTTCCAAGATAAAACATCGTATAAATATAACTCGCCGCCACCAAAAGATACATTACTAATCCATATTGCTTAAAAAGACTGTTATAAGAGTTCGTTACTCCTGTATCCTGAATGTTCAATATGGCACATACCGCTTGAATGACAACCAACATCAGGGATATGCAGGCCAGATATCTGACGTAAGCAGTCTCCCATCCCTTCTCCAAACACTTCCTGTAAATCATATGCAATACTGCCAACAGCATTAAGCATCCGGCTGCCGTCAGACTGTTTGGAACTAATAGAAGAAATAATGCCGCTGCCGCAAGCCATATCATATCTTTGCCGCGGATTTTCTGACGATTTATGTAATAACAACATAACACCAGCTGCAGAACGTAAGCACCCAGTTCATCCACATTTTCAAATCCCCAGGAACGGCGCACCAACCAGCCCCGATAAATTATCTGCCCCCCGATCATTCCGAGAAAATATAATACAAACACGCCAGGAATCATTGTACACAAAACAATACCGGCGATTCGGACCAATTCGTCAGATTTCTCATTTTTTGCCGCAATGATAAACAGCCACGCTGATGCGATATACCTGTTACCGGCAAGTATCGTACTGACTGCTACTAATAAAGACAGCATAACCAATACTATCGCTTCCTTTTTCGTATAATACAAAATCCCTGTAATCTCTACTCCAAGAAGCAGTAAGCAAAGAAACGCCTGTATGGAGCTGAACGCTTCAATCTGCACCGAAAAAGTTTGCCGCAGCATCGTATGAGAAAGAATCTCTGTACTAAACCAAAATCCAAAAACTACTTTATATAAATATTTTTTTATTATACAGAAGTTCATGTCATTCTTACTCCTATCGATTAACTGTTTTCCGCAGAAAGCTTTACTATCACTACCTGATCCACAATCCGTATTGATCCATTCGCAGGATACACCGGCATATCCTGAATTTCCGGCAGTGTCTTATACGCTTCCGAATCACTCGTGCGCGGTATGTACCCACAATAAATATTCATATAAGCTTTCCATGTATTACTATTCGTCATGCCGTTCAGAGTTTGAATATACGGGCTGACCCCATATTTTTTGTTATAAAACGAATTGTCCATAAGCTGCCCCGAAATTCCTCTCGCTCCTATGAACACAACAGGCATATCTTCTCTATAACCTTCGAGGCTGCTGATCCTCGTTTCCAACGTCGTAAAATATGTTTTTGTCTGCATCTGAAGAAATTCACACCTAAAGTATTCAAAATTAGAACAGTACAAATAGACGCTTATAAATCCGACCATAACAGCTGCTATACCATAACGGCAGAAAGAGTGATATAATTTCGAGGCTCCCAACTGTTTTTCCCCGATTGAAAGCATCAACAACAAAGCAATTGCTGTACAATACAGCATTCTTGGTTCCACGTATAATGCCCCCATCAAATAAACGGAATTTGCTGCCAAAGGAATCATAACAAACATAAACCACATCAACAGGCCGCTATATTTATTCCTTTTCCAGACAATCCATCCGCTGCGTATTCCAATAACAATCAATGCTGCTGTAAATAACCGATACAGGGTTATGGCAAACGGCGAACAAGACACCCCTGCTAAACTTGTCAGCCGTCTGGCCCAGGCTAAATACGCTTCGCCGATTCGCTTTGCAATCGAGTATATGTCCAATATATATATGGAACTTATCCCCTGATAATCAGTCAATTGAATCCCTGTATATGCGCAGACCATTCTTGTTACAGCCAGATACAGAATAATACTGAATAGCAGCGCCATAATATACCGTACCCCTCTGCGGAATTCCATAGCCGGATTATTTTCCTCTGATAATGTTTTTATAATCGACGCGCACAGCAAAATCATTACTGCCACAGGCAGGTACGCCTGATATATTCCCATCGCGCTTCCGATCAATATAATTCCCAGAATATAACCACCCCATCTGAAACGTATGATTAGATAGGAGCCCATTACTGTCATGAAAAACGCAAGAAAATAATATGGCGCGGTAAACATATAGGCAAACACTGAAAAAACAGCCGGAAATGTCACAAGCAGTCCGCCCATCAAAACACAATTTCCCAAAGAGTAAATCTCAAGTACGTCCACAATAATTACGGATGAAGCCGCCAGCAAAAGCAGCGACAGCAGACCACCGCACACCGGAAGACTAAATACTCCCCATATGTCTTCTGACCATTGCCCCAGCAGTTCAAGGAGCCACCTTCCTGACTTTACCGTAGCGCCGACATGGAATAAAGCGCCCATATCATCATGAAAAGAGAATTTATTTGTAAACATACCGATATTCGCGATAACTCCAAAAAACATTGCAGAAGCAAATGTCCATAGATATCTGCGCTCCATAAAACTTCTCTTCATTATATCTACCTGCTTTTCGTTGCTGTTTTTACACATTATGCCGCTTGCCTTTCTCTGTATCCATCACGTCTCAAATAACGCCGCTTGCTCTACCACACAGTAATTGCTACATAACAACCGCAATACCCGTCTGCGCGCATACGGTCCAGACCAGCTGTTTCCAATCTGCCGGAACATACCCGCCTGACGCGACCCTCCATATTCCCACAGAAAAAGCTACTGCAAGAATTTCTGTCAGGTAGTCCAAATATAAGAACCAGCAACGAAAACTATGCTTTTTTGATTTTCCATCTTAACCTTCCCTATTTTTCCTATACCTTCGGCTTTAAACATTATTTACCGTTAAGCAGATCTGATATCCCACTAGACAAGTATTTTATCAACATCCACTCTAAAAACATAATCCCGAAAAACAATCCCATCCCAACCAGTATTTTAAGCAGGACTGCTTTCCATAGATAAAAACCCGAAAAACGAATAAGCCGGAGGATTACGAACATAACCATACCTCCACCGATAAAATGGAAGGATGCCGCTATATATTTTTTTAAAGGCAATTCTTTCCTTACAATAAAGCAATGACCAACACAAACAAGCATTTCCGTTATCAATGTTGCTGCTCCTGCTCCGAATGCGGCGAAATGTGGAATCAATACTGCGTTGAGAATCACATTACATATAGCACCTAGCAAAAGTATCGACGCATATTGTATATCCATACCGTGTGGAAGCAAATATTGTGTGCGAATCACACTGGCAAATGCCTGAAACAAACAACACGGTAACAGGATCCGTAAAATACTCACGCATTCATCAAACCCTTTTCCGAAAAACAACGGAACAAACTCATCCGCAATACCCATAAGTCCAAAACTCAAGGCGCTTGTTGCAAACATCAAAAACAGAATTGAACGATAAATATAAAACTTTTCCCCCTTCACTGGCCGCTTTGCGTTCATCAGACTGCTAATCCGGGGCAACATCACTCCTTCAAGAGAAGTAACCAAGGCTAACGGTATATGCAGGACACGTTCGCTGCTCTCATAGTAGCCAACTTCTTTCATTCCTGAAATCGCTCCCAACATGACTTTATCCAGCTCCCGGTATATACTAACTGCCAAAATCGGCAAAAAAAAGTACAAAGACCGGCCGCAAATGCTGCCGCAGATTTAACCTGCTTTTAGGAAAACTGACATTTCCATAAAGACTGATACACACCCAGATATTTACCGCGAGTGTACATCCGGAAACAATCAATGCATAAAGCCAGACATCCTCCTGCTTTTTGATAAATGTCAATACACAAAATAGCATTATAATCTTGATAACAAAATTCCTGAATACAACAATTCCAAGCCTCTCCATTCCAAAGAAAAACCATGTTACATCAAACGCATTTGCTGCAAGCATAATTAAAAATGTCCAGGCGACCGCATCATTATCTAGAACAAACACAACAAATATGCTATATCCGATAGTGACCAGAACAGTGAAAAACATCTGCAGGAGACAGATTTCAAAAAACGACTGACTTTTCTGCATCAAATCTCTGTTCACCTTGGCTATGGCACGACTCCCATATCTGCTTATGCCCAACTGCGCGAATGCCAGAAAACAGGTAACAAATGCATAATAATAACCATACTGCCCAATACCATCGCTGCCCAGCGTTCTGGTTAGATAAGGGGTCATAATGACAGGCATGACCAAACCAAATATGTGATAACTACAGTTAAGGATGTAATTCTTCCTTATAGTATTTTCCATTTGTCCTATCCGTTTCTACCCACGATTTTTACATGATTCTGAAGTATTTCTATAAAACTATGCGTTTCCTTTTCTGTTTCATTTGCGTTATATAATACTGCTGCCATTGATAAGAGGAATACATTATGCTGAACAGTAAAAAGGCAATTTTCCATCATGCCATACAGACTATAAAGGAACAATATAATAACCAAATCATTCCTTTCCTTCCTGGCATAGCAATACATTGCGTACAAATACCCCGCCGAAAATACCACAAAAAGAATAATCCCATAACGGAGCAATATAGCGCTGTAGGAATTATCTAAGAAAAGCCGCGTACCTACTATTTCCTGACTTCCCGGTCCTGCATAAATTTTCCTGCCCAAAACAGAAAGACCAAATCTCTCCCAAACCATGTGACTGCTTGAAAATCTCTGGGCCATAATAGAATCAATTCTGGCAAGAATCGGTATCGCTTTCACATCAATATATGACATAATCACACTGATCAGATTTAACATGCCTGCCATTTTTACTAAAATAGCTTTCTTACAGAACAAATACGGGAAGAACAAATTTGCTGCCATTAACAGAATAAGAGCTAAAACACATACGGCAGCGCTGCGGGCGTTTGGGACAAGAAACACAAATAGTTCTGCAAAAAGAAATAAGACAAAATCAGCCACAATTACTTTCCCGCGTCTCAGATAGCAATGACATACTGACAGATCAAATACATATAACCCAAGCTGATTAGGATGCGCAAACCCAAGCGACATTCGCATAATCCCATTTCTTTCAGGCATTAATGAATTATCAATAACTCCTACAAAATGAAGACACACAACCAATGGAATTCCGATAAGGAGAAATCGATAAATCCAACGGATCGTCCGGTCAAAATCATACTCCTTTGCCGCTGCCACGAACAGCCAGACAAACATAAGTCTCTTATCCCTGGCAAGTAATGTACTGATAAGAACAAGTAAGGAAGCACATATGATAAACCGCATCTCATTCAGAGTATATTTTTGTAAAAAAACAATCTGCAAAATTAGCAGGGACAATGTTACCGTTATCTGAAGTATTTTAAAATACGCTATCGGTATTCCCGCAATTTGCTTTAAGTTCGTATTAAAAACAAACTCCAGACTGTACCAGAACATGACCGTCGCAATATATAGATTTTCAAATTTCTGCAATCGGTTCATTCTCATCTCCCCATGATGCAAATCCTATCTTGATATTTTCTGATATATATGATGGCATGACAGAACATCGCATCATTTATTTAGCAATATCTCTTGATATTCTTTATACACTTCCTCTGCATTCAGTCTCGCCGTAAAATTCTGCATTGCGTATACTCTTGCGAAGCGGCCCATCTTCTCGCGTAAAAATGGATTTTCCATCAAGGCAAGCAATTTTTCTTTTAAATCTCTCTCATCACCGAATCTGTATAATAGACCATTTTCTCCACTTTTAACTATTTCCGGATTTGCTCCTGTATCGGAAGCGATAACCGGCAGTCCGGCCATCATATATTCAACTGTGACCCGCCCAAACCCTTCTGATCGTGAACACATGACCCCGCAATCATATCCCGCTATTTCCTGATAAAAATCCTCTCTATATCCAAGCAGATGAACTTCTTTTTCAAGATCTTCTTCTCTGATAAGTTTCTTTAAGCAATTGATATATCTTGATTTACCGCCGCCTACAATATCAACTCTGATTTTCCTCCGTTCATCCGCAGACATACGGCCCACTGCCTGAATCAACTGGTATTGACCCTTGGTTTCACAAAGTGATCCCATTATAAGAAATCTGACCGGTTCTCCCTCTGCTTTTATATAAGATTCCTTCTTTTTTATGCTTTCCGTAACCCCGTTATAGATCCGTTTGATTTTCTCTTCCTTAATCCCCTTTTTTATCCAATGCCAACGTACAGCGTCCGATATCGCGATCAGTCTCACGGCCGATATACTCATGAAATGGATAAAATCTTTCCTGTAAGAATAAACATCATAATCCAGATCGCCAAATTCCCTCACATGCCAGATCAATGGTTTATGGTATTTTAACGCTAACTGCCCTCCAAAGTCTTCTCGTGATGAATTTGAATGGATGATATCTACCTGCCCGACATCCAGCTTTTTTTCAAGCATTCGTATCCCGCACATCCTGCCATAATAATAGAGCATTCCATATAAGATATATTTTACTGGAAACTTCCACTTCTGTTCCGGCCTGTCATACATAAACGGTTGATAAGAAACAGGATAGACATTACATCCTAATGCCTTATAAGACGCTTTCATCGCTGATCTTCTTGTCAGTATCACGCTGATCTTAATCTTATCATCTATTCTTAATAATTCTTTGATCATCTGATACATGGAATGTGACGCGCCGTACTTATCATCATCATCCGCCACAAACAGAATATGCATACTACCCTTTTCACCTCATTTCTGTTGCTTTTCTCAGGTGTTCTGTCTATTTATAAAGTGTCTCTGATATCGACTGGTCATACCTCTTTCTTCAATCCATTTCAATATCTTTACATAGGGGAGATTAAGCTTCATAGTCTTTCTTAGGAAAAAGACTTTATTCTCACTGGTCTCAAACTCCGCTTTCCATTTCCTTGGGTGCATAAAGTAATAAAGAAAAGAATATTTTGGGACTATCGCGTGTCTGACAGTTCCGTCCGTATGCACAAAATCCTGAAACAACTCAACCGTCCGCATGGATGGCCTCACACCCAGTGATACATAACCCTGAAAAACATCCTCGGGATCCAACTGCCTTTGATCATCCATATATCCGCTGTCCCTTGTTTCTTTCAGAAATCGCAGCGCCGAACACTGGACTGTCTCAATAAAGTTCTTTTCTTTCTCTCCATATTCCACTTCATCCAGAACCGGAACAGCTATGCCGTTCTCTCTCTCATACGCCAGGACGCTTCCTTCCGTACTTAGGAAAAGAGTCTCAAAAAGTTCAGTCGTGAAACGTATCGCATAATTGATATCCTTGTTTTTTCCCGGACTGAACAGATAGCCGAAACGCTTCATATCCAGATAATATTTTTCATGTTCTACATTTCTGACCCCCATATAATAACCATTTATTTCTACGTCCCTCTTGCGAAACGCTCTTGTCAGGAATCTTTGCATCGTTCCGCTTGAACAGATGTCCACGATCCCGATTTTTCTGCCAAAACCATTTTGTTCAAGATACCGGTTGAGCAGATTCTTCTGCTGCAAAAAGCGAATATGTCCCAGTTCATGTACAAGGTTGAACACAGCCGCCTTTCTCCCTTCATCCACCTCATAAACCGGTATCCTGATATCAAGTCCCAGTTTTCTCAGACCTTTCTCATATTCCTTCTTATCCAGGGAACAGATCTCTCCAATGGTCTCCAGCTGAGGCGCATGCAAAAATGGCTTCATCAGATCGATCAGATCATCATAAGTTCTTGTTTCTAAGACTAAAGGGACCAGAAGCGCCCTGCGCGACACATACAGATAACACTGAGGCATGCTTTCTTCCGGATGCATTACATGATATGCTTCCTGAAGAAATCTGCCTTCTCTGCTCAAAAAGAACAATTTCTCGATCCCATCTTCATGAACTCTTTCATATAACCATTGACAGAATCCCAGCAGGATCGGCCCAATGACTTCATAACCGATCACGGATGCATCGCTTTTGTCATCCATCTTTAAGATCCTGTTATTCAGGAAAGCATATAACCAGTGTCTGTCGGTTAATCCCGATTCTGCGTTTGGACGTTTCCAATAACGCAGGTTATCCTTATCTCCATTAATCAGGCAGCACCTAATCCCTCTTCTCAAAGGGACTAGATAATCTCCCATAACGTTATCGCCTATATGTAATATCTTTCGCTGCATTCCCGGATAATCCGCTTTTATACAGTCAAACAATTTTCCAGTCCGTTTTTTCCTTTTGTAAGACGAAGACAGATACAATTTTTCATAATCGGTGATATTGCATTTATTAAGCATTTTTCTTATGACGTTCTCCGGAAGATACATATCTGATGTTATAACGATATGCTTTCCTTTCTGGCAGGCATAACGGTACAACCGCGAAAAAGAATGATCCGGACAGCACATCTCCAATTCCGTCTCAATCTCCAGATTATATAATTCCGTCTTTATTTCCGCAGGATATTTCTCCAGATATTGGAATATCTCTTTTAATGTTATTTCTTCATTTGCTGAGTTCTTTCTTGCAAGTGCTTCCGCCCTGATTCTTTTTAGACGGTAATCATTTAACTGGTCCGTATGTTGTTTATTAAATTTACGCTCAACGATTTCATGAATCTGTTCCGGCAGTCGGACGTCTCTTTTCACCAGGGTATCAAACATATCAAATGAGACTACTTCCGCGTCATCAATTGCTTTTACTATTCTTATCTCAGAAGAATATAATGGCCACCCCAATAGTCTCTTGATATAGAAGCGGATCCTCACAGAACGTCACCTCATTCAGCCCCACCCCCCGAATCACGTCGGGGATCGTTTTTATTATCATCACCAGATCCGTCCAAAAGCCCATGTCCTCGATGTAATCCAGATCCAGTTCGATCCACTCGTCCCACTTGATATCGGAACGTCCGCCAATCTGCCAGTAGCAAGTAAGACCCGGCTGAACTGTCAGACGCTGCCTTTCATAGTCGTTGCTCTCCTCCATCTGAAAGAGCAGGATCGGCCGGGGACCGACGATACTCATATCCCCTTTTATGATGTTCACCAGCTGCGGCAGCTCATCGATGGACCAGCGGCGGATGAATCTGCCCACACGGGTAATGCGCGGGTCGTCTTTGATCTTAAAGGCATGTCCGGTCTGCTCGTTGTATTTGAGCATTTCCGGGAGCTGCTTATCGGCGTCCCTGCACATGCTGCGGAATTTATAGATCCGGAACGGTCTCATGTCCTTGCCGGCTCTGTCCTGAGAGAAGATCACAGGCCCGCCGTCGTCCAGCAGGATTGCCGCGGACGTCGCCGCCAAAAGCGGGGACAGGACAATCAACGCCGCGCAGGATAGCGTGATGTCAAAAAAACGCTTTGCTGCCTTATAGATCCGGCTTTTCCTTGAATAAACCTCCTGCATATGGCTACGTCGCTGACTGATATCGTAGAGCTTTCCGCTCACCGGGTTGCGGCGGTACTCCATATGTTATCACCTCTTGTATCGACTTGATTCTCATTGATCGGCCCGGGCAGCTATATTCTGGTTCACGGATCTTCTCAATCTCTTGCTCGCCCTGAATACGGGCTTGTACCCCGAAGGAATGATCACGTCCTCCAGTGTCTTGGGGTTTCTTGCAGGTCTTTCGCTGGTGGGCCGTATCTCAAAGATCCCAAACCCCCGGAAGCACACAGGCCTTTTTACACTCCAGCTGTCGGATAATATCTCCAGAAACGTATGCGTAACCCTGTCAGCTTCATCTTCCGTCATACCCGTCCTCTCAGCCAGCTCCGACACAAAATCATTCTTGAACATATATTTCTTTTCGTTTTCTTTACTGACCATATTCCGTTCCTTTCGCCGCGGTTTCGCAGATTTATCAACTCTGCGACATTTCCGGTCAAACAATAGCCAATTATATGAATTAATAATAAAATCAGGCATTTTTTATCTTATATACCACTAAATGATGGCATCTATCAAAATTTTGACTGCCATTTTTGACTGCGATTAACGGGAAAAAGATAAATGAAAAGTGAAAAAATTCAAGGAATTACAAAGGATTATCAATCAAGACACATTTGAGATCATGACTGCGCTTGCTGACTGCGCTTCGGCTTAAATCCTGTTAAAACTTCCTTTTTCTGCCGTTTATGGCAAGAAAATGATCGGAGTATTAAAAAAAAATCCCCTGTTACTATTGAATTTCAGCAATAAGTATAGTAAAATACCCTATGGTAAACATACAAAAAAGATGTCGCAGATTTGATAAGTCTGCGTTTTTTTCGTCTCTCTGGCGGCCGGATAATCGCCGAAGTTAACGTCTATTTTCAGAGCTGCTCCGGTATCTCCTCTTCCTGGCCGGTACCAGCAGTATTTCAGCTGAACCACCAGCAGGTTTCTGTCGGTGACATACTGATGGGCAATCTGGGACATACCATCCGACAGACAATCCGTCAGGGAAATGGTATTACGGAAAGGTCGGCGTTTCAGACGGTTTTGTCCATGACTGTGTCCTAATCATCAACAACGCAAAGCTGGAGCATCTGTTTCACAGAGAATGGGCCGCTCACCAAAATCTTGCCGTAGCATATCATGAATTACAGGATAAATTTGATGCTTTGCGGAAAGAAAAAGAGATTTCCGACGGCAGAATTCAGGATCTGGAGCGTCAGATAAAAGAATTGAGCAAACCTATTGACAATCATCAAGATTAGCTGGCACATCATGATGCCAAAGAGACGGCAGTACCGCATCTTAGATGACCGGTGCCTGCCGTCTTCAAACTTATAGTCTATCAAGTGATGAGTCAGCGTCTGGATAAGATTCATAAGGCTACTGCAAACGGCCGTTTGCCTTCTGCAGATATTTCCGGAAAACGATCCGCAGATCAGTTCCTATTCGTATCTTTCGTCGATCACACGCTTCGATTTCTTCTCGCTCCGCGGCAGAACGCCAATCTCCACCACCTTCACCAGCGGGGTAAAACCGATGCGGCTCTTCACTTTCGCCGCGATCCGGTCGCTCAGATCCGCGAAACTCACGCTTCCGTTGGTTTCCACATAGATGCGCATGGTATCTCTTCCGTCCAGGTGAGAGATCCGAATCTGGTATTCGCTGGACACCTCCGGGAATTCACGAAGCACCTCTTCAATCTGGCTCGGGAACACATTGACGCCCTTGATCTTCATCATATCATCGGTTCTGCCCATGATAATGTCAAGCCGTGGGAATTTGCTTCCGCAGGGGCACTCTCCGGGGATGATCCGGGACAGATCATGGGTACGGTAACGGATCAGGGGAGCTCCTTCCTTCACAAGAGTCGTGATCACGATCTCGCCGGGTTCCCCATCCGGCACCGGCTTAAGCGTCTGGGGATCCACGATCTCAATATAAATATAATCGTCCCAGTAGTGCATACCCGTCTCGTATTTGCAGTTGACGCCGATGCCCGGACCGTAGATCTCCGTCAGGCCGTAAATGTCATAAAGCTCAATGCCAAGCTCGGTGCGGATCCGCTGGCGCATCTTTTCACCCCAGCGCTCCGAGCCGATCACGCCCTTCTTCAGGCAGATCTTATCCCGCAGGCCTCTTTTCTGAATCTCCTCAGCCAGTAAAAGGGCGTAGGATGAGGTGGCGCAGATCACCGTAGACTTCATATCGATCATCATCTGAAGCTGTTTATCCGTATTGCCGGGGCCCATGGGAATGGCCATGGCTCCCAGTTTCTCGGCTCCGTTCTGGAAGCCGATCCCAGCGGTCCACAGGCCGTATCCCGGGGTGATCTGGATGCGGTCCTTATTGGTGATGCCTGCCGTCTCATAGCAGCGGGCAAACATGATCGCCCAGTCGTCCACATCCTTGGCGGTGTATGGAATGATAACCGGAAGCCCCGTGGTTCCGGATGAGGAATGGATCCGCACGATCTTCTCCTCAGGGGCCGTCATAAGTCCCAGGGGATAGGCCTCCCGAAGGTCGCTCTTTTCCGAAAACGGCAGCTTCTCGAAATCTTCCGGGGTGGACACGCCCAAGATGCCCGCTTCCTCCAGCTTCTTCCCATAGAAGCTGCCCGCTTTTCTCAGCGCCTGGATCTGGTTATTTACCTGGCTGATCTGTAACTCTGAAATCTTCATGGTTGATTAATCCTTTCTGATTGATTTATCTTTTCTGCCCCGCACGGTTTCACGCGTCTACAGGGCTTCTGTCTCAAAATGATCCGTTTCTTTCCGCTAATGATCCGTTTCTTTCCGCTCACGCGCGTAGCGGAGGGCGCGGAAATTGATCTCATGGAATTTCTCCGGAAGCCGTTCCTTTATGACCTCCCGAAGCTCCTCCTCCGTAAATCCCAGGGCGCCGCTTTCGACTGCCGCTCCCAGAAGAAGAATATTCAGTACCTTGGGCGAACCGATCTTGCGGCACGCCTGCTCCCCGTCTACCACATAAAGGCCGCGGACCTGCTCCCTCAAATATGTAATCATCACGTCTCCGCTGTAGGAGGAACCGGAAAGCGTGGCGGTTACCGGCATGATGGCACGGCTGCTCACCACAACCTGCCCGTCCGGCTTCAGATAAGGAAGCATACGCACCGCCTCGCCGGGTTCAAACCCCAGTATCAGATCGGCTGTGCCCCTGGCTATCATAGGGGAACAGATGCCCTCCCCGATGCGCACATGGCTGAACACACTCCCGCCTCTCTGGGCCATGCCGATGGTTTCGGCGCTCATAACCGGAAGGTCCTTCTTCATAGCGGCCGCGGCGATCAGTTTGGACGCAAGGATCGTACCCTGGCCGCCGACGCCGCAAAGTATGATATTCTTATTCATTGCCGTCACCTCCTCCAATGGCCTTTACCGGACATACCTGGGCGCAGAGCCCGCAGCCGGTACAGAGGGAAGCGTCCACGCACACGCGGCCGTTGTCTGTGATCAGCGCCGGGCAGCCAAGCTCCCGGATACATTTCCCGCACCGGATACAGCGGTCCTGGTCGACATGCAGACAGCCAGACGGTTTTGTTATGGCAATACAGGGCGATTGGAACAGAATGGCCTTCACGCCCGGCTCCGCCGCGACCCGTTTTACACAGGCGACGGACGCGGATAGGTCCAGGGGATCCGCCGTCTCCACCACAGAAACGCCGATACCCCGCAGAACCGCCTCGATGCTGACCTTGGCCGTCACGTCGCCCATTACCGTGCGGCCGGTGCCCGGATGGGGCTGATGGCCGGTCATGGCGGTAGTGGAGTTGTCCAGCACCACAAGGGTCATGTTGGCCTGATTATACACGGCGTTCACTACGCCCGTGATGGCGGAGGCAAAAAACGTGGAATCGCCCACAAACGCGAAACAGGTGGTATCCGGCTCGATCCGCCTTACGCCCTGGGCAATGCCAAGTCCCGCGCCCATGCACAGGCAGGTATCCACCATGTCAAGAGGCATGGCGTTTCCCAGGGTGTAACAGCCGATATCTCCGCAGAAAATCGTCTTTTTCCCCTTCATGGCGGTTTTTACCGCATAGAAGGACGCCCGGTGAGGACATCCCGCACAGAGCACCGGAGGACGCACCGGAAGGGACGGCTGAGAGGACGACTGGGAGGATGATTGGGAAGACGGCTGGGATGGCGATTGGGCCTGGGACCGGGAAATATCCTCCTGTCCTGCCGCGCCGCCGAGAAAATCAGAGATATTCTGATTCACACTGTCCCTGCTGTTCTCCCCGGCGTTCTTTACATGATGGGTCAGTTTCCCGAATATTTTTACCGGAAGATGATGTTTTCCGCACAGATAGGTCAGTTCACGCTCAATGACCGGATCCAGCTCTTCCAGACAGAGGACCTCATTCAGGCCGTCCAGGAATTCCAGAGCCAGTTTTTCCGGGAAAGGAAAGGGCGTGGCAACCTTAAAAAGCCTGGCGGACTGCGGGCTGTCCTTCAGCGCTTCCATCGCGTAGGTAAAGCTGATCCCGCCGGCGGCTATGCCCTTCTTTCCTGTACCGGCGAACGGACCGGCGCCAGACGCATCGTTTCTGCCCGCGGCTGTCCCAAAGCCGGACGCGTCATCTCTGCCTGCGGCTGTCCCAAAACCGGACGCGTCGTTTCTTCTGTCGGGCGGATAGATACAATTTCTCTCATAGGAAGAAAAATCCTCGGCAAGAGTCTCATTTCTCGCTTCGATCTTTTCATGATTTCGGAGGGACAGGCGGGGGAAAATAACCCACCGGCCGGAATCTTTGATAAAACCATCCGGACTGTTGACCCGGTATTCGTCCGCATCCTTCACCGTCACCGAGGCGTACCCGTGACAAACTCTCGTGGTGGGCCGCAGGAAAACGGGCGTGCCGTATTTTTCCGAATAGTCAAAGGCCTCCTGCACCATCTCATAAGCCTCCTGGGCAGAGCACGGATCAAAACACGGCACCTTGGAGAATGCGGCAAAATGTCTCGTATCCTGCTCGGTCTGAGAGGAAATGGGGCCCGGATCGTCCGCCACCAGCACCACCATGCCGCCCTTGACGCCGATATATTCCAGGCTCATAAGCGGATCGGACGCCACATTCAGGCCAACCTGCTTCATCGTCACCATGACGCGGGCCCCGGCATAGGCAGCCCCTGCCGCCACCTCCATAGCGGCCTTCTCATTCACCGACCACTCTACATACGTTCCGCGGGGGCGCCGTTTCGCTACCGTCTCCAGGACTTCGCTGGAAGGAGTGCCGGGATATCCCGCCGCGAGATTGACTCCGGCGGCAATGGCTCCCAGCGCGATCGCTTCATTTCCCATTAAAAATTCCCTGTGCATAGCGTTACCTCTTTTTCATCTATAAATCGTATCAAAATTTTACGGCAGCCGTCATCATTCCACGCTGCCATAAACCTGAACTGCCACTATTACATTTTATCATGCTCCGTTGGATTATACAACCGCAAACCTGCCTTTTTCATTCTTGATGGTTCCCAGCGGGATACCTGTCTCTTCACGCAGCTGTTTTTAAGTAATGTTATTCCTTTCATGAATCACTTTCAGCAACAATAACTCATCTTCTGACAAATCAAGCTTTCTTTGGTGCTCTTTAGTTGCAGCTTTAGTCTCTCTTTTAGCCTCTTTAGTCGCATTACTTACGGAACTATTCCCCCAAAAATCATGATCATAGGAATAGGCTTCATCCAAAGGCACAGTGATTCGGAATATATCTCCTTCTCTAAATTCCGGATCTTTGCCAGAATAAAATTTTGTATAGTATAAACATTATCACTAGTAAATGCAAAACAATTAATATTCTTAGCTATTCACTGCAGGATAGGGTAAAACTCACTTCTACTTGAAAAAGAACCAAAAATAAGAGTACCAGCCGTTCCTGACAGACAAGCTGATACTCTTTATTTTGCCGCACATCTCTAAGTCTGCTCTCAGTTTACCTGTACTTTACGATAAACTTTTCAGCATCGGGAAACACTGAAAGCAAAACTTCTATTCAGTTCTCCATAAAATGTCCGATATGTTCCTTATGCCAGGACTTGCATAAATCACGCTTCTTTTCTTCGATTTCGCTGGATAACGGAGCACCGGAACGCCTTATACATTGCCGGCGACAGTTCAGGGCAATCCTCGTCAAATACAATCGGTCTATTCTTTGCCTCTCTCACTTCCTGGAGCTGTTCTTCAGTCGGCTT